>NZ_JASPGQ010000001.1:0-264576 GCF_030229885.1 Corynebacterium sp. MSK204 | reverse complement strand
AACCAGAAACGAAGAAAAAATCGCTGCCTAACCGCTAGGTAGCTCTACTACGTGTCCACGATTTGCGGGCAACCCCAGTCACGTACTTCGGTCCGCGTGCCGGACTGTGAACAAGACCTGCCGCAATCCTCACTTGCCAGAAAGCGCCGGTGTAGTTAGGTAAACTAGAAAGGGTTGACCATTATCCCCGATTAGTACATGGATTGAGACTACTTACGTGTCTGAAGAACCAACCCTGTATCCCGATACGCCCATTGAGGATGTCACCCTCGAGCGCATCGGTGAGATTTTTGACTCCGAAAAGCTCGAGTACCGCGTAGAAGAACAGACCGTCGGCGAAGGTGAAACGGTAAAGATCCTGCGCACCGGCTTTTCCAATATCGCTATTGCCCTGCAGGTGCGTGACGATGTCCTCGTGGCGGACTCCGTCTGGCGCGGTAATGCCCCAGCCTCGGAGGGCCCACAACTGCTCATGGTTCTCAACAAGTGGAACCAACAGCACTTCGCGCCGACCCTGCGCTTTTTTGAATCGTCCGAAAATAATCTGGCCGTCTCCGGCGTGCGCGAAATCAACATTTCCCATGGCCTGTCCCGCAACCAGATCGGTGCCTTCGTGATGTCCACCTTGGACTCCATGCTGCAGTCCATGGCTTTTGTTGAAGAGCACTACCCACAGCTTGTCACCTGGGAGGAGCATAACCATGACTAATGCATCCACCGCATCTACCGAAAACAATTTGCCCGAGGTCGATCTGGACCGCGTCGTTGCTGCCATGGGCACCTTCGATATTGAGCTAACCAAGGTGGAAGGCGAAATCGACGCCGCCACCGCCAACCTCAATGGCCTGCCCACCATGTTTGCGGTCTTGGATTCCGTTATCATCGTGCGCTGCGACGTGCCAACCGATGCCTCGTTCTCCAAGGCCGATGCCGGGCTCTTCCTCGCTGCCAACCAGATCAACTCTGTCGCATTCGGCGCGCGAGCCGTTATTTCTGAGCACGACGATATGCTCGTCGTCCGCACCGAGCGCGATATTCCCGCCGCCGCCGGAATGACCGATGAGCAGCTTACCACCGCTTTGAAGAAGGCCGTCGACGCCGTCATCAACGGCCAGGACGCCATGGTGTCTGCCGCCGAGGAAATGGCCAAGCTCGGATCTGAAACCGCTGCGAAGGCCGGAAACGGCAGCGAGGAAAACTCCACGCCGTCCGACAACGCTTAAGCCGCCTTACCTATGGCCTTCTCCCCCGCACTTGTTTCGCCCCGCCTCGCGCATTCGCGTGCTAGGGCGCGGCGACGGTGCGGGGATTTTTGGGGCGCCTTGCCCTCTTGGGCTCTAGGCGCCGCGGCTAGTGCCTAGTCCGCGTCGAGGATGCGCTGCTTTTCTGCCTCCGGATCGAATTCGGGCGCAGGCCACGACAGGTTCAGGTGCCGCAGTGCATCAACAATGAGGTACTTCAAGGCCATGCGCGCGTATTTCTTATTATCCGTGGGGATAACAAACCACGGCGCCCAAAGCTCATCCGTCCGGCGGATGGCATCCTCATAGGCCGCCATGTATTTATTCCAATAGCCGCGCTCTTCAAGATCTGAAGGATCGTACTTCCAGTACTTATCCTCGCGCTCGGTCCGCTCAATGAGGTTTTCCTTTTGGAACTCCGGCGAGATGTGCAAAAAGACCTTCAAGATCTTTACCCGCTTTCCGGCGAGCTCTTGCTCATACTCACGAATCGCCTCAAAGCGGCGGTCGATCTCTTCCTCATCCACCCACTCGTGCACGCGTTGAATCAGCACGTCTTCGTAGTGGGACCGGTCAAAGGCCACGACTTGCCCAGGAACCGGATCGTGTTTGCGGATGCGCCACAGGAAATCGTGTTTCATTTCCTCTTCCGTCGGCTTGCCAAAACCGACGGTCTTCGTGCCCTGCGGATCAAAGACGGAAAAGACATGGCGAATGGCCCCGCCTTTGCCGGAGGTATCCATTCCTTGCAGGACTACTAAAAGCGAGGGTGCATCATCGGCATGCGCCCTGCCATTAGCAAAAAGGCGCTCCTGCAAATCATAGAGCTCATCGTCATAGTGTTTGAAGCGGTCTTCTAAGTCAGACTTTGAGCCATCGAATCCTGGAGTCGCCGTGGGATCGACATCGGCAAGCTGAAAGGTCTTTCCGGCGCGGAGGTCGAGCGCATCTTTGATCTTAAATTTACCCATGGCAATCATTGTACAAACGCCACGGTTGGGGCCGTGCGAACCGGCTGTCTCCCGCGGCATAGCGCAGCGGGAGACGGGGAACGGTTTGATTTAGGAGTTTTCCTCTTCCGCGTCTGCTTCCGCTTCCGCAGCCGGGGCTGACTCTTCGGGCTCCTCTGACTCCCCTGGCGCCTCTGCGTGCGTCGAAGCCGCAGGGTCCGCATGGGAGTCTTCGGATCCCGCGGCGTCGCTTTCTTCCTCATCGCCGCCGTTATTCATCGGGCTTAGCTCGGAACGAGATTGCGCGACGTCATCCAAGACCGCGTGGATATACGGTGCGGCTTGATCGTGGGAATACTGCGAGGCCAGCTCCACGCCCTCCACGACGGCCGTCGCGGTGGGAACATCCGGATTAAACAATAGCTCCCAGACCGAAAGGCGCAGGATAGCGCGGTCGACGGCGGGGATGCGGTGCAACTCCCAATTCTGGGAAAGGTAACGCGAGATCGTGTCATCGATAGCGTCTAGCTCTTCTGCTACGCCTTGGACGATGACCTTGGTGTAGTCCGCGATGGGCGCTACAGCGTGGCGATCCTCGCGCGCCAAAGCAACGCGATCCTCAACAATGGCGACGGGATCGACGTCCCGGTTCTCCGCTTCATAGAGGATATCCGCTGCGCGCCGGCGCGCCCGGTAGCGCGCGGTATGCCGTTTATGATTGATATCCCGCTTAGCAGTGTTATCAGACAAGATAAGGCCCTAGTTGTTGACGCGGGACAGGTACTCGCCGGTGCGGGTATCGATCTTTAGTACATTGCCGATTTCAATGAACAGCGGGACCTGGATCTCGGCGCCGGTCTCGAGCGTGGCGGGCTTGGTGCCGCCGGAGGAACGGTCACCCTGCAGGCCTGGCTCGGTGTGCTCTACCTTGAGGTCGACGGAGATAGGAAGCTCCGCGAACAATGCCTCATCCTCGTAGAAGGAGACCTGCACGCGCATGTTTTCCAGCAGGAAACGTGCGGCATCGCCGAACTTATCCGGCGAAAGCTCAAACTGCTCGAAGGTCTTTTCATCCATGACGACATAGCTGGTGCCGTCGTTGTACAGGTAGGTCATGTCGCGGCGGTCCACCGTGGCGGTTTCTACCTTGACACCCGAGTTCCAGGTCTTGTCCACGGTCTTTCCGGAGACGACGTCCTTCAGCTTGGTGCGCACGAATGCTGGGCCCTTGCCCGGCTTAACATGCTGAAACTCGGTGATCTGCATCAGCTTGTTGTCAATCTTGAGAACGAGTCCGTTCTTGAAATCAGTAGTATCAGCCATTGCGGTTAAACTCCCGAATATTGTGGTTGAAAGGTTGAAAGCAAAGTATAAGCCTACCGGATAGCCCGCACCCGCAGGCCACCGGTACCCCCTAAAATCTCTTCCCAAGAAAGGGAGGAGCCGCAGGGGCCAAGCCTACCTATGCGGGCAGCTCAGTAAAGTCCTTGGAGGCGGCGGTAATGATCTTCGGGGCTCCATCGGTAATAATCAGCGTATCTTCGATGCGCACGCCGCCCTTGCCCGGCACATACACGCCCGGTTCGATGGTCAGCGTCATCCCTGGCGCCAGCTCGCCCTTACCGGTCGTGGCGGCAAAGGGTGCTTCATGCACGTCCAAGCCCACGCCGTGCCCGGTGGAGTGGACGAAGTAGTCGCCGTATCCGGCATCGGCGATAACGTTGCGGCAGGCGGCGTCGACATCGGAAAGCGACGTGCCCGCTACCGCAGCCTCGACGCCGGCCTGCTGGGCGCGCAGCACCACATCGTAGATCTCCTTGGCAAAGTCGTTTGCCATACCCACGACATAGGTGCGGGTGCAGTCAGAGTTAAATCCGCGCAGGTGAGCGCCAAAATCGATGGTAACCAAGTCCCCATCCTCGATCACGCGATCGTCCGCGCCGTGGTGTGGCATGGCAGAGTTCGGGCCAGAGGCCACGATGGTATCGAAGCTCACTCGCTCGGAACCTAGGATGCGCATGCGGAATTCCAGATCGGCGGCAACTTCGCGTTCCGTGCGACCCGCCCGCAGCTCGCCGGCGGCAAGAAGGTCTTCCAAGGCCTGGTTAGCAAGCGCCGCGATCTCCTCCAGCTTTTCTAGCTCTACCGGATCCTTCGTGATGCGGATGTCCTCGATGATTCCAGAAATCGGCACCAAGGTGACCCCATCCGGTGCGGAATCCTTCAGATCTTCCAGTTCCGACACGGACATGTAGTCGGCTTCGAAGCCGACGCGAACCGGGGTCTCATCCTTGTCGAATTGCTGTAGGAGCACCTTGCCCACAGAACGGCCCTCGACCGCCTCAAGATCCGGAACTTCCTGGGCAATCTGGGTGGTATAGCGGCCATCGGTAGCCATCAACGCGGAGAGATCCTTGCGCAGCAGCATCCCGCCGTTGGAACCGGAAAATCCGGACAGGTACCGGACGTGGATCAAGTGGGTTACCAATACCGCATCAATGCGCTGACCGGCTAATTCGGCGGCTAGCTTCCGGCGGCGGTCACTGAAACGGGTATCTGCAAGTGCCATAAAATCATCCTTTGCGGGAACGTAGTGAAGCTTAAAAATTTATTCTTCCACTATAACTATTTCCGCGGCACAGGTGGCTAGGTTCGATGCCTTCTTTCCATCTGCGCCCGAGGGGCATCGGTCTGGCCGGTGATTATTGGCATAGATAGTCCACCGCGGCGCAGTACCCAAAGACTCCCAAACCGGCGACGACGCCGCGGGCAATGGGGCTCAAATAAGAATGGTGCCTAAACTCCTCCCGGGCGTGCACGTTGGAGATATGCACCTCCACGAAGCCGGCGCCATCGGCAATCTCTGCCAGGGCGTCGCGCAGAGCAACGGAGGTATGCGTCAGCCCACCTGGGTTAATGATGACTGCACTTCCGGCATCGGCGGCCTCGTGGACCTTCTCAATGAGCTCGCCTTCAAAATTCGACTGGAAAAACTCGACCTCTGCCCCGTGCTTCTCGGCACGCTTGGAAACCAGTTCTTCGACATCACTTAGCGTCGTGGAACCATAGACGTCCGGTTGGCGCTTGCCCAACCTATTTAAGTTCGGGCCATTGAGAACAACGATTTTCATATCTACTCCGTAATGGCGGCATACGCCGCTTCTAGTTCTTCGCGCGTGGGGCCCTCTATCCGCGTCGTCGCACCGATTCCGGTCAGCGCCACGAAGCGGATCTTCCCGTCGCGGTTTTTCTTATCGTGGGTCATCGCCTCATATAATTCCGCGAATTTCCCGGGTTGATACGCCGTAGGCAGGCCGATATTGGTCAGGATGCTGCGGTGCAATTCCACGAGTTCCGCATCTATCAGGCCTCGCTGGTGGGAAAGGTGGGCAATGAACATCATGCCTACGGCTACCGCATTGCCGTGGCGCCACGCATAGTTTTCTTGCCTTTCTATGGCGTGGCCAAAGGTATGCCCATAATTAAGGGTCTCGCGCAGCCCGGCTTCCTTGAGGTCTTCTCCCACCACCGCTGCCTTCACCGCGATGGAACGCTCAATCAATTCCGGCAGGACACCGCGTGGGTCAAGGCAAGCACCTGGATTTTCCACGTAGCGTTCCACGATGACCGGATCATGAATGAACCCGGTCTTAATGATCTCTGCGGAACCAGCCACGATTTCTGCCTGTGGGAGGGTGTCTAGGCGTTCCAGATCGACGAATACAGAATCCGGCTCGTGGAAGGCGCCGACGAGGTTCTTCCCGACCTTCGTATTGATTCCGGTTTTCCCGCCCACCGCGGCATCAACCATGGCGAGAAGGGTCGTAGGAACCTGAATGACCTTAATGCCGCGCATCCATCCGGCGGCGACAAAGCCTGCCATATCCGTAGTTGCCCCGCCGCCTACACCGATGACGACATCGCTGCGGCTAAAACCCGCCTCACCAAGGCGGTCCCACACGTTTCCCACCACGCTCAGTTGCTTGGCCGCCTCAGCATCCGGCACCTCGCACAAGACGGGGGTGACGCCCTGCGCTTCTACGGATTTCGCGAGTTCTTCTGCGGCGGTACGCAGGGCAGGCTGGAAGATGACCGCCGCCTTATCGGCACCCGTGTCCGCACAACGCCGCGCGATATCTTCGCTAAGACCCGCTCCGATGCGGACCTCATACGGGCTCGGTCCGTTAACGGCGATGGTGAGCATTGGACTGTCCTTTCTACGCAGCGATAACCTGCAGGGATGCGGGTGGGGTTCCCGGCTAGAGGGTTTCTAAAAAGCCCAGGATATCGCCCACGACCTGCTGCGGGGAGCGAGTATCCGTGCGTACGCGAAAATCGGCCACCTCAAGATAGAAAGGCCTGCGCGTTTCCACGATTGACCGGTAATGTTCAACCGGGTTATCCGCCGCCAGCACCGGGCGATTGCGGTCGCCGGCCGTGCGGCGCGCGCCTTCTTCTGCGGAAATATCGAGGAAGACGACGGTGTGGCGCTCCAGAAGCTCGCGCGTGGAGGCCGTCATCACCGCGCCGCCGCCCAGGCTTACTACCCCACCCTTCTGCAAGGCTTCAGCGACATGTTCGGCCTCGAGCTCGCGAAACGCCGGTTCGCCTTTCTCACTAAAGACCTCGCCGCAGGGTTTTCCCTCGGCCATTTCAATTAGGTGATCCGAATCCACCAGATCGCAATTCAGCGCATGCGAAAGCCGGCGGCCAATCGTGGACTTTCCCGCCCCGGGCGGGCCAATCAAAACGACGCAAGGATGTGGCTGTCCCGTTACATCGGTTGGCGTTGTCATCATTTACTCCTGGTTAAAGGCGAGTCGCTGCGAAACGTATTCTTCATATGCAGCAATGGCACGGCAGGTCTCGCTCAAGCTATCCCCGCCAAATTTATCTAAAACTGCGCGCGCTAGCACGAGTGAGACCATGGCCTCAGCCACAACTCCTGCTGCCGGAACGGCGCAAACATCTGAGCGCTGGTGAATTGCGGTGGCATCGGCACCGGTTTCCATATCGATCGTCTGCAAGGCGCGCGGCACCGTGGAAATCGGTTTCATAGCGGCGCGGACCCGCAATTGCTGCCCGTTAGTCATGCCGCCTTCCAAGCCGCCGGCCCGGTTGCTCAGGCGAGTTACGCCATCCTCGGTGCGGACCATCTCATCGTGGGCTTCGGAGCCGCGTCGACGCGCTTCATCGAAGCCATCGCCGATTTCTACGCCCTTGATGGCCTGAATACCCATCAATGCTCCAGCCAGCTGTGCGTCCAAGCGGTCATCGCCCGAGATGTGTGAGCCGAGGCCAATGGGGAGGCCATCGACGATTACCTCGACGATGCCGCCCAAGGTATCTCCCTGCTTCTTTGCGGCTTCGATCTCTGAAATCATCGAAGATTCGGCATCCTTACCAAAGGCGCGCACCGGAGAGTTATCGATGTCCTCGATATCCGCAAAACTGGGGGAAGGACCGGCATAGGGCTGCGATGCGCCGATAGAAATCACGTGGGAAAAGACCTCAACGCCCAACGTTTCCCGCAGGAAGTTCCGCGCTACGGTCGCGGCGGCAACCCGCGCAGCGGTCTCGCGCGCAGAAGAACGCTCCAAGATGGGTCGGGCCTCGCTGTGGTTATATTTCACCATGCCCGCAAAATCGGCGTGGCCTGGGCGCGGACGCTGCAAGGGCGCACCTCGGCCCGAATTCATCGCCTTTGCTACGTCCTCATCCTCCATATCGATGGGATCTGCGGACATGACGGTGGTCCATTTCGGCCATTCAGTATTGCCGATCATGATGGCAATCGGGCTACCAATCGTCAGCCCATGGCGGACGCCGCCGAGCAGCGTAACCTCATCGGCCTCGAACTTCATGCGCGCACCGCGGCCATATCCTAGGCGGCGCCGCGCCAGCTGATGAGAAATCTCAGCACGGGTAATGGGTACTCCGGCCGGCATGTGCTCCACCATGGAGATAAGTGCCTGGCCGTGGGATTCACCAGCGGTAGTCCAACGAAGCATGCGGGTATTATCGCACGGCACCTATGCACACGGAGCAACTAGGCACCCCAATATATTCGCCTCACCCCTCAAAGAGGGGATACGCGGCCATAACCAGCCCAGCCGATAGCACCATCGAGGGCCCGTGGGGCACACCGCCCTTGGCCCGCGCGATGCCGCTTGCGAGCAGCGTGAGTACAGCGGAACCGCCGCAGGCGATAATAACCCCCAGTGGGCCTGCCGTGGCACTAACGAGCATGCCCAGCGGCAGGGCCAATTTAATATCTCCCCCGCCGATGCCGGCGCCACAAAGCGCCACTAGGAGGTATAGCAATGGCCAGGCTAACCCACCCCAAGTGGCAAAGGTGACCGATAACACCCCAACGGGGATGGTCAGTGCATCGGGCAAGCGCCGCTCGCGAATATCCCACCAGCACAAGGCGGCTGCCCACAGGCCATAAAGTATTCCCCCGAAAATCCCCATGGCATAAGGCTAAGCGCCGCTTTGCCACTCTTCATGGCAAGGCGGCGCACATGGGCGTATCCCCAGCGTGCTTAGAGGTTGCGCAGGCGAAGCTCTTCCTGCAGGGCCGCGACCATTTCTTCGCGCGGTGCGGAAAGCCCGGTGAATTGCTCAAATTGGCTAAACGCTTGATGCGCCAGCATGACGTGCCCACCCACGGTGAAGTAGCCATTCGCGGCGGCGCAGGCGGCGAGCGTCGTAGGCCACGGGTGATAGATCACATCGAGCACTGGGGCGTGGGCAAGCTGGAAGCGATAATCCTCCAACGCAGCCGAAGGCACGGTGGAAATAATCAAATCCGCGGAGCGGGAAAGGTCCTCGAGGTCATCGTCAAAGGTTGCATACTGCAAATTGAGCCCGAGCCGCTCGGCCAAGGGCTGCAGCTCCGCTTGGCGGTTGGAACGGTTCAAGATGGTGACCTGATCGATCCCGCGTTCTGCCAGCGCCCACAGCGCCGGGCGGGAGGTTCCGCCCGCGCCGATGATAAGCGCCTGGGAGACTGGGCGGAGCCCAATGAGTTCTTGCAGGGCGCCGCGCACGCCCTCGGTATCGGTATTATCCGCGCGCCACCCATGTTCGGTGCGCACCAAGGTATTGGCGGACCCGATAAGCCGTGCCCTATCACTTTGTTCCTCTGCTACCTCGAGCGCGGCGAACTTACCGGGCATGGTCACGGAAAAGCCGCGGTACTCGGGGCCGCATTCTTCCAAGAATGGGGCAAGGGTATCGGCCGTCACCTCAAAGCGGGTATAGGACCACTCCTTGAGCCCCACTGCGGTATACCCCGCGTTGTGCAGGATAGGCGATAACGAGTGTGCGATGGGGCTACCGAGTACTGCGGCGCGCGGCATGGAGAGCGTCTACCTTTCTGGCTGCGGCCTAGTGCCTACTCAGCCGGTTGGTCCGAGGCGGCATCGCCGTTGCCGGCTCCTGCTCCCTCACCCTCGCGCTGAGAGTCAAGGACGCCGGAGCGGATAGCATCGTCCACACGGTCCAGGTGCTCATCGTAGGTATCGGAGAACACGGTGGTGCCGTCCTTATCCACGGTGACGAAGAACTTCCAGTTACCATCGGCAGGTTCTTCCATCGCGCGGATTGCCTCATCAGAAGGCGAGGAAATCGGGGTATCCGGAAGGCCTTCCTTAGCGTAGGTATTCCACGGAGTCTTCTCACCACGCGCCTCATCGGTGGTGGCCAGCTCGACATCCTCCAGACCGTAGTTCACGGTGGAGTCGAACTCGAGGCGCATGGGCTCGTCCAAGCGGTTCAGGATAACGCGGGCTACCTTGTCGAATTCGCCGGCGGGTGCCTCACGCTCCACCAAGGAGGCAGAGGTCAAAAGCTCGTACGGCGAAAGCCCAATGGCCTTGGCGCGGTTTTCGATATCGGTTTCCTCATAACGCTTGGCAGAGCGGGTAATGAGATCCTTCAGGATGTCCTTGGCGCTCATATTCGGGTCCAGAACGTACTGGCCAGGGGCAATAAGGCCCTCAATACGCTTCGGGTCATTGCCGCGTTTCTTAATGGCATCCAGTGCCCAATCCGGTGCGCCGAGCTCCTTAGGATCGGTTTCTGCCGCCGCCTTTTCCAGCTCTTCCTTCTCCAAGCAATTGCCGTCATCGCAGCTGACTTGGGAAATCAAGGAGTAGATACCGAAGCGCACGTCACCGCCGACGACCTTGACGTCCTCCAAGGTCGCACCGCCTTGAACCTCAAGCATGTCCACGCGGTTGTTTTCATCAAGCAACGCCTCTACCGCATTCGCCGCGCTCATTTCTTCTTGCAGCCGGTAGAAGCCAGGTTGAATCTGGCTGGCGCTGTGGTTCATCGATGCCGCGGAGTCGAATGCCTCTTGGGTCTTGACCACATTCTTTTCCACGAGCGTGGGTCCCAGCTCGGACATGGAGGATCCTTCGGGGACCTCCACCAATTGCGTGGTGCCGTTTCCGGCCCCTTCGTAGTCGGCCGAAGAAGTGCCGATGCGTACTCCGATGTAGATCAGAGCTCCTAGAATGACGATGACGGATGCGACCACCACGGCGATGCCGCGCTGGCGCCGCTTGACGTACTTATCATCCATCGATCGCCCGAGGCGTTGTTGGTTACGGCTCACGTGTTTAGTCTCCTGAGTTTGAAGGCTGGGCTACTGCATCATCCGAGCGGAGCGCGTTAGCACGCCCATCCAGCCAGGACTGTAGTATTTCCACCGCTGCAGCTTGGTCAATGATTTTTCTGCCCTTCTTTTCGGACACGCCGGACGCGCGCAGCGCGGTGGTTGCCGCTACCGTCGTCAAACGTTCATCAGCCAAGCGTACTGGTGGTGGAACTTTATCTATATTTTCATCTTGATTCAAGCGGCGTCGAATCCGAAACGCAATTTCTTTCGCGTGTTTTACACTTTTTGACCCATTTCCGTGTAAATCACGCGGCAAACCAACAATGACTTCTACCGCGGAATATGCCTCAATAAGCTCGAGAATTCGATCAATGTCTTCTTGATCGCGGTCTTTGAAGCCGGTCTTCCTGGGAACGGTTTCCACAGGGGTAGCGAGGGTGGCCTCGCGGTTGGATGCCGCGACGCCAATTCGCACTGTGCCCACGTCGAGTGCTAATCGGCGGCCCTCGCCTGGGTCATCCACTCCGGGGGAATCTGGTTCAACCTTTGCCACAATGAATCCTTATCGCGACTGCAACAGATCCTTGACGGCCTCAAAGCCCCGCTGCGCACCTTCCGGCGCGGTACCAGAGCCCTGCGCCATGTCTGGCTTGCCGCCGCCGCGGCCGTTGACGTATTCGCCAAGGCGCTTGACGATGTCCCCAGCTTTCACGCCCTCGTCCACCGCCTTGCCCGTAGCGGCGGCAATGAACGGGAACTTGCCCTTATCCACCGCGCCGAGCACGATGACCGCGGCCGTATCCTTCATGCGGTTGCGGATATCGGTGGCCACGGTCCGCAGGTCGCCGCCCGAGGTGCCATCGGGAAGCTGGAGCGTAATGGTCTTGATGCCATTGACCTCGGTAGCCGAGTCGATGATTTCAGAGGCGCGCGCGGTCAGTTGCGCCTTGCGCAGGCCCTCAATTTCCTTTTCGGCCGCCTTGAGCCGCTCCGAAAGCTGCGAAATCCGCTCCGGAAGTTCCTCAGACTGCACCTTTAGCTCGCGGGATACGCCCTCTACCAGCGCGGTTTCCTTGGAGTAGTACCGGAAGGCATCCATGCCGGAGTAGGCCTCAATGCGGCGGGCGCCGGAGCCCACCGAGGACTCGCCAAGCACGGAAACCAGTCCAATTTCTGCCGAGGAACCCACGTGGGTACCGCCGCAGAGCTCGATGGAAAATGGTCCGCCGATTTCCACCACGCGCACCTGGTTGCCGTAGTTTTCACCGAACAGGGCCATGGCGCCCATCGCCTTGGCCTCTTCCAGCGAGGTCTCAATGGTGTTGACGGCCATATTGGAATCGATCGCCTGGTTGGTAATAAGCGCGATTTCTTCCATTTGTTCCTGGCTCAACTGCTCGGTGTAGTTGAAGTCAAAGCGCAGGTAGCCCGGGCGGTTCAGGGAGCCCGCCTGCACTGCGGTGGGTCCCAGCACCTGCCGCAGGGCCGCGTGGATGAGGTGGGTAGCCGAGTGGGCCTGGGTCGCACCGTGGCGCCACTTCTCATCTACGGAAGCCTCAACGGACATGCCCAGGTCGAGCCCACCGGCGGTAACGGAAGCCTTGTGTACCCACAGCTTCTTGCCAATCTTCTGGACGTCATTGACCTCCAAGAGGGATTCGCCCGCGGAAATGCGGCCGCGGTCAGCCATCTGTCCACCGGACTCAGCGTAGAGCGGCGAGTGGTCCAAAATGACCTCAACCTCATCGCCCTCGTGTACCTCGTTGACCTTTTGGCCATCTTTGACCAGCCCGATGACGTTGGCACCCGAGACCAGTTCCTCATAGCCGGTGAATACGGTGGGGTTATTATCCACCCAGTCGCGGTACAAGGAGAGGTCGGTGTGACCGTGCTTCTTGGCCTGGTTATCGGCCTTGGCGCGGCGGCGCTGCTCGCCCATGGCGGCATTAAAGCCGTCCATGTCCACGTCAAGGCCGGCCTCTTGCGCCATTTCCAGGGTGAGGTCGATGGGGAAACCGTAGGTATCGTGCAGCTCGAAGGCCTTGTCACCGGAGAGCACCTTTTGGGTCTTGGCGCGGTGGGTGGAGCGCAGGTCCTCCACGGCTTCATCGAAAAGCTTGGTGCCAGACTCCAGCGTCTTCAAAAACGCCTTTTCCTCGTTGATGGCCACGCGCAGGATTCGCTCGCGGTTATCCGCAATCTCTGGATAGGACGGGGTCATGGTATCCATGACGGTATTCATGAAGCGCTCCATGGTAGCGCCCTCGGCACCCAGCAGCTTTGCTGAGCGAATGATGCGGCGCAGCAAGCGGCGCAGGATATAGCCCCTACCCTCGTTTCCTGGGGTAACACCATCCAAGATGAGCATCATGCCGGTGCGGGAGTGGTCAGCCACCACGCGGAAGCGGATATTTTCCTGCTGCGTTGCCTTCTCGCCGTAGGTGGCGCCGGTAAGCTCCTCGGCGACGTCAATGACCGGGCGCAGCAGGTCGGTCTCGTAAACGTTGTCTACACCCTGCAAGAGGCAGGCGACGCGCTCGATGCCCAAGCCGGTATCGATGTTTTTCTTCGGCAGCTCGCCGACGATCTCAAAATCGCCCTTTCCGGTTCCCTCGCCGCGCTCATTTTGCATGAACACGAGGTTCCAGATCTCCATGTAACGGTTATCGTCCGCAATCGGGCCGCCGTCCTTGCCGTATTCGGGGCCGCGATCGTAATAGATTTCCGAGCAGGGGCCACACGGCCCCGGCACGCCCATGGACCAGTAGTTATCTTCCATGCCTAGGCGCTGGATGCGCTCTTCTGGCACGCCGATCTTATCGCGCCAGATTTCCGCTGCCTCATCATCATCGAGGTACACGGTGACCCACAGGCGCTCCGGATCCAGGCCAAACCCGCCGTCTTCTACGTCTTTGGTCAGCAGGTTCCATGCATTGGAAATGGCGCCTTCCTTGAAATACTGACCAAAGGAGAAGTTGCCCGCCATTTGGAAGAAGGTGTTGTGGCGGGTGGTAATGCCCACCTCCTCGATATCCAAGGTGCGCACGCACTTCTGGATAGAGGTGGCAAGGCCTTGCGAAAATGGTGGGGTCTGCTGGCCCAAGAAATAGGGCTTGAAGGGCACCATGCCCGCGTTAACGAAAAGCAGGTTAGGGTCATCCAGGATCAAAGAGGCGCTGGGGACAACCTCGTGACCAGAATTGACGAAGTGCTGGGTAAACCGTTCCCGGATCTCATGAGTCTTCACGAGCAATAATCCTAACTGTCTAAGCTTTTATCTTCCATCAAGAAGCTTTCTAACCCACCCAACTTTACCTACAGGTAGGCAGGCTGTGCCCATCGGTGGGGCCAAAACCGGTCGAGCCGGTTCGCACTTAGCGGCGCTTGCCGCGAAGTATCCTGCGCAAACGGCCAATATAGTCAAAGATTCGCTTTTCCGCACCGTGCTCGGTGGGCTCATAATATACGGTGCCCTCGAGCTCATCGGGCAGGTATTGCTGCTCCACTACCCCGCGCGGGTCATCGTGGGGATAGGAATACCCCGTGGCATTTCCCAGCCGCTTGGCGCCCTCATAGTGCCCATCACGCAGGTGCGGCGGCACGTGGCCCACCTTGCCGGCCGCGACATCGGCCTGCGCCTTAGTAATAGCAGCGATGACGGACGGAGATTTCGGCGCCGTCGCCAAGTGAATCGTTGCCTGCGCCAGTGGGATGCGCGCTTCTGGCAAGCCGATCAGTTGCGCCGCCTCTGCAGCGGCAACGGCGACTTGCAAGGCGGTGGGATCTGCCATGCCAATATCTTCTGAGGCGTGAACCATCAGGCGGCGGGCGATAAACCGGGGATCTTCGCCGGCTTCCACCATGCGCGCTAGGTAGTGCAGCGCGGCATCGACATCGGAGCCGCGGATGGACTTGATGAACGCAGAAGTCACGTCGTAGTGCTGATCGCCGTCACGGTCATAGCGCACCACCGCCCGATTCACGTTATCCGTAATCGTGGCCGCGGTGATCTCGCCGCCATCGTCGACTGCTTCCGCGGCCGCCTCGAGGTAGGTCAGGCTGCGCCGGGCATCGCCACCAGAGAGCACGACAAGCTGGTTGAGCGCCTCATCAGTAATGCTTAGCTCGCGCTCGCCTAGCCCCCGATCGCTGTCTAACGCGCGGCGGGCTACGCCCTTAAGATCCTCCTCGCTCAGCGAGTGCAACTGCAAAAGCAGCGAGCGGGAAAGAAGCGGCGAGACGACCGAGAAGGATGGGTTTTCGGTCGTCGCTGCAACCAGCAGGACCGTCCGGTTTTCAACCGCCGCCAGCAAGGCGTCTTGTTGGGTTTTGGAGAAACGGTGCACCTCATCGATGAAAAGGACCGTTCGGCGGCCGTGGATGAGTTCCTGCCGGGCGTGGGTAATGACTTCGCGCACCTGCTTCACCCCTGAGTCAAGGGCGGAGAGGCCGACGAAGTTTTGGCCCATCTGGCTGGCTATCAGCGAGGCAATCGTCGTCTTGCCAGTACCCGGCGGCCCATACAAAATGACCGAAGCCTCGCCGGACCCCTCGACCAAGCGGCGCAGCGGCTTGCCGGGGGCAAGGAGGTGGTCCTGGCCCACGACCTCTTCTAGAGTCTGTGGGCGCATGCGAGCGGCCAAGGGCGAACCGGAGTGCGTGGCAAAGAGATTGGCTGTGGGAAAAGACGATGGCGAGCCTTCGCCGCCCATAGTGCCACCGGCATTGGGAGAGGCGCCGAAGAGAGAATCCTGGCTCATGTGGTTTTAGCTCCCCAGAAAGGTGTAGTGATTATTCGTCGTGGACGCGGCGGGCAACGATGGTGCCAAACTCCGCGATGGACGTGCACGGTGCGGTCCCGCATTGGGCGGCGTAGCGCGCGAGCGCGTCAAAGGTTTCGTACAAATCTTGGCGCACCAATAGCTCGTCCTCATTAAAAGGGCCGCTTTCCGGCGGGCGCAGGATCGAACGCTTTGGGTCATGGACAATCTCCGCGTCACCGCTAGCAAGGGCAACCAGTCCCTCAATTCCGCCAGCGTGCATCGTGGTCACGCTCGACAAGGCCCAGCCAATGAGGGAAGCGACGATAAGCCCGTGCAGTTCGTCTTCGTCGGCAAAGCGCGGCCACACCTCAGATACCTCGCGCGACCATGCGGCGAGGAATATATCTGCTTCCTTATCCGTAATTGGCTTAGAAAACAGGAACTGCGGGAAGCCCGCGATAACGCACGCGACGTCAAAGCCCACGTTCCTAAAACCGGCCCATTCATAGTCCAAGAAGTGCAGGCGCTTGGAGACGATGATGTTATCCGGCGATAAATCGAAGGGAGTAAAGGCCCTATCCTTGCCGGAGGCGAGGGATTCAGCGGCTTGATCGGCTAAACTGCGGAAGCTTTCGGGGGCTTCAAGCCCCGCCTCATCAAGCAGGCTCAGCCCGATGCCGATGGAGCGATACAGGGACTGATCGCGCACAGATTGGTGATCGGCGTATTCCGGGTTATGCCGCAAGGTGCGGTTGAGCAGGGTCTCGAAATCCTGCTCATGATCCGCGGTGCCTACGTGGATATGCCCCAATGCCGTGCCCAAGGAGCGCAGGATCCGAATGCGATCCTCATCGCCGGATTCTAAGAGCACATCCGCAAGGGTCTCGGCCTCCCCCAAATCCGTCAGGACGATGATGCGCCGGTCTAAATCATGCGCAAGCAGCACCGGCCCTGGGCGCACGTCTTCTGCTAAGGCGGTGGTGAATTGATAGGCCACGACCTCGCGCAGCATTGCCGCGTCATCCACGCCGTAGCCGGTGACCGGATTGTATTTGATGACCACAGAGCGATGCGGCAAAAAGGCGCTAGGGGCAACCTTCGCGCGCAGGACTAAAGCATTGCCGGATCCGCCTAGATCCTCAATGTCTGACATTTCCGGCGTGCCACCAAAGCGGCGCGACAACATTTCCGATGCGGCACCAATGACCTCATCGGCCGAAAGCACTGTCTGTGTATCAACCATAGTTCTATCCAGTATGCCCGCCAACACAAAGCGGGGGCTACACCCTCGCCGCACAAGTTTCCGCTGCGGCGAGGACGCGCGCCCCGCTTACCCTAAAAATGGTGTCGTGATAGCGAGCCTAAGAGCTAGTTCTCCTGCTCTGATTTCGCGGCCTTAGCCTCTTCGCCGTTCTTTTTCTTCTCCGGCTTGAAATCCACGCCGGTCTCCTTGCGCTGTGCGGCAGGGATGGGCGCGGGGGCATCGGTAAGCGGATCCACGCCGCCACCGGACTTCGGGAAGGCAATGACGTCGCGGATGGAGTCAAAGCCGCCCAAGAGGGACACGATGCGGTCCCAGCCAAAGGCGATGCCGCCGTGTGGAGGTGCGCCGTAGGAGAAAGCGTCAAGCAAGAAGCCGAACTTTTCTTGTGCTTCCTCATCGCCGATGCCCATGACCTCGAAGACACGCTTTTGCACATCTTCTTGGTGGATACGGATAGAACCGCCGCCGATCTCGTTGCCGTTGCAGACGATGTCATAAGCGTAGGCCGTGGCCTCGCCCGGGTTCTCGTCGAAGGAATCGATCCACTCCGGCTTCGGCGAGGTAAAAGCGTGGTGCACCGCGGTCCACTTGGAGTGGCCCAAGGCCACGTCGCCGGAAGCGGTGGCATCGGCAGAAGGCTCAAAGAGCGGGGCGTCAACGACCCAGGTAAAGGCCCAGTCACCTTCCTTGATGAGGTCGAGCTTCTTGGCGATTTCACCGCGGGCCGCACCCAGCAGCGCGCGGGAAGACTTGGTATCGCCGGCGGCGAAGAAGATGGCGTCACCAGGCTTTGCGCCCACGTGCTCGGCGATGCCCTCGCGCTCCGCGTCGGTGATGTTCTTGGCTACTGGCCCGCCCAAAGTGCCATCTTCTGCAACGGTGATGTAGGCAAGGCCCTTGGCGCCGCGCTGCTTGGCCCAGTCCTGCCATGCATCAAACTGGCGGCGCGGCTGCGAAGCACCGCCGTCCATGACTACGGCGCCGACGTATTCGTTCTGGAAGACGCGGAAGGTAGTGTCCTTGAAGAACTCCGTGCACTCGACGATCTTGATGTCGAAGCGCAGATCCGGCTTATCGGAGCCGTAGTACTTCATGGCATCGGCATAGGTCATGCGCGGGATCGGGGTCTGAATGTCATAGCCGATGAGCTTCCACAGCTCTTTGACAATCTCTTCACCAAGCGCAATGACATCGTCTTGATCCACGAAGGACATCTCCACGTCTAGCTGGGTAAATTCCGGCTGGCGGTCGGCGCGGAAGTCCTCATCGCGGTAGCACCGCGCGATCTGGTAATAGCGCTCCATGCCCGCCACCATCAGCAGCTGCTTGAACAGCTGCGGCGACTGCGGCAGCGCGTACCAGGAGCCCGGCTTCAGGCGGGCAGGGACCAAAAAGTCGCGGGCGCCCTCAGGGGTGGAGCGGGTCAAGGTAGGGGTTTCGATTTCGGCGAAATCGTGCTTATCCAGCACGTTGCGGGCCGCGCGGTTGGCAGCGGAGCGCAGGCGCAGGGCCTTTGCCTGGCGCTCGCGGCGCAGATCCAAGTAGCGGTACTTCAGGCGGGTCTCCTCGCCTACCTCGCCAGAGGCGGAAGGATCATCTACCTGGAAGGGCAGCGCTGCGGATTTGTTGAGCACCTCCAGGTCGGTGACGTTGACCTCGATGTCTCCGGAAGGCAGGTTCGGGTTTTCGGAGCCTTCTGGGCGCGGTTCCACTACGCCGGTTACCTTGACGCAGTATTCCGAACGCAGGTCGTGGGCGCGCTCTGCCACATCGGATTCGCGGAAGACCACCTGGGCAATGCCGGAACGATCGCGCAGGTCAATGAAGATCACGCCGCCGTGGTCACGGCGACGAGACACCCAACCGGTTAGGGTTACGGTCTCTTCTGCCAGTTCTTTGCGGAGCTCACCGGCCAAATGGGTACGCAGCACTATAATTCAATCCCTTCTGAAATGGAGTTACTTGCGGGTCCAGCCACGCGTAAACAGCGCGCGCCCAACCAAGCACAAGACTAGGAACTTGGCCAATTCTACATCCCATCGCCGTTTCTTCTCCTATTAAGTCCATTTAAGGCACTAGGCATGGGTGCGAACCGGACGCCGCTGCCAGTACCGCGCATAAATGTGGCCGGTACGCACTGAAGACGCCGAAAAGGTGTGGCACTATTTAGGCATGACGTTTAAATCTGGTGCCGATTTCGATGGCCAGCGCGCAACCTCCGGCGGTGGCGGCGGCCTCGCTTTAGGCGGCGGCATCGGCTCCGTCATGCTCGTCGGGCTCTACCTCTTATTGGGAGGAAACCCCTCCGATATTGGCGCCCTCCTGGGCAATGAGCAGTCCCACTCCGGTGCCGATGATTCTGCCTTCGATCACTGCCAAACGGCAGAAGACGGCAATAAATACGATGACTGCCGGGTCATGTTTACCGCCATGAGCGTGGATAACGTCTGGACCGCCGAGCTGCCCGAGCAAGCCGGCATCGAATACACCAACCCTGGCCGGGTGATTTTTAATGGCTCCACCAATTCCGGTTGCGGCACCGCCTCTTCAGCCACGGGTCCCTTTTATTGCCCCGCCGACCAATCGGCGTATTTCGATACCACCTTTTTCGATTCCCTGAGCAACTACGGCGCGCACAATGCCCCATTCGCGCAGATGTACATCGTCGCCCACGAGTTTGGCCACCACATTCAGCAGCTCGAGGGCACGCTGCAGCTATCTGACTATAACGACCCCGGCGCGGATTCCAATGCGGTAAAGATCGAGCTCCAGGCAGATTGCTACGCAGGTATTTGGGCTTCTCATGCAGATAAGGGCGAGGATGCGCTGCTGGAACCGATTTCCCAGCAGCAGGTCGCTGACGCAGTCACCGCGGCGCAGGCTGTGGGCGACGATAATATCCAGCGGCGTTCCACCGGGCAGGTCCAACCCGATGCGTGGACGCACGGCTCCTCCGAGCAACGCCAGCGGGCTTTCCTTGCTGGTTATAATTCCGGCCGGATGGCTGAGTGCGACACCTTGGGGCGCGGGGTCTACAGCTAATTCCCGTCCCCCTCTTTACTCGTTTGGGAACAATCTCCCCTCCCACGTTGTTGACATGTCACGTACTATGATTATAGGTACGTAGAAAGGGACACCATGCAATTTGGCATTTTCACGGTCGGAGATGTGACCACCGATCCAACGACGGGCGAAACCCCGTCAGAGGCGGAGCGAATCCGCAATATTACGGAAATCGCGCTCAAGGCGGAAGAAGTGGGCCTCGATGTCTTTGCCACAGGCGAGCACCACAACCCGCCCTTCGTCCCCTCCTCCCCGACGACCCACCTGGCCTATATTGCGGCGCAGACTAAGCGCCTGCAGCTTTCTACCTCCACGACGCTAATTACCACCAATGACCCGGTAAAGATCGCGGAAGATTACGCCTTTTTGCAGCACCTTTCCGGCGGCCGTGTGGACCTGATGATGGGACGCGGCAATACCGGCCCCGTCTACCCGTGGTTTGGCAAAGATATCCGCCAAGGCATCCCCTTGGCCGTGGAAAATTACCACTTGCTGCGCCGCCTGTGGCGCGAAAATAGCGTCAACTGGGAGGGCAAATTCCGCACCCCGTTGCAGGCGTTTACCTCTACCCCGGCGCCCCTCGATGGCGTCCCGCCGTTTGTATGGCACGGCTCAATTCGCTCTACACAGATTGCAGAACAAGCGGCCTATTATGGCGACGGGTTCTTCCACAATAATATTTTCTGGAATCAGGAACACACGGCCAAGATGGTCACCATGTACCGGCGCCGCTTCGCCTCCTATGGCCACGGTCAGGCCGACCAAGCCATCGTGGGTCTCGGCGGCCAGGTATTCATTGGCGATACTGAAGAGGAAGCCAAGAAGTTCTTCCGCCCGTACTTCGATAACGCACCCGTGTACGGGCACGGGCCTAGCCTGGAGGAGTTTACTGACTACACCCCGCTGACCGTGGGTACCGCAGAGCAGGTTATTGAGCGCACCCTGAAATTTGCGGACTACGTGGGCGATTACCAACGCCAGCTCTTCCTCATCGATCACGCGGGCCTGCCGCAAGAAGTGGTGCTCAAGCAGATAGAAATTCTTGGCACTCAAGTCGTCCCAGAGCTCCGCCGACGCTTTGAGCAGCGGCGACCAGACCATGTACCCTCAGACCCACCAACGCATGCCACGCTCAAGCAGCACCCAGATTCCCCACACTTTCGCGTAAGCCCTGGAAAGGAGGACTAAACAATGCGATCTTTGGTTGTCCTCACGGCCGGGCTATCGGAGCCATCATCTACCCGGCAATTAGCTGAGACTATTGCAGAAGCCACCGAGGCAAAGATTTCCGCACGCGGTGAAGGCGTGAACACCCACATCATTGAGGTGCGCACCCTTGCTTCTGAATTGGCCACGGCCATGACCAATTGGGCGGCCCCGACGCCCCACTTGGATGAAGCGAAAGAGCTGCTGTCTACGGCCGATGGCTTTATTGCCGTCACGCCCGCGTTCCAAGGAAGCTACTCCGGGCTGTTCAAGATGTTTTTTGATGTTCTGGATTCGCACGCCTTGGAGGAACTGCCTACCATCGTTGCCGCTACGGGCGGTTCACCGCGCCACGCGCTCATCTTGGACTATGCGCTGCGCCCCCTATTGAATTACCTGCACGCCCACGTCGTTCCCACCGGCATTTTCCAGGCAACAGAAGATCTGGGCACCGCCGAGGGCGCGCGCATTCGCAGCCGCATCGAGCGCGCCGCCACCCAGCTTGCAGATCAGATGATCCGCCCAACGGATCGGGTCGCCGGGCTTGCCGATGCCCCTAAGCCCGGACCCCATTCCCGCCCCACTGGGATCGGAGTGGACGAGGAATTTCTGCCTTTCGAGGAAATTTTGTCCCAATACGACGGAAAGCACTAGCGCCGCAATACCTATCGCATATTCTAAAATTGATACATGTCACATATTTCTCTACGCTTGAATTTTAGAAATGTTCCACTTGAATCCCCGCGCCTGAGAAAATCTCTTTTTCATGCTCTTGGACTGATAACTCTCTTGCTACCAAGAAAGGTTTCTTAAGGCTTTCACCATGACTATTAGCGTTACTGACATTTTCGCCATCGGCATTGGTCCCTCCTCCTCACACACGGTTGGGCCGATGCGCGCCGCGAAGCAATTTCTAGAATCCCTCGATACCCATCCCGCCCGCGTCTCCGCGGAGCTGCGCGGTTCGCTTGCCGCCACTGGGCGCGGCCACGCCTCCGACCGCGCCGTCATTCTGGGACTCGCCGGTTGGGAGCCGCTGACCGTTCCCATCGATGCCGAGCCACAAGCCGGCGGCATAATCCCCAGTGAAGGCAACATCTCCGGCCCGTCCGGCTCCGTCGACTACGAAATTGCCTTTGAGAACGAGCCACTGCCCCAGCACCCCAACGGCATGATCTTCAAGGCCTGGGATGCTGATGGCACTATCTTGGCTGAAGACGAGCAGTACTTCTCCGTCGGCGGTGGCTTCATCCTCTCCCGCAAAGAGTTAGACGCGGAGATGGCCGATAGCCACGAGGTACCCGCCGGCGTTGCCGCAGCAACCGTAGAAGATACCGTGCCTTATGAGTTCACCACCGGTGAAGAACTGCTCAACCTCTGCGAGGCCAACGACAAAGATATTTGGGAAATCGTCCTCGCCAATGAGGAAGTACTTCATCAGGACGAGGGCGGCGCGGATTTTGTCCTGCGCCACTTGGACCTCGTATGGGACATCATGCGCGAATGCGTGACCGATGGCATTTCCACCAAGGGCCTCTTGCCCGGTGGTCTCCGAGTGCCGCGGCGTGCCCCCAAGATGTATGCGCAGCTGCTCGAGCAGAAAAATGACCCACACTCTGGATTTTCCGCCATGGAATGGGTCAACCTCTTCGCCTTAGCGGTCAACGAGCAAAACGCTGCGGGCGGCCGCGTTATCACCGCGCCCACCAACGGCGCCTGCGGCATCATTCCCGCAGTCTTGCACTATGCGCGCGATTTCCATGGTGGCTTCTGCCGCGAATCCGCACGCCGCTACCTGCTCACCGCCGGCGCAATCGGCATGATCATCAAACAAAATGCCTCAATTTCCGGCGCCGAGGTGGGCTGCCAGGGAGAAGTCGGCTCCGCCTCGTCCATGTCCGCTGCGGGAATGGCAGCACTCCTTGGTGCAACGCCTGCCCAGGTAGAAAATGCGGCAGAGATCGCCCTTGAACACAACCTCGGCCTTACCTGTGACCCGGTAGGTGGATTAGTGCAGATCCCCTGTATTGAGCGCAACGCCATCGGCGCGGTGAAATCCATTAACGCCGCCCGCATGGCGATGATGGGTGAAGGCACCCACCACGTCACCCTAGATAATGCCGTACAAACCATGGCGGATACGGGCCGCGATATGCTCTCCAAGTACAAGGAGACCTCCCTCGGCGGCTTGGCCAAGACGATGGGCTTTAGCGTTTCCCAGGTGGAGTGCTAATCAGTCAAAAGCACATAAAAGGGCGGCACCGAGTAATTTCGGTGCCCCCTTTTTTGATCCTGCGTTTAGCCTTCTAGATCCTGCCCCAGAATGGCAACCAGCTGCGATAGTTCAACATCGCGCTGTTCGTGGGCGGCCAAGTCCTTCACGGCGACGGTGCCATTGTCTAGTTCTTGGTCTCCCAAGACCAGAGCAAAGCGCGCGCCCGCGCGGTCAGCGCCCTTCATCGCCCCCTTAAGGCCGCGATCACCAAAGGACATGTCCGCGGCGATTCCCGCATTGCGCAGGTCATTGATGATCCCGGTCATGCGGCGCTTGGCCGCTGCGCCCAAGGCAATGCCGTAGACGTCCACGCGGGAATCACTGCCTTCTAAGGTGATTCCCTCCGCTTCAAGGGCGAGGATGGCGCGGTCGACGCCGAGGCCATAGCCGATGCCCGAGAGATCTTGGCCGCCAAGCTGCGCCATCAACCCGTCGTAGCGGCCACCGCCGCCAATACCGGATTGCGCACCCAGGCCATCGTGGACGAATTCAAAACAGGTCTTGGTGTAGTAGTCCAAGCCGCGCACCATGCGCGGGTTGATTTCGTAGGCAACACCCATATCATCCAGCATGCCGGTTACGGTCTCAAAGTGCTCGCGGCACTCGGCGTTGAGGTAGTCGAGCATCAATGGGGCATCGGCAAGCTGCTCCTGCATGTCTGGGCGCTTATCGTCCAAGACGCGCAAGGGATTGATCTCCGCGCGGCGGCGGGTTTCCTCATCCAAGTCCAGCTTAAACAGGAATTCCTGCAGCTTTTCGCGGTAGGCGGGCCGGCAATTCCGGTCGCCCAAGCTGGTCAATTCCAGGCGGTACCCGGAAAGTCCCAGGGCCCTATAGGAGCGATCCGCCAGGGCGATGACCTCCGCATCCAATGCGGGATCGTCGACGCCAATGGCTTCCACGCCAACCTGCTGAAGCTGGCGGTAGCGCCCTGCCTGCGGGCGCTCATAGCGGAAGAACGGCCCGCTGTAGTTCAGCTTTACCGGCAGCTGACCGCGGTCCAGATTGTGTTGAATGACCGAGCGCATCACACCCGCGGTGCCCTCTGGGCGCAGGGTCACTGAGCGATCGCCGCGATCTGCAAAGGTGTACATCTCCTTGGAGACCACGTCGGTAGATTCGCCCACGCCGCGGGCAAAGAGCGCGGTATCTTCAAAAATGGGCAATTCAATGTGCTGAAAGCCGGAAAGATGCGCCTGTTCCACCATGGTCTGGCGGACCTTATAAAAAGTCGCAGACTCTGGTGGGAAATAGTCTGGCACACCCTTCGGTGCGGACAGTGCCTGGAACCGCTTCTCTTCACTCATGGTCACTAGACTACCCCATGGGATTTTCGCAGGAATGGGTTGGTCGCCCTCTCCTGACGCATGGTCGAGGTTGGGCCGTGGCCGGGAAGAATGTCCAGCTTATCGTCTAAATCCCACACCGGTCCCGCCAATGAGTCCAGCATGGCCTGTGGATTAGAATCCGGCAGATCGACCCGCCCCATTCCCCCGGCAAAAAGTACGTCCCCGGTAAGGGCAAAAGTATCCGAAATGATCAATACGCACCCCGGCGAATGCCCAGGCGCGTGCTGGAGGGTAAATGTATGCCCGATTAGCTCCAGTTCTTCCCCACCGTGGAGTTCGCGGAGATCGGAAATGGGCACCATTCTCGAGGCGTGGAATAACTCCTGTGCCTGGGCGGAAACACCCTCCCCAGAATCCAACATGAACTTATCTGCGGGATGAATATAAACGGGGATATCGAGCTCCTGCGCCAAGTCACCGGCCTCGCGAGTGTGGTCAATGTGCCCGTGCGTGAGCACGATGGCTTCATAGTCATAGTCGTACGCTAGAACCTGCGACGTGGAATCCATGCCTGGATCCACGATGAAAGCGCGCTTTCCCTCCGCCGCGATATAAGTATTGGTGCTAAATGGGCCCGCGGTAAATCCTTGAATCTCCATGCTTTAAGTCTAACGAGACCTGCACCCACAGCGCTCCCGAACGCAGCGCCCCTCTGAACTCAAGGGCCCCGCAAGCATGCAAAAAGCACCCAGCCTTCACCCCCACAGCCACGGTGGGTTATGGGGAAAGGCTGGGTGCTAGATTTAAATATCCTGCCAGCTTAAAGCTTTATTGCAGGGCGGCAAGTGCCTTATCGTAGTCCGGCTCAGTGGTTACCTCTGGCACCAACTCGTTGTAGATGACCTTGTGGTCAGCGTCGGTGACCACAACGGAGCGTGCCAAAAGGCCCTTGAGCGGGGAGCCTTGCAAGGTCACGCCGAACTTCTCGCCAAAATCGGAGCGGAAATCGGAGGCGGTGTCCACGTTTTCAATGCCCTCTGCGGCGCAGAAACGATCCAGTGCAAAAGGTAGGTCGCGGGAGACGGACAAGACAACGGTGTTGTCCAAGCCCGCAGCCTTTTCATTAAAGGTGCGCAACTGCTGCTGGCACACGCCGGTATCGATGGATGGGAAAATCGAGATAACGAGGCGCTTGCCCTCGAAATCCTTTTTGGTGACCTCAGAGAGGTCGGTGCCAACGAGAGTGAATTCTGGGATGGACTCCCCTACTGCGGGAAGTTCACCAGCGGTTTGGGTAGGTTCGTCAGAAAAATTAACTTCAGCCATGGCCCCGAGCGTACTGATACTTTTGCTTCCCCGCTATAGCTCTCCGCTTATTGCTTAAGCCAATCCCCGAGCCAAGTCATCCCCATGGCCGCAAAGCCGCTAAAATCGTCCTAGTTGAGACACGTCACCGATAATCGCTAGAAAGGTTGTCCCACGGTGCCAGATAATAAAAAGCGCGGAGAAGACGCGCTGCACAAGCTCGACCGCGAACTAAAGTCCCGTGACCGCAAACAAAAGACTCGTCCTTTTGGCGTCGCCTTAGCCTCGCTCGTCGTCATCCTCGGCATCGCCGGAGGGATTTACTTCCTCTCCACCCGCGATGACTCTGAGGGCGAAATCCAGGCGGAAGATACCTCGGAAGCACAGACCACGCAGGAAGCACCCAAGGCAGAGCCCTTGAGCGGCAAGCGCGCGGAAGCCCTGCCTGCAACCGTCCAGTGCGAGTACAAGGACAATGGGCAGGATGGCCACGGTGCCAAGAAGCCCGACGGCAAGGATATATCCACCGAGGGCACTGTTACTGTATCCTTCGATACCACCCAGGGCCCGATCGAGATGGACCTAGACCGCGCCACTGCGCCTTGTACTACCCACGCCATTTCGGAACTGGCTGACTCCGGCTTCTACGATGACACCGTCTGCCACCGCATGACCTCCGGTGGCTTGAATGTGCTCCAGTGCGGCGACCCCACCGGTTCCGGTGCCGGCGGCCCGGGCTTCAGCTTTGCTGATGAATACCCCACCGATGAAACTGATGACGAGGACGCGCAGAACCCAGTTGTCTACCCCCGCGGCTCCGTCGCTATGGCCAATAGCGGCCCAGATACCAACGGCTCCCAGTTCTTCCTTAACTACGATGACTCGGAGTTACCTCCTAACTACACCTACTTCGGCACCATCACTGAAGAAGGCCTCAAGACCCTAGACAAGATTGCCGAGGCCGGCGTAGACACCGGTGACCAAGGTAGCAATCCAGGCGGCCAAGAGGATGGCAAGCCTGCAGAAGAGGTAAAGATCAAAAAGGCTACGGTAAAGGCCTAGTCTGCGGCATCGGCGCTTGCCGATGCCTCCCCCATTCCCTCTACATTTGCCTCACCCCAGCACACTGCACGAACTATATCGTGGCGTGGCGCTGGGGAATTTTCATATCCGATGCTTTTCCTTAAATACCCTTCTACCTCGCTTAGCTCCAGAAAGCACATCCTTCCCATTCACACCATCTGCATTAATCACCCCCTCCAAACACCCCCATTCCTTATTGATAATGTTTTTTATTAAAATTAGCTCGGGTAATTCAGACAGCTACGCAGCCGTCTAATATCCAAAAAATTTGAACACCACAAGCTTGACAGGAAACACAATGAAGCTTTTCTCCCGCAAGGCCTTCCTCGCCGGCGCAACCGCCCTATCCGTTACTCTCGCTGGCACCACCGTGGCCACTGCCGCGGAGAATGTGAATACCGTTGCTCAAGGCTCTTCTACTGCCTCCACCAGCACTCCTAGCCAGAACATTGATTCTGATGCAAACAAGAAAAACGACGCCAAGAATACGCAAGCCTCGTCTTCCAAGGACGCGAATCCTGAGTCCGTCAAGGCCTGGATCGAAGTCATTACTGCTGCTGTCGGCGCACTGGGCACTCTCTTCGCGTTCGCCAATAAGTACATCAACATCGATGACCTTCTAAAGAACTTCAAACTTCCTTTCTAGACGTTGATGCCTCTTGAGGGCGATTAACCGCCGTGCTCTTATTTATCTGCACGGCGGTTGTACGAAAAGTAGTCCTGAAGTTCTTCCCCCTCTATCAATTCTTTAAGACTCTTTGGCCTGTTTGATATACCCAGAGCCAACGAGGTCATTAAAGATATCTGGGTCTATGTCCTGACCATTCTTGATGACAGATATGTGCCCGGTGGGCTCTAAAACCATAATCTGAACGTCTTCCATGCGGGCTAAACCAGCCTTTCGCACCGCGGAATACACGTCAGAGCGAGTGATATGGGAAACGGTGAGATTATCGTCAATCATCTCGCCCTGAAAGACGATGAGGACTGGACGCCGATCTAAAAACCGCGTCCATTTCACTACCTTGCGAATGGTCCCGAATGCAGCTTCCAAGGCCATCAGTGTGGTCAGCCCGATAACACCCGCCGCTAGTGTAGGTGGAACACCAATGATCACACGCCCGGCAACAGCACCGAACATAATGATGATGATCGCGTCAGAGGCCGTCATGGAGGTCAATACGCGGGAACCAAAAAGCTTCACCAAGACCATAAAGGCGAGATAGATGCCTAATGTAGACAACATGACAACAGGAACTCGATGTAGCTCGATTCCTAGTTGAAAAGTAGCCTCGCGTAAAAACCGTTCAAAGATATCCACGGCTTTTGAGGTTACTAGGATGCACGACACAGCACAGAAAAATAAGCGCTTTTCCCCCTTTAAGCGAGGAAAAGCGCTTTTCGCGTATCCACAGGATTTGGATCCCTAATTAGATGTGAAAGGTCTTGCGCAGGTCATCAAAGATGGACCGCAGTGGTGCCGGCAGCACCTGGGGGTTCAAACCAATAAAGGCGATTCCTGCCGCTAGTGCCGCCACGATGGCAAGGGCTGCGCCGCCAATAGACGAGCCTTGCGGGAGCTTCGGGGAGTCTTCATCCTCTGAACCATCCTCTTGGGAGCCGGCCTCGTCACCGCCGGCTTCGTCCACTTTCACGGGCAGGATCGCTTGCGTGCCTGCATCGGTGGTGATTTCTAGGTTTTGGGAGCCCGTCAGGCCTTCTGGAACGTTAAGCGTCACTTGCGCACGTCCGCGCTCGCCAAATTGGTCATCGCCTTCCTGCTTGGAATTATCGATATTGGCGGTTGCTTCCTCATCACCAAGCTTCACCGTGACGGTCTTGGCCATGGGCTCTCCCTCGCTGGTGTAATTCAAGCTGGACAGATCGACGGTGATTTCTTTGCCCGGGGCAATGTCACCATCGATGTGGGCGCCAATCTGGCCCTGCCCCTTGCGGACCTCGGACTCACCGGAGGCGATGTAGTCGATCATGGCCTGGGCATCCATGTATCCCACATCGTTCTTGTCCTTGATGGAGCCTGCCTCAAAGTAGCCATCGCCACCCTTTTCGCTGTCGCTGGAGGCGAGGAAGGACGATAGCGCGATGGAATAGTCCTTATCCGCGTCGAGGGGCTCGCCATTGATGGTCACGGACTTGACGCGCTCGCCGTGGGATGCCGTGTGGTCATAGACCACCTGGACGTTATTGGACAGCCCCATGGCTAGACGCGGCCGACTGCTTCCATCTTGCCACTGGTTTTCTAAAGCGGTGATGAAGTCCTTGCCGGAGACCTTCGCGGTAATAACCGAGTTACCAAACGGCTGGACCTCAAAGATGTCCTTGTATGTGACATCGCCGCCCTGTAAATCGGCACGCACACCGCCGGCGTTCATCACGCCAAGATCAATGTCCTCGCCAACCTGCTTGCTCATGGCATAACGTTGCCCGTCAGCGATGAAGTTATTCAGGGTGGACTCGACACCGCGGTTGGAACCTGGCTTTTGCCCCTCATCGGAGCCGCGGAATAAGTCGGTTTCGACTGTGCCAGCGGTCTTCGAGCCTTTTACCTCGGCCTCATCCTGTGCCTTCTTAACGATGCCCGCAATCTCAGCATCCGGCTCTACCTGCGCCGCATCAGTCGCATCGTACTGCTTGAGCTCAATCTTCTTTACCTCGCCCGCGGCCTTGTCGAAGGTAATATCGGCATCGTTAAGCAGCTTGCCGTACTCGTAGCCTTGCGCCCACTGCAGTGGCAGGGCGCCGTCGCGCTCTTGCGTTCCCTGGGTGGTCTGGTGGGTATCGCCTCCAAAGAGGATATCGACGTCTTTGTTGAAGCCTTCTGCGTATTCCTCCGCGTCTTCGTGGAAGAGGGAGACCACGACATCTGCCTCGCCGCTTTCCTTCAAGCGGGTGGCCTCCTTATTCGTTGCCTCGACTGGATCGGTAAAAGTGACGCCCGGAATCTTTGCCGCAGATACCTTGAACTTGGTGTTCTGGGTGACGGTGCCGACGTAGCCGACCTTTACGCCGTCGATTTCTTCCACATGGGAGGCGTCCAAAAGCGGTTTGCCGTCTTTTAACACATTGGCGCCGAGGATGGGATAGTCAGAAGCGGGCTGGATACGGTCCGTTAGGTCCTCAGTGCCCTTGTCGAATTCGTGGTTGCCCACTGCGGTGACCTTCATCCCCATGGCGTTGAGCGCTTCTAGCGTGTACTTGTCATCAGAGATGGCCGAAACGAATGCAGATCCGCCCACGTTATCGCCCGAAGAGGTGAGGTTGAACTCTTGGCCTTCATTGACCTGCTTGATAAGCGATTGCAGGCGAGCCACACCAATCTCATCGCCCGCCTTAGCAGGGTCACTCAGGCCATCTTCCAAGTGGCCGTGCAGGTCAGTGATATTGGTGACCGAGATGGTGGTCGTATCCTCCTGCGCTAGGGCGTGTGTGCCGGAGAGCGCGACGGCGGTGGCGGTAGTAGCGGCCACCAACTGGCCAATGCGGCGGAACTGCATAGTTACTCCTGTGTCGTAGAAAGTATTCAGACAATATATACCGCTTTCTTAACCCATTCGCAGGAAGCATGAAGCCCGTGAAATGGGCTTTTACCTTTCTTCCGCCAAGAGTTCACGCAATCGTCACGTGCGCGTCGCCCGCGCGTTGCTCTGTCGAGCAACCGCACAGGGAGGTAGCCGGGCGGTCAGGCGGTTAGGCAGTCACGCGGTAGACGTCAAAGACGCCTTCGGTATTGCGCAACGTCGTCATCAAGGAACCCAGCTGTTTGGTATCCGATACAGAGAAGGTAAACCGCATCGTGGCAATTTGGTCCTCGCCGCGGTTAGAATTCATCGTCAACACATTGATGTTTTGATCACTTAGAACCCGCGTCAGCTCAGACAGCAGGCCCTGGCGGTCCAACGCCTCAAGCTGCAGAGTTGCGGAAAAGGCGCCGGTAGAAGAGGTGCCAGAGGACCACTCCACCTTCAGCATGCGCTCCGGCTCAGATTTGAGCTTTTCCGCGTTGGCGCAGTCCGCACGGTGCACGGATACTCCCCCGCCACGGGTGACAAAACCAAAAATGGCGTCCCCAGGCACCGGCTGGCAGCACTTCGCAAGCTTAGCCATGACATCGGGGCTTCCCTCCACCAAGATGCCGGTGCCGGAGGCGGAGTCCTTAGTATGCTGCGCGCGGGACTGCTCGAGCTCCGAGAGTGGGGTTCGGGAGGCCAGGGCATCCACGGCATCATCGCGGTCGCCGAACATGGCCACCAATTGGTTGGCCACGTGCTGTGCGGAGACGTGGCCTGCGCCGATGGCCGTGTACAGGGCATCGACATCAGAATAGTGCAGCTGTTCTGCCACCTGCTTCATGGAGCTGGCAGTAAACAGGCGGTGCATCGGCAAGCCGCCGCGCTGCACCTCAGAGGCCAAGGCATCGCGTCCGGCTTCGAGGTGTTCCTCGCGCCTTTCCTTGGCAAACCACTGCCGTACCTTCGCCTTGGCCCGCGGCGAGACCAAGAATTCCTGCCAATCGCGCGATGGGCCGGCGTTGGGATCCTTGGAAGTAAAGATTTCTACCTTGTCGCCGGATTTCAGCGGCGATTCTAGCGCCACCAATTTGCCGTTGACCTTGGCGCCAATGCAGCGGTGGCCGACCTCCGTATGCACGGCGTAGGCAAAATCCACCGGGGTGGAACCCGCCGGCAGATCCACCACATCGCCCTTTGGGGTAAAGGCAAAGATCTGGCGCGCCGTCAGGTCATAGCGCAAGGAATCGAGGAACTCATTGGGATCTGCCGCTTCCTTCTGCCAGTCCAGCAGCTGACGCATCCAGGCCATCTGGTCCACCTCTTCTTGATGCCCAGAATTCTTCCCCTTGGTTTCCTTATAGCGCCAGTGCGCGGCGACGCCGAATTCGGCGTTGTAGTGCATCTCGTGCGTACGGACCTGCACCTCTAGGGTTGCTCCGCCGTCCGCGAGCACCGTGGTGTGCAGAGACTGGTAGACGCCAAAGCGCGGGGAGGAAACATAATCCTTAAAACGCCCAGGCAGAGCCTGGTAAATGGAGTGCACGACGCCAATGGCGGCGTAACAGCTATTGATGTCATCCACCAGTACGCGGATGCCCACCAGGTCAAAAATCTCCGCGAACTCGCGGCCGCGCACGACCATCTTTTGATAGATGGACCAGTAGTGCTTCGGCCGGCCCATTACCTCAGCCTCGATGCCGTTTTCCTTTAAGGCGGCGCTAACTTGGTTGATGATTTCCTTCAAGGCGCGATCGCGCGAGGGCGCACGCTCTGCCACCATGCGGACGATTTCGTCGTACTTTTTGGGATAGAGGATGGCAAAAGACAGATCCTCTAATTCCCATTTCACGCTCGCCATGCCCAGACGGTGGGCCAAGGGGGCGATGACCTCTAGCGTCTGGCGTGCCTTCTTAGCTTGCTTTTCCGGCGGCAAAAAGCGCATGGTGCGCATATTGTGCAGACGGTCGCTGACTTTGATGACCAGCACGCGCGGATCGTTGGCCATGGCGACGATCATCTTCCGGATGGTCTCAGCCTCGGCCGCTGCACCCAAGGCCACCTTGTCCAGTTTGGTCACGCCATCAACGAGCCGGGCGACTTCTGGCCCAAAGTCGCGGGTCAGATCTTCAAGCGTGTAATCGGTATCCTCCACCGTATCGTGCAGGAGCGCTGCAACGATGGTGGTGGTATCCATACCAATTTCCGCGGCAATCGTGGCTACGGCCAGGGGGTGCGTAATATACGGCTCGCCCGACTTGCGGAATACTCCCTCGTGCAACCTTTCTGCGGTGTTATAGGCAGCGTTGAGTAGTTCCGCATCCGCTTTGGGGTGGAATTTCCGGTGAATGGACATGAGGGGATCGAGCGCGGGGTTAATCTTGACCCGCCCGCCGGTCAGTGACCGAGCAAGCCGGGCAGACATGCTCCGCATCCCGTTATTAACCTGGCGTTTTGCTGACTTATCCGTGGCCATCTCTACCGCCCTTCACAATGCCGCAGCCTGTACTGCTGGCTGCAGCGCCTTTCCAGATCGTGTGATCTAGCTTAGACACACCATCTTAGTCAGCGTCATCCAGCACAATGAGCGGCGGGCCCGATAAGCGTTCGCGTCCATTAAGACCCTTAACTTCTAGCACCACGACGTTGCCCGCGACCTCGGCGCCTGCAGACTCGAGCAGCAGCTTGGCGCCGTGGAGGGTGCCACCGGTGGCCAGGACGTCATCGACAAGCACCACGCGCTTGCCCTTCACATCGACGCCGCTGGCTGGGATCTCCAATGCGGCCGAGCCGTACTCCAGCTCGTATTCTTCGGTATATACCGGCGGTGGAAGCTTGCCCTTCTTGCGGATGGCCAAAATACCCAAGCCCAGCTTGTACGCCACGGCAGAGCCCAACAAGAATCCGCGGGCATCCAGGCCGCCGATAAGATCCGCGCCCAGCTCCTCGCAGGCGGCCGCGAGACCATCAACAACGGCCCGAAATGCCTCAGGATCGGCTAATACCGGTGTGAGGTCTTCAAAAAGAATTCCTTCTTCTGGAAAGTCCTGCACAAGGCGCACCTTGTCGCGCAAAGCTTGTGCTGCTGATTCATAGTGAGAAGTCATCATCTTCCTTGAGAATTAAATAGCGAGAATAAATTTAAAAACGAAAAGGCCTAGGCCTTCTCCACAGGTTCTTCTGCCGGCACGTGCCAACGATCCATATTCCAGCCGATGCCCGAGACGCCAGTGTACGGCAGGACACCCTCCACGTCGCGGTGAACGATAAACGCGCGCGGCTGCGCAGCGACTGGAATGGAGGGAACACTCTCCCACAGCTGCTCTTCCTGCTCCTTGAGCTGAACGGAATTTTTAATACTGGAATCAGCGGCGGAGTACTCGGTCAGCGGATCGACTGGGCCCAAGAAGGCATCAATGGTTGGCTGCCCCGATTCCGGATCAGGGTTGAGATAAAACTGCGATAGGTTCTCCGCCGCAGCATCCTCGATGGTAATCCCCGCCGGCTCGCAAGAGGCGCGCAGCGCATCAACCATCGCCTGATAGCGCTTATCCGGGCCAACGTAGCCCACCCTGATGGTGGACCCGTTCAACTGGCCGGCCGCAGCCATGTCCGTTCCCTCGTGGTCCTTCGCCACCGAGCCTAGCGTTTGGGCCACCGGATCTTGGACAGAGACGGTGCGCACATAAGCCGGGGGAACATCGACACCAGATATTTCGGAGCTCTTTTGTGCTAACGCCGCTTGGTCGACGCAAGCAGCAAATGCCTTTCTAGCAGAAGGCTCCGCAAAAATCCCGGCCTGCGACAGCGTCAACGTATCGGTTTGCAGGCCCACCTTGGTGATCGTCTCAAACTCGGCATTCTCTGTGCCCGCGGAGCCCTCCGCATTGGAGTCGCTTTCTTTATTCGAGCCAGATCCGTTTGTGGATTCTGAGGCGTCGTTGCCTTCCTCGGATTCTGCGTCCTTAACCGCGTTCCCTGAAAGCCAATCGGGCGCCGCGGTGGCGGAATCTGCCACCTTGAGAACGCCCTTATCCGCAAGTTCCTGTGCGTTGGCAGTACCCGGCCATATGACAAGGCGATCCAAGGCAGGTTTGTCGCCGCGATACTGCTCATTGGCTTTTAAAAAGACCTCGCCGGAATCACCAATCTTATCCGCGGTAAATGGGCCGTAGGACACCTGCAGCTGTGGGTCAAAGTCATCCTTGGCTGTAGAAAAACCATAGCGCCACAATTCCGCTACTGGCTGCAGCGCCGCCATGTCTCCTGCATGCAGGGCCGCGTTGAGATCCTCCATGCTCATGTCCGTCTTCTGCGCAAGCGCATGCGCAGGCATAACGGTGCCAGGGCCAAACATTTGGCGCCACCGATGTCCCTGGTCTTTCTGGAAAGTCAGCGTAAAGGCTTTGCTCTGCGGTGTGCACTCGATATCGGCGATGTCATTCATTAGTGGCATATGCGAGGCAAATTCAACCGGGTGCGTGCCAGCCGTATAGGAAAGCAGGTAATCATCGCAGGTGACGGGCGCACCATCGGAGAACGTGGCGTCATCAGCAAGCGTCAAACGCACGCTTTCCTGATCACTATCTGCTGCCGGCGGAAGCTCTTCGGTCTCTACCAAATCCGCATTGGGAATGAGCTGTCCGGAGGGGCCCGGCACAAAAAGACCGGGATAAAGCCGCGCCGAAAGTTGGGCCGCTGAGGTGGTGCTGCCGAAGGCGGTGCCCGCATTCGTCGTGGTCAGCTGAGAGTTAACCATATACCCGGGGTAGTTATAGGACTCCGGATCGGCGGGCGAGGCCTGGTCACCGCCCTCAGATTCCTCACTACTGCACGAGGCCGCTACCAGCGCCAGGGCGGAAAGCCCTGCTGCAACCGCCATGATTTTGGGACGGCGCCCCCACCACCGTGTGGTGCCTAATCTGCGTTCCACGGTACGCACAACCCCTTTTCTCCTAAAAAGACCAAGCCTTACTCTGCCTGATTATGCCGTGTTCAAGGGCATTTAGCGGCCCGGGCGCCACGTAGCACCTGTATGGCCGGAGGCACTGCTGCCGTGATCAGTTTGTTCTTCTGCCACTTCCTTGTGCGTCTTGGCCCCGACATCGGAAGGCGTAACCACCTTGCGCTTTGCAGAACCCGCGTCCGCCGGTTCACCGTCCTCAGACTTACCCGCGCGGTAATCCAGCACACGCTGCGTGTGCTGCTTGACGCGCTTAGTCCAATTAGCAAACGTCACCACCAACGGGGTAGCCAAGAAAATCGAGGAGAAAATACCCTCGATGACGCCGATGAGCTGGATCAGCGCCAAATCGCGCAGCGTACCGATGCCCATAAGCCATACGGCGATGACGAACAGCGCGATAATAGGCAGCGCGGAGATGATGGAGGTGGAAATGGAACGCATGACCGTCTGGTTAATCGCCAAGTTGGCGAGTTCCCCATAGGTCTTAGAACGTTGGCCTTCCAGCCCCGCCGTATTCTCATTGACCTTGTCAAAGACGATGACGGAGTCATAGATGGAGAAGGTCAGGACGGTGAGCAAACCGATGATGACGGCGGGAGAAACTTCAAAGCCGAAGAGGGCGTAGATACCGGCGATGACGATGCCATCGATAATCAGCGCCAAAATGGCGGCAAAAGCCATAATCTTTTGCAAGCGCACCGCCACATAGATGGTCGCTGCAACGAGGAATACGACCATGGCGAGGATCATGCGCTGCGTAATCGAGGAGCCCCACGATTCGGACACGGTGGAAGAACCGATGGCGTCTGGGGTGGCCTCCCCGTTTTCATCCTTCGGTTGGAATTCCTCGTAGATGGCAGACCGGGCGCTGTCTACCTCTTCTTGACTCAAGCGCTCCGAGGTGATTTCAAGCGTCTCAGAATCGCCGGCGCCGACGATGCGAACCTGTTCGGGTTCAACGCCGGTGGAGTCCTCAAAGACGGTAGCTACCTCGTCCTCTTTCAAGTCCCCAGCGGGCATGGACAAGGTGGTTCCTCCCTCAAAGTCGAGGGAAAGGGTAAATCCGCGAATCAGGATGGCGGCGATGGCGCCGACGAGGAGCGCGGCGGTAATCCCGTACCACCGTTTGGTGTGGCCAATGAAGTCATAGCCACGCTCGTCTTCATAGAGGCGATCTAAACGGGAAATCTTATTTTTAGTCGATACGGCCATGATTATTTCTCCTCATCTTCCGCGGCTGCTGAGGGCGAAGAACTCTCTGACGATTTGGCGCCAACGGATGCCGAATTTTCAGTGGAGCGCGCCTGCGACGCACCAGCGGCAGCGCGGGAATCTCCGTAGTAGCCGCGCTCGCGCCGCTCTTCAATTAGCGCATAAATTCCGCCCAAACCATTCATCGATGGCTTGGCTGCCGCTGGACGGCGGCCGATTATTTGCATTACCGGTGCCATGACCAAGAAGGAGACGACCAAGTCGAAGATCGTGGTCAAGCCCAAGGTGAACGCGAAGCCCTTTACCTCACCGATGGCGAGGAAGTAGACGATGACAGAACCGATCAACGTCACCGCGTTACCGGTCACGATGGTGCTGCGCGAGCGCTCCCAGGCCTTCTGCGTTGCGGACCTGAAGGTTCTGCCCTCTAAGAGCTCATCCTTGATGCGCTCGTAGTAGACCACGAACGAGTCCGCGGTTGCACCGACACCAATGACCAAACCGGCAATACCGGACAGGTCGAGCGAGTACCCGATCCAACGACCCAGCAACACGATGGCGCCGTAGGTCAGCAGGCCGGAGCCGAGCAGGAAGATGACGGACACACCACTGAGCGCTCGGAAGTAGTACAAGGAGTAAAGGATGACCAAAATCAAGCCTGCCAAGCCAGCCCACAGTCCGGCCTCGAGGGCTGCCTTACCCAGTGTCGGTGGAATGGACTCCACGGTGCCGCCGGGCTCGCCGTTTTCGCCGGCAAAGGACAGCGGCAATGCACCGTAGCGCAGATTATTGGCCAGGTTATTGGCTTCTTCTTGGCTAAATTCACCGTTAATGGAGGTAGCGGAACCGTACGGGGTAGCCCCCTGGATGACAGGTGCCGAAATGACGGCCGAGTCAAGGGTGATGGCAATCTGGTCGTTCAGGTGCTCCTGCGTAAGGTCAGCCCAGGTCTGGGAGCCGTTCGGGCCATCGCCAGTCTTGAAGGAGAAGCTGATCTCCATCTGACCGGACTGTGGGTTCAGGCCACCGTTGATCGGGGAATTGGTATCAATCTCATTACCTGTCAAACGGGTACCGTCTTCATCCTCAACACCGTTGAGCAACGGGGCTGGCTCCAAGACGTAGGGAGTGCCGCTGTCGTAATCACAGGTCACAAAAGGCTTGGACGGATCGTCCGCACCAGCCAGTGGGTCAGCGGAGCCCTGGCAGGTCAGGAGCGAAGAGGCCGCTGCTTGCGTTGTCGGATCGTCCGATTGGCGGTCCTTCAACAACATTTCGGTGACTTCATCGCGACGCTCTGTCTGCTCAATGGAGTTGGACGGCTCGTCCAAGGGCTTAGCGGAAACCTTCGGTGCCTTGACATCCTTCGGTTCCTTACCCTCAGCCTGCGCTTCTTGCTGGGCAACGGCATTGGTGACGTCTTCCAACTTCTTGTTGGCTTCGTCCTTATCTAGGACACCGTATTTGACCCAGCGGTTAGCCATATCCTCCAGCTGTTTGTCGAGCTTGTCCATGTCCGGCGCAGAGGGTTGCGCCACCGGGCGGAAGTACAACTGGGAGGTCTGCCCCACCGCCTGGGCTTGGGATGCATCCTCGCCCGGTACGGTGATGACGAGGCTATTGCCGTTGATGACGACCTCGGAACCAGAAACGCCCATGCCGTTCACGCGCTGTTCCAAAATATTGCGCGCCTGCCGTAGCTGGTCCTGGGTGGGGTCTTCACCTTGGGGCGCCAAGGTAACGCGGGTGCCGCCCTGCAGGTCGATGCCTAGCTTTGGGGTGGCTTGGCGGTTTCCGGTGAAAAAGACCAGCGCATAGATAACGACCACGATGAGTCCAAAAAGCGCGAGGGCGCGCTTTGGCCATTGGCGGTTCCTATTTTTCATAGCGCCTCGAGATGATGCGGACAACGATATTCTCCTGTGCACTGCAAACCAGGGTGATTAAACATTAAATACGGCCCGCCCGATTCGGCGCGGGCACGTTAACAACGCACAATCGTACGTCATGGAACAACATTTTCCTTAACAGGGTCCGCGATTCAGCGAAAATGTGTCAGGTTCTACGTTTCTCATAAGCCAATGGCGGGCCTAGAGAATTCCCCGCGCGTGCACAGGGAGTGCGCCCGCGTCTTCCTCCACAGAGGTCGCCGGCGCTAATAAGGAATTAACGGTCGTTGGAGTGCTCGCCCTCTTCGCCGTTGAATCCATCATCATTATTGCTTTCAGCGTTGTCTGCGCCACCGCGGTCAAGTTTCTGGGCCTCGCTTTCCGTGCGCACCACCGCCATCTTGTCAAAGGTGAGGGTAACGCCCGGGGAAACCTCGAGGTCCACGCTGGTATCGGTGGTTCCGCGCACCACGCCGTGTACACCGCCAGCGGTCACGATGCGGTCTCCATCCTGTAGGGAGTTTTGCAGCGATTGCATGTCGTTTTGGCGCTGGCGTTGCTTACGCATCGCCATAAAGGAAGGAATGATGAACAAAATGACAATGATGATGAGAAAGATGATTTCCATAACTTTCCAGTATGCCAGACCGTTTCGTTCACAAAAACCATGAGCCGGTTCCACCTCTGCGGCCGCACCAGCGAGGTGCCCACGCTTGCCTAAAACAACCCAATCGCGCCATCGGGCGGCGTCAGGCCCAGGTGCTGCCAGGCGGCCGCGGTGGCTACCCTGCCCCGCCCGGTGCGCGAAATCATGCCGGCGCGAACCAAGTACGGCTCGCACACCTCCTCCACGGTAGAAGGTTCCTCACCCACGGCGATGGCCAAGGTATTAACACCCACAGGCCCGCCACCATGGCCATTGATCAGGGCATTGAGGACGGCGCGGTCCAGGCGGTCCAGGCCCATTTCATCGACGTCGAATACCTCCAACGCCCCCTGCGCGGCGGAAAGATCGATGCGTCCGGTGCCATTGACCTCCGCATAATCGCGCACGCGGCGCAGCAGGCGGTTGGCAATGCGCGGGGTGCCGCGCGAGCGCGAGCCGATTTCTACGGCGGCATCATCATCGATGGCGACGTCCAAGATATGTGCCGCACGCTTGATCACATGGGTGAGATCCTCGGTGCTGTAGTACTCCATTTGGGCGGTAAAGCCGAAGCGATCCCGCAGCGGACCGGTAAGCATTCCCGCTCGCGTTGTGGCCCCGACCAACGTAAACGGCGGGATCTCCAAGGGGATCGAGGTAGCACCCGGCCCCTTGCCCACAATGACATCGATTCGGAAATCCTCCATGGCCATGTAGAGCATTTCTTCGGCGGGCCGGGCGATGCGGTGGATCTCATCGATAAAAAGCACGTCGCCTTCCATGAGGTTCGAAAGCATGGCCGCGAGATCTCCCGCTCGTTCCAGCGCTGGGCCCGAAGTCATGCGCAGCGAGGTGCCGAGTTCCTGCGAAATGATCATCGCCATGGTGGTCTTACCCAGACCGGGCGGTCCCGATAACAGGACGTGATCCGGGGTGACCCCGCGGTTCTTCGCGCCCGTGAGCACGAGGGACAGCTGCTCCCTCACCTTGGGCTGCCCAATGAATTCCGTCAGGGACTTGGGGCGCAGGGAGCGCTCGATATCGTGTTCTTCTGCGTGAGCGGTGGCTTCCACATCACTATTGTGCTGGGATTCGTGCGCCTTACTCATCCCCTCTGGGAGGTTGAACTCGGTGCGCTCAATATCGGACATGCTGTAGCCTTTGTGTCTTCTTGACGTCGTGTTCTTTTAGCCTTGCTTACCCAGCTGGGCCAGGGCCGCGCGCAGCAAGGTCGACGTATCCGCCGCAGGGGCTTCGGCGTATGCCGCCTCCACCACGGGGCGAGCCGCCTTCTCAGTAAATCCTAGGCCCAAGAGGGCTTCAGTGACACTATCGACAACTGGGTCACCGGCACCTGTTGCCTCCGGTGCAGCATCGGGCGCGGGAGTTCCAGCAAAGCGCTTTACCTTATCTTTTAGCTCCAGGGTAAGGCGTTGGGCCACGCGCTTGCCGACGCCCGGGATAGACTGCAGCGCCTTAACATCCTCCCCGCCAATGGCTGCGGCCAGCTCTTCTGCGCCCATGACGGATAACGCGGCCAAGGCCAGTTTGGGCCCCAAGCCGGACACGGATTGCAGCACTTGGAACATTTCGCGGTCATCGTCGCTGGTAAAACCGTATAAGGTCAATGCGTCTTCCTTGACCACCAACGTAGTCAGCACAAAGGCTGTTTCTCCGCGGCGCAAGGTTCCCAACGTCTTTGCGGTGGCTAAGAACTTATAGCCCACCCCGCCACATTCAATAACGCCGTGGTCTAAACCAATGTGGAGTACCTCTCCCCGCAATGCCGCAATCATTTTCTACCGTGCCTTCCTACCTGTGTGCGCTTTCAACATGACCTAATAATGAACAAAACTTAACCTGTGGGGTGTGGCGCGCTAGGGCTGAACACCCTCCCCCGCCCGCGGACGCCGCTGGTCTTTGCGCCAAGCCCTAACCCGGTACTATCCATTCTCACGATCGCTGGCGCGCGCCAGCAGTGGCAGACGGCCAGCGCCAATGCATCCGCCGCATCCGCAGGCTTGGGCGGCTCCGTAAGCCCCAGGATACGGGTGATCATGGTCGTCATTTGCTTCTTATCCGCGCGCCCATTACCAGAAATGGCCTTTTTTACCTCTGACGGGGTGTACATATAAACCGGAATATCCCGCTCGGCGGCTGCGAGCACAAGGACTCCTACGACGTGAGCAGTCTGCATGACTGTTGAGACCTGGCCGCGTTCGAAGACGCGCTCTATGGCAACCACATCCGGCGAATAATCGTCCATCCACTCCTTGGCCGCAACAGAGAGCCGCAGGAGCCGCTCGGTCAGATCCTTATCGCTCGGGGTTCGCACCACGCCCACGGAGACGGGAAGAATTGCGCGCCCGCGGCCTGCTTGGACTACGGACAGGCCACAGCGAGTGAGCCCAGGGTCGATGCCCATCACGCGCATGCCTTCGATATTCACACCCGCCCACTCCCCGTTCCGCGGCCTCGTCGTTTCTAGTCTTAATTCCCTATTATGTCTTACACACACATGTTCTACAACACGACGTGAATGTTAGGCTGTCCCAATAAAAACACAACAAAAGCTCGGCACCGGAATCTTCGCATGCGCGAAGTGCCGCCACCGAGCTAGTGCCCCACTATGTGCAGTATTCTTACTCTGCGTTGAGTTCTGCGAGTACCTCATCGGAGAGGTCCATATTGGTATATACGTTCTGGACGTCGTCGGATTCTTCCAAGACATCGATGAGGCGGAAGATCTTCTTGGCGTCATTGGCCTCGAGGGGAACCTCGACGGAGGCACGGAAATCATTATCGGAGTCATCGACCTCAATATCGGCTTCCTTGAGGGCCTCCTTGACAGCCTGCACATCCGTGGGTGCGCAGATGATCTCAAATTTCTCGCCCTGGTCCTTGACCTCTTCGGCGCCGGCATCGAGGACCGCCATCAAGACGTCATCCTCGCTCAGCTCACCCTTTTCCACCAAGACATACCCAGTGCGGGAGAACATATAAGCAACCGAGCCAGATTCACCCAGGTTGCCGCCATTCTTGCTCATCGCGGTGCGGACATCGGTAGCCGCGCGGTTGCGGTTATCGGTCAAGCATTCAATCAGCATTGCGACACCGTTGGGGCCATAGCCCTCATACATGATGGTCTCCCAGTCAGCACCACCGGCTTCTTCACCAGAACCGCGCTTGCGGGCGCGTTCGATGTTGTCATTGGGGACGGAGGCCTTCTTGGCCTTCTTAATCATGTCATCGAGCGTTGGGTTGGCCGCAGGATCACCACCGCCGGTTCGCGCCGCCACTTCAATGTTCTTAATGAGCTTGGCAAATTCCTTGCCGCGCTTGGCGTCATTGGCAGCCTTCTTGTGCTTGGTAGTTGCCCATTTTGAGTGGCCTGACATTAAGTCCCTTTCTAATTGGGTTCTAAATCTGGTGACAATTATACGTGCCCTGCACGAACTGGGAAAAGCGCCCCCCAGGATACGCAAGCTTTTCTAGACGTTATGCCAATTGCCGTGGGCGGAACCGCTGCCTAGGTCCTCATCGAGGAACCGCGTCAAGCCCTCCTGTTTGACCAGCGCGACGAGTTCGCCCTGTTCAGTGAATAATTTACCGCGCGCGATGGCCGTGCCTTGCGACGCTGTGGGCGATACCTGCTCATAAAGCAGCCACTCATCCACGCGGAAGGGGCGGAGAAACCACACCGCATGGTCAAGGCTTGCCAACTGGATCTTCTCCCCCTGGTGCGGAATGAGCGCCGACCGAATGAGGGTCATATCGGACATATACGTCAACGCAGCGCGGTGGAATGCGGGGTCACTCCCAAGCTCGCCGGTATTGCGGAACCAAATATGGCGATATCCAGCACCGGTTACCTCCGCGGCGGCATCATCGCGGCCTTCATCAGGGACCAAACGGATATCCCAATCGGTCCACTCCTTCAAGATGATTCGGGTGGAATAGGGCGCCCCGCCACCGCGGCGAGCGGCTTCATCGGGGCTTAATACCTGCGGTGCCACATCCTGATGTTCGGGACCTGCATCACCATCGCGGTGGAAACTAGCCAGCATAATAAAGACGAGGCGGCCATCTTGGACGACCCGAACCTCGCGGCTGGCAAAGGAACGGCCATCACGCAGCCTTTCTACCTGCAACTCCAGCGGGTTTTTCGTATCACCTGGGCCAACGAAATAGCCATGGAGGGAATGCACCTGCTTATCCTCCACCGTCCTTTGCGCCGCGGTAAGGGCCTGCGCTGCAACTTGGCCACCGAAGGTGCGTTCAATCTGCGAGGGAATCGCCGGGCCAGCAAAGACATCCGCATCTTGGGTGCTTTCTAACGCCAAAACCTCAGAAATGGTGCCCACAGTCATCCTTTCTTGTGCGCCTACTATGCGCTACATCACGTAAGTCTTCGTCTGTCTTGCCACCTTACTCCCCGGGGCAGCCCAACCCGGATGACGAGGAACCTGATTCGAACTACGCAACGGCCAAAATATTCCCTACAATCTTTTGGGTGAAAAGATTCGCGACAGTTCCTGCGGTATGGGTGGGGTGGGCTCTCGCCCGCTTGATATTGGTCTATTTTTTGAAGCTCGACCACAGCGCACGCGGCGATGTTGCCTATTATTTCGCCGGCCTTTTTGGCACCGATCCCACGCAGATGACCGAGTATCCTCACGCGGGCACGTGGCCCACCATCATCTTAAGCTGGTTCACCGGTGGAGACCGCGGCGTATTCTATATCGGCTTTACCATCATGACGCTGCTTGTCGATGCCGCCTTCCTCGCCCTCCTACTTCGCCACCACGAACGCAATAAGCGCGTTTTTCTCGCCGGCTGGTTCTGGGTCTTTTTTGGCACGGCTGCAGGACACGTCTTTGTGTGGCGCCTCGATATTTTTCCTGCCGTCGCCGTCGCAGGTGCCGCAGCGCTGCTTATTTCTCATCCCAAGACAGGCGCCGCCCTATTAGGCTTCGCTACCACCATGAAGCTCTGGCCAGGCGTCCTCGCAGCTGGACTGGTAGGGCGTTTTAATAGTTCTAATTCCTGGCTGCGATTGGCGTCCTTTTTCGGCTCCGTTGCTGCTCTTTCGGCGTTGACAGTTTTTACCTCCGGTATGGACCGACTTCTTTCCCCACTGAATTATCAGGGGGTGCGCGGGCTCCAACTCGAATCCGTTCCGGCGACATACTTGCTATTGCAGGCACACCTCACACCGGGTAAATGGCGTTTAGGTTATGCTCCGTCAAAGAGCTTCGAGATTTCTGGCCCGGGCGTCGATGCCGCCATCATGTGGAGCACCATCGCGACGGCCGGGATGCTGGTCTTCGCCCTGAGCTGGGCGCTATACCGCTTCTTCGCCGGAGGCTGGACCTCGCGAACGACGGTCGCCTTTTTCACCCTCATGGTGCTTCTACTCATAGCCACCAATAAAGTATTTTCGCCCCAGTACATCATTTGGCTCGGACCCCTATTCGCGGTGGTCGTACGCCAACAGCTCCCCGCCGGGTTTGTGCCCATCAAAATCTGTCAGGGTTTCCTCGCTGTATGCGCAGTTGCAGCGGCCGCGCTCGGCACCTACATCTACCCTTTCCACTATGACTACGTGTGGAAGTATGTAGGCGAAAACCTGACTCCGGTCTACGTGCTCGTCGCCCGCAACGTGCTCATCCTCGTCATGGTCTTCATCGCGCTCATTTGGTTCATCCTTGAGATAAGCCTGTCGCGCCGCATAGAAAAGGCCATCGTGGCAGCAAGCGACCCGGAGCAAGCCCAAGAAGCCGCCGCAGAGGCCGCGCCCTCACCAGATACCGGGCGAATCAATGTGCCGGGCTCCGACACCGCCGACGCGGACGCCTCCGAGCCTGACGCGAGCACCGATGACACTAGGGAGGTAACGCGCGGCTAAATTTTCAATCCGCCAGCATGTAGTCGAAGTACTCGGGCAATTTAGCGGTTCCGCCGAGGTGGAAAAAACGCACCGCTGGGCGCAGGCGCAGCGCGCGCGTATCGCTGACCGCCTCGTTATAAAAGCGATGCGCCAACTGGATGCGGCCTTCTGCATCCGCCAAGGCGGCCGGGCGCTGGCCTACCGGAAAATCGCGCACGATGGCCGCCGAAAGCTCGCGTTCTACCATGGTGCGGGCTTGAAAATGCCCATGCGAAAGCTCCGTGGATTCGGCCTTTTGCGCCAAGGCGGCAAGATCTGGGGACACAGCCGCAGTTACCGCTGCCCGGCGGTCCAGCGCCGCCTGCAGCTGCGCCAGCGCAGCGTCGGTTCGGATGTGCAGGAAGTTTAACCGCTGCGCGGTGAAAATGGCCCACGATCCCACAAGAATGAGAATAAGCAGCACGATGGTTATTTCTATCGCCATCATCGCTTCACCCTCACCTTCGTGCCATCTTGCACCGTTTCATAAACTTGCATGACCGCCGCGGCAACATGGTCCCAGTCATACATCTGGGCGCGTTGGACGCCATTGCGCACCAGGTGCCGCCGGTAATCGGCATCATCCAGGACCTGGTTGAGCACGCGTGCCAAGTCAGAGGCATCGCCAGTGCGGAAGAGCGCTCCCGCTGGCTCTTCCGATTCTGCGTTGCAGACCGCCTGGAACGCCTCCAAATCCGAAGCCACGACGGCCGCACCGGCGGCCATTGCCTCTACCAGCACGATGCCAAAGCTTTCCCCGCCCGTATTGGGCGCCACGTAAACATCGGCCCGGCCCAAGATCTGTGCCTTTTCTGCATCGCTAACGCGCCCAACAAAATCCACGCCCTCGACCTCGCGGGCGCGGCCGCCGCCCATAATGGTCACGCGGATATTCTTGTTGACCTGGTGCAATGCGGCTAAAAGGATATCCAGGCCCTTCCGCGGCTCATCGAGGCGGCCGAGGAAGACGACCTCGAGTGGGGCATCGGCAAGCGCGGGCTGGCTTTTCTTGCGCGCAAGCGCATAGACGGAGGTATCGACGCCGTTGGGAATCAGGACAGGATCGCCACCCAATTGCTCCACCTGCCAGCGCCGCGCCATATCCGATACCGCAATGCCACCGCGAATCTTTTCCAAAAAGGGTACGAGCAGCGGCTTTGCCAAGGTAAGAATGAGGGAATTGGCCGCCGAGGCGTGGTACGTCGCCACCATGGGGCCGTGTGCCACGGCCAAGGCGGTCATGGAAAAGCTCGGGGAATTGGGCTCGTGGATATGCAAAACGTCAAAATCGCCGTCCCGAATGAAGCGCTTGACCTTGCGCGTTACCTTCGGCCCCACCGACAGGCGCGCAACCGAACCGTTATACGCAATCGGGAAGGCAGGGCCGCCCTTGACCACGAAATCCGGCAGCGGTGTGGACTTCGCGGCGGGCCCAAGGACCTGAACAAAGTGGCCCTGTTCTATGAAAACGGTGGCCAGGTCAAGGATATGGGCCTGCACGCCACCGGGTTCATCAAAAGAATACGGGCAAATGATACCGATGCGCATTAACGGGAACGTTCCTTTCGCGCTTGCCGGCGCCGCTCCACATCCTCGTTCCATTGCGGCTGCAGCATGTGCCAGTCTGCGGGGTGGCGCCGAATGTTGGCCGCAAACCCATCCGCCATGCGCTGGGTGGTCTCCTGCACATCGGTGACCTCTACTTCTGGAGACACCGACAACCCCCAGCCATCGCCTTCAAACCAGGAGTGCACCACGTGGAGCGCTGCGCCGGTTTCAATGGCTAGCTGTGCGGGACCTGCCGCCATATTGGCTTCCTCGCCCATGAAATCTACCGTGACGCCGCTGCGGGTGATATCGCGTTCTGCCAATAGGCACACTACCCCTCCCTCCTCAAGGGCCTCCTTCAGCCGCGCAAAGGGAGGGACCGCCCCACCGGTAAGCGGCAGGACCTCAAAGCCTAATTCCTCGCGGTAATCCACGAAGGCATCAAAAAGCACCTCCGGCTTCAACCGCTCTGCCACGGTGGTAAATTGCCCGTAATGGCCCACCAAGAAAACCCCGGCCATATCCCAGTTGCCGGAGTGCGGCAGCGCCAAGATGACGCCGCGGCCAGACTGCGCCGAGGCATCAAAGTGCTCGAGCCCTTCCAAGCCCTTCATGAGGCGCTCGTGCAGCTGGGGATCCGCATGAATCGCGGGAAGGCGAAACGCCTCCATCCAATAGCGCATATAGGAGCGCATGGAATCGCGCACCAGCTGACGGGTGACGTTTTCTGCCCCCACCACGCGGGTGAGGTTTCTTCGCAGGCCATCCATGCCGCGCCCGCGGTCGCTCGCGAAATCCGCTACCCACCGGAAGATGGTGCGCGCTACCGGGTCGGGCAACCGGCGAACTACCTTCCAGCCCGCCAAATACCCGGCCGCTGCTACATCTTCTTTATCCCACATGGTGCCGGATCCTCCAGAAAAGTTAGTGCGCAAACCACGAACTAGCCGGAACGATAGCCCCTGCTGCGCCCATGTTCGCTTGATTTACATCTCGGCGTCTTGGCGCGCTGCAATGGCAATGCGCTGGTACACGGTAAAGATTGAGCCTACCGCCAAGATCCACAGCGATACCGCCGCAGCATACTCTACGCCCAAGCCCTCCAGGCCGATTCCGCCTAACGCGAGGATGAGGCGTTCTGGGCGCTCAATCAGTCCGCCCACCATGGTGAAACCAGAGGCCTCTCCCCTAGCCTTGATATAGGAAATGACCTGGGAGCAGACCAAGGTTATGAGGCAGGCCGCCACGGTCCATTTGGACGCGTCTGCGGTATACACCAGCCACCAGACGATGGCGCAGAATAACGCGCCATCGGTAATGCGGTCACAGCTTGCATCCAGCGTGGCGCCGAAAGCGCTCGATTTACCGGTCAGCCGCGCCATCGTGCCATCGAGCATGTCAAAGGCGGCAAAGAGGCCGGATAATACGGCGGCTATAAAGAGGTGGCCGGTAGGAATGAGGATCACCGAAATGGCGATGGTCACAATAGTGCCCACAACCGTGACCACGTTGGGAGTCAATCCCAATTTTAAAAAGGTCTTGGCTATAGGTTCCACCACCACGGCGGCGGGCTTTCGCCCATGCACGCTAAGCACGCGAGTCCTCCTCTTCCATGTCACGCCAACCCTCTGCCAGGACACGACGGGTGTCTTGCAGTAGTTGCGGTAATACCTTAGTCCCATCGAGGACAGTCATAAAGTTACTATCCCCGGGCCACCTTGGCACCACATGCAAATGCAGGTGGTCTCCCACCGAGCCGCCGGACGCGCGCCCCAGGTTAAAGCCCACGTTAATGGCCTCTGGGCGTGACACGCGCTTGAGCACCCGCACCGCCTTTTGGGCAAAGGCCATGAGCTCGTGGGATTCTTCCTCGGTGAGGTTTTCCAGCTCGGATTCCTTGCGGTACGGCACCACCATGAGGTGGCCGGCATTATAGGGAAACAAGTTGAGCAGCGCATATACCGTTTCACCGCGCGCGATGATAAGCCCATCCTCATCGCTGCCCTTCGGGGCTTCCACAAAGGGATCTTCGGACCGCTGCGCAATATAGGCCATCCGGTACGGCGCCCACAGTCGCTCCAACCGGTCCGGCTCACCGGCACCGGTATCGACGAATGTTTCCTCGCTTTGGCCCTTCTGCGGATTAGCGCCGGGCACGAATGAGCTCTTCTGTCGGCTGCTCGTTGGTGCGCTCTGCCACCCAGGTGGTAATGAGCTCAACGGCTTCATCAACTGGCACGCCGTTGACCTGCGTGCCATCCAAGAAGCGGAAGGAGACCGCACCGGCTTCCACGTCGCGGGCGCCGGCGACCAGCATGAAGGGAACCTTGCCCGTCGTGTGGTTGCGGATCTTCTTCTGCATGCGGTCATCGGAGGTATCTACATCCGCGCGAATGCCCTTGCGGCGCAGCTTGGCGGCGACGTCCTCCAGATGCGGGACGAAGTCATCCGCCACGGGAATGCCCATGACCTGATGCGGTGCCAACCACGCTGGGAATGCGCCCGCGTAGTGCTCAAGAAGCACTCCGAAGAAGCGCTCGATGGAGCCGAAGAGGGCCCGGTGGATCATGATCGGGCGCTTCTTCGTGCCATCGGATGCGGTATATTCCAGCTCGAAGCGCTCGGGCAGGTTGAAGTCCAGCTGCACCGTGGACATCTGCCAGGTGCGGCCGATGGCATCGCGGGCTTGGACGGAGATCTTCGGCCCGTAGAACGCGGCACCCTCAGGGTCAGGAACGAGCTCGAGCCCGGACTTTTCTGCCACGGACTGCAAGATGGCGGTCGAACGCTCCCAAATCTCATCGGAGCCGACGAACTTATTGGGATCCTTGGTGGAAAGCTCCAGATAGAAATCGGACAGGCCGTAATCCTCAAGCAGCGAGATGATGAAGTCCAGGACCTGGGTGAGTTCTTCTTCCAACTGCTCTTCGGTGCAGTAAATGTGGGCATCGTCCTGGGTAAAGCCGCGCGCACGCGTCAGGCCATGCACCACGCCGGACTTTTCGTAGCGGTAGACCGTGCCGAATTCAAACAGGCGCAACGGCAGCTCGCGGTAAGAACGGCCGCGGGATGCAAAGATCAGGTTGTGCATCGGGCAGTTCATCGGCTTGGCATAGTAGTCCTGCGGCTCCTTGACGGTATTTCCCTCGGCGTCGTACTCGCCATCGAGCTGCATCGGCGGGAACATGCCATCGGAGTAGAAATCAAGGTGGCCGGATTTACGGAAGAGGTCGCCCTTTGTGATGTGCGGGGTATTGACAAAGGAGTATCCCGCCTGCACGTGGCGGTTGCGGGAGTGGTTTTCCATCTCCATGCGCACGGTCGCGCCATTGGGGTGGAATACGGGGAAACCGGAACCGATTTCATCCGGGAAGGAGAAGAGATCCAGTTCTTGGCCCAAGCGGCGGTGGTCGCGCTTTTCTGCCTCTTCCACCATGGTCTGGTAGGCAGCCAGTGCATCCTTGGACTCAAAGGCGGTGCCGTAGATTCGCTGCAGGCCGGCGTTGGCCTGATCGCCGCGCCAGTAGGCGGCAGACGAGCGAGTCAGGGCAAAGGCCGGAATGTATTTCGTGGTGGGAACGTGCGGGCCGCGGCACAGGTCGAACCATTCCACCTCATTGGTGCGCGGGTTCACATTGTCATAGTGCGTCAGATCGCCAGCGCCCACCTCGGCGGCCTCGTCGGAGTCCGGGTCCACATTGCCCTTGTCCTGGATAAGCTCCAGCTTGAAGGGCTCATCCTGCAAGGCCTGTTCCGCCTCTGCCGTGGAGGCATAGGTGTGGCGCTCGAAGCGCTGGCCGCCCTTGATGATCTTCTTCATCCGTTTTTCCAGGTTCTTGAGATCCTCCGGGGTGAAGGGCTCGGCGGTCTGGAAATCGAAGTAGAAGCCGTTCTCAATGGACGGGCCAATGCCCAGCTTGGTGCCGGGGAACTCGGCCTGCACGGCCTGGGCCATGACGTGGGCGCAGGAGTGGCGAATGACGGCGCGGCCATCTTCCTCACAGGCGGCTACCGGGACAAATGTCGATTCCTCATCCGGGGTATGCGAAAGGTCATACAAGGTACCGTCCACGCCGCGGACTACCACGACCGCCTCTGGGCCCTTATTGGGCAGGTTCAGCTCGCGGAGGGCCGCACCAACCGCTTGCCCGGCTGGCACGGTGAAGGATTCGTAATTTACCGGTGCTGCGGGAATAAGTTCCGCCATATTCGCGCTCCTTTTTGCGCTCACGCAGATACGGCATACCTGGCCGCATCCACTAGTTAAATTTACGGATCGTCATTCTACAGGCCAGCATGCGTGCAAAGCGATTCCGCCCACCACGTTTCTTTGCCATCGCTGCCTTTAGTTCCCGGAGGGCAGAAATACATCGCCGAACCGATGTGGGTAAGCCACTCATTCAACAGGTCCGCCTCATCAAGGCGCGCCTGGATGGGTTCGAATTGCTTGGTGGGATCCTGCTGGTAACAGATGAAAATCTGGCCAATATTGGATAGTTGGCCATCCTTGTCATCCGGCGGCAGCTCGTAATTATAGGGGCGGCGCAAGATCTTTTGCTCCGGGTGGTCCTTGGGCGCAGTCGCGCGCGCCATGTGGGAGTTCTTATCAATGACGGGCAGGCCATACTCATCCGTGGCCTTAAAGTCCGCCTCATCGAATTCCTTATCACCCGTAAGCGGTGCCCCATTTTCCAGCTTGCGCCCCACCGCATTTTCGCGGGAGGAGCGGTCCAGCTTTTCCCAGGTATCGAGGTTCATGCGGATGCGGCGCACCACCATGGCCGCACCACCCTGCTGCCACTTCGGGCCATCCTCGATCCAGACCTGCTCCGCGAATTGTTCATCGCCGCGCGGGTTTACGGTGCCATCTTTTTGGCCAAACATATTGCGCGCGGTCGCACCCTTTTCGTGGCTGCCGTAGGCGTTGATAAAGCCCTGCTGCAGCCAGCTAACTTCGGCATAGTGCTCGCCTGAGCGCACCATGTGCCGGAGCGCATAAGTATTCATCAGCGGGTCATCGCTGCAGATTTGCAGGACGATGTCAGTTTGGCCCCACTTGTCTTCTAATTGGTCGCGGGAATAGGCACGGACATCGCCAAGCCACTCCGGCTTATCCACGCCCAGCAGGGAGAAAATGCGCTCGCCCAGCCCACACGTAATGGTGAGGTTCGCAGGCTGGCGCACCATTTCCGGTTCCAAGGTCCCCAACGGCGGCTGGCCCGTGCACAGCGCTCGCGCGTCCTCAGTCCACAGCTTCATCAGCCGGGCAAAGCCCTGCTTGCCGATGCCCTCTTTAAGATCAAAGCCCACCAAGTTCAGGTGCGCTTGCTCCGGCGTGTCAATGCCGGCCTGGTGTGGGCCGTCGAAAGCCACGGTGGCATCGGCAAGCGGGGGCTGCTCCTCCGCTTGAGCGTGTGGTGTTGATTTATCCGAGTTGCATCCCACCAGCGCAATGGCGCTGGTAGACACTGCAGCGCCGGTGAGAAATCCCCTTCTGCTGAATCCCGTCATAATTAGTGCTTGTGGTTTTCTTTCTCGTCGTCCTTGCTGGAGTGGTCGTGGCCAGAGTGATCGTGACCGGAGTGGTCATGGCCGGCGTGATCGGAGTGATCGTGGCCCGCGTGACCGTGGTCCATGCCCTCCATGTCGCCGTAGTCCTCATCGCCAGCGCCCATGGTGCGGGCCTGGATGGTGCCCAGGTCAAGCTCCTCGCCGTCAGACAGGGTGACCGTCATCTCGAGGGAATCACCAGGCATGATGCCCTCCTTCATGCCCATCAGCATGAAGTGGTCGCCGCCAGGAGCAAGCTCGTGGCTCTCGCCGGCCTTGACAACCAAGGGGCTGGACTTTTCGCGCATCTGGCCATCGACGGTCTCGTGAATCTGGTTCATCTCTGCGTCCAGGCTCGTGGAGAAACCGGCGATCTCGATGTCTTTATCCGAGTGGTTGACCAACGTACCGAAGATGGCGGTCATATCCTTGTCTTCGTTGGCGCGGACAACGGCGTCCTCGAAGGTCAGGTCCTTATCCGCTGCCGCAGTGGATTCGCTGGCTTCTGCAGTCGAAGATGCAGCTGAAGTCGAGTCCGAGTTGCTGGAATCGTTCTCGTTATCTGGGGAGCAACCGGCAAGAACCACGGCACTGAGGGATACGCCGGCAATCAGGCGGGAAATTTTCTTCGTCATTATTTGTGACCTTTCGAGTCGTTTCGACGGGTTTTTGCGATCAACAAAGCCAGAACGGCCGCTATGGCCAGCACACCGCCCACTCCCAGGATGATTTTCACCGAGGTGGGCATATCGCTCGAAGAATCTGCAGCTCCATCTGCATCTGCAGCGTCGGTGGAGGAAGCGTCATCGCTATCCCCACCTGTGACCGTAAATGAGACCCCACCGCGCGTGGCGTGTCCATCCGAGGAGGTGATGTTGTAACCCACCTGGTAGTTACCTGGGCCGGGATCGACATCATCTGGAGTCGTGATCGTCAGATCGCGTTCATCTAGCTCCGGCTCCTGGCTAAAGATCTGTTCCCCAGTGTCCTTATTGGTTACCGCAAAGGTGTTGAACTGGTCCTTTGGAATGCCGGAGAACTCCAAGGTGATTTCCTCAGGAAACTCCTCGAGCTGGTCGCCCTCCTTCACAGTTCCGCCCACGACGGAATCGTGCGCCAGTGCTACGGGTGCGGATCCGCCGACGATAAGCGCGGTAGCTCCCACTGCCACTGCCGTGCGGCGCAACCAAGGTACGCGATGGCTCATTTTCAGCTCCTTCAGTTCTGAATTTTGCGTGTGCATGCAAAGACATCCTAATCCCACCGAATGGCTTGGTGACAATCGTGGTCATCAGTGTGTCTCTTCAATAGTCGGTAACAGTATCTCTATAGTTCCGCACCGAAGCGAAAAAGTCTGCGATCTCCATCACTTCAGAAGAGTGGGGTGTGCCAGATACAAAAAAGCCGCCTTGCTAACAAGGCGGCTTGAATGGAGCGGATGACGAGACTCGAACTCGCGACCCTCACCTTGGCAAGGTGATGCGCTACCAACTGCGCTACATCCGCATGCGAAACCAGGCCCGGTTTCTAGGACAAAGTCCTTGTGCGCGATACTGGGATTGAACCAGTGACCTCTTCCGTGTCAGGGAAGCGCTCTCCCACTGAGCTAATCGCGCCCAATGCCCAAAGAGGCATTAAGTTGAGGTGGAAACGGGAATCGAACCCGTGTGCACGGTTTTGCAGACCGTTGCCTCACCACTCGGCCATTCCACCGTGGCGATACCGCCTCACACAATACAGTGCTGGAGCGGATGACGAGACTCGAACTCGCGACCCTCACCTTGGCAAGGTGATGCGCTACCAACTGCGCTACATCCGCATGCGAAACCAGGCCCGGTTTCTAGGACAAAGTCCTTGTGCGCGATACTGGGATTGAACCAGTGACCTCTTCCGTGTCAGGGAAGCGCTCTCCCACTGAGCTAATCGCGCGCTATTCATTTAGTTCCACTTTCCTCGGTGGCATAATACCCTCTAGAAAAGTGTGGAGCGGATGACGAGACTCGAACTCGCGACCCTCACCTTGGCAAGGTGATGCGCTACCAACTGCGCTACATCCGCATCGCGCCGCAGTGCTTCATGCTTTGCGGTGCGTAAACAAACATTATCGTGCTCCCTGCCAGTTTCCAAATCCCCAGCCCAGCACACCTATTGCGCGGCGTAAATCACTCACTTATCGGCGCTGTGAATTGCAGAGGTGTCATTTAACCCGCGCGTCAGCCTTACTAGGCCTTTCATCTTTAACCCCCATCTTCCACGCCCTCCATCCAGCCAATTAGGAAAATGGAACGCACCGGGTGTAAATTTATCCCCCGCAAGGTCCTATAGCTCAGTGGGAGAGCGTTCCGTTCACACCGGAAAGGTCACTGGTTCAATCCCAGTTAGGACCACCACCGCCCACTTAAGCTTAATTTTCTTCGCTTAGGTGGGCTTTCCCATTCAAGTGGGCTTTTTGTCTTATCTGAGTAAAGTGTCCACTCGTGTTGTGGATACTTTTGGGAATTCTTGCTGGTCTGGTCTTACCGATACAAACGCTGGTCAATACCCGCCTTCGCGCCTCCACCGGTACCCCGTTTTCCTCCTCGATGATTTCCTTCGCCGTGGGAACGGTCACCCTGCTTATCGTGGCCACGGCCATTACCGGCGGGGATTACGGCATTGCGCAGGCTTTTGATGAACCACTCTGGATTTGGTTCGGCGGTTTGCTGGGAGTTGTGGCTCTGACCGGAAATATTCTTCTCTTTCCACACTTAGGCGCGGTACAGACTGTGGTCTTACCCATTGCTGGGCAAGTCATCATGGGCCTTATAGTTGACCACTTCGGACTCTTCGAGTCCCCTCAATCTTCCCTCACGGCAGTGCGCGCCATCGGTGCCATTATCGTGCTTGTCGGCGTGATTGCAGTGGTAGCTACCCCGAGCGCGGCAACAAGTAGTGAGGATTCCGCGACCGCCCTGTGGCTCTGGCGGCTTGCCGGGTTTATCTTTGGCTGTTTTACCGCCAGCCAATCCGCTATCAACGGACATCTGGGCCAGGTCACGGGCTCTCCGGTCAGCGCTGCGCTGGTATCTTTCGCCGTCGGCGTTACCGCCCTGGTCATCGTCAATATCGTGTTGCGTTGGCGCCCCCGCATCGAGCGCCCAGAAGGAAAACCCAACCCGTGGTGGATGTGGATAGGCGGTGTATTGGGCGCGCTTTTCATCTTCGGCAACGCCGCCCTCGTTCCGCAGATTGGTACTGGCCTCACCGTCGTCGCCGGCCTGCTTGGCTCGATGTTGGGCTCGCTCATCATTGACCGCGTAAGCGGCGCCCCCATTAAATCCCGCCAGGTCCTTGGCATTGCCCTCCTCTTAACCGGTGTTGTACTCATTCGGCTGGTGTAATTAACGGGACCCTTCAGGCTCGCACAACCATTACACTGGCAGGACATGGACATAGCTTCGCTTTTAGGGCCCGAGCCCACTGACCTACCCGCCCTCCGGGCCAATATGGTTTCTACCCTCACCGGGTCTGCCACCATCAACGACCTTTCTGAGGCCATGGGCAATGACACCGATGGAAAGCTTTTCCAGGCCCTGCGTGGCTGGGCGGACGTTGTTTTTGTGGGTGGGCAAACGGTCAGGTCAGAAGATTATTCGGGAGTAGAGCAACACTCTCCCGATTCGCCTCCCGCCCCCATTGCCGTACCCACGCAAAGCTTGAAGTTTGATCCGAACTCGAAATTCTTAACCTACTTCACCACCGCCCCGATCTTCCTTGTCCCCCACGCGGCGCTGCAGAACCCGGAGGTCTCCACAAGGCAAGGCCCCCTTGAGGCGGCAGGCGCAGAGGTAATCGATGCAGGTGAAGGCACCATGCAGGACTATCTCCGCGTATTGCGGGAGCGTGGATTTCAACGCATCCTCTGCGAGGGTGGGCCAGGAATGCTCGGCCAGCTGGTGCATGTCGATGCCATCGACCAGATGTATCTCACCTTGGATCCCCACCTGTCCACCGGCGTGGAAAAGCCCGTGGCTACCTTTCATGGCACGCACTCCCACCGCCGAATGCACCTAGAAAATATTGCTGCAGATACTGATAGCACGGTGTTTCTGCGATACTCGCGCGCGTCTGAACCCGTAGACTAAAAGGTCGTGTCTGCTCGAATAAACGCCGCCGCATGGCCTATTGCCGTTCTCCTCGTCATTCAGCGCGTTTTCATCGTCGCGCGCAATGGGACGCTGACTGATGATTTCACGACGGTCTATAGCGCGCTAAGGCGCATGGTTGACGGTATTCCGGTGTATGAGCAGGCCTATAACCATGTGGATCCGTTGTATCTCTACACCCCGGGCGCCACGCTCTTCTTATCGCCTTTAGCGTGGCTCGATTTCGGCCCAGCGCGCGGCCTTTTCATCGTGGTCAACGCGGTTGCCATTATCGCCGCACTGGCGCTACTGACCCACGTGGTAGGTAGAAAGCTCACCTCACCGATCTTTCCGGTCTCAATTGCTTTAGCCTTCGCCACGGAATCTGTCACCAATACTTTGGCGTTTACCAATATCAACGGTGTGCTCTTATTTTGCATGGCGTTTTTCCTGTGGGCTTTTATAGAAGCAGAACGCACCCCGCAGCTCGCGTGGGTTTCCGGTATAGCCATTGGGCTAGCCATTTTGATTAAGCCCCAATTCGCGCCCCTCCTCTTCTTACCCCTAGTCAAACTGCAGTGGCGCAACCTCCTCGCGGGGCTGGGGATTCCGGTGGTGCTTAACGTCCTCGCGTGGCCGCTGGTGCCCGGTGCAAGCGGTTACCTGGACAAGCTTGTGCCCTATCTGTCCACGACCCGCGATTATGCCAATTCCTCCTGGGCGGGATTACGCGCCTATGTGGAATTTAGCCCCGTCCTCTACTGGGTGGTGTGGATAATCTTTGCCGCTTTGGTCGGCTGCGCGGTGCTTGGGCTACTGCGGTGGCGACAATCCGAACCGGTGTTTTGGGCGCTGACGACGAGTGGCGCGATTATGGTGGGGATCTTCTTCTTGTCCTCGCTAGGACAGCAATATTATTCAATGTGGCTATTCCCGCTAATATTCACCGTGGTCCTGCCGCGCTCCGTCTTTCACTCAGTGGGCGCATGGGTGGCCGCGTTCCTGTTCTTGGCGCCTGTGTCGTGGACGTCGCACGCGCACCCGGATGCTGGGCGGTGGATGAACTTCTTCTCCGGCACCGTGGGGTGGAGCCTGCTCATCGTCATCACCTTCGCCTGCGTTGCCGGATGGTGGCGTGCCACGCAAATAAAGGATTAAACTTAAAGTCATGACTGATTTTAAGCTCATTGCTGATGCCGACTGGCAAAAGCGCCTTAGCCCCGAAGAATATTACGTATTGCGCGAAGCTGGCACGGAGCCACCGCACGTGGGCAAATACACCGACACCACCACGGAAGGTGTCTACTCCTGCAAGGCCTGCGGCGAGGAGCTATTCCGTTCCACCGAGAAGTTTGATTCCCACTGCGGTTGGCCGTCCTTCTTCTCCCCGCTAGCCGGTGACAAGATTATCGAGCGAGAAGATAACTCCCTGGGCATGCGCCGCATCGAGGTTCTGTGCGCCAACTGCGAGTCCCACTTGGGTCACGTTTTCGAAGGCGAAGGCTACGATACCCCGACCGACCTGCGCTACTGCATCAACTCAATTTCCTTGAACTTGGAAGAAAAGCCCGTCGAGGAAAACTAGGATTTCACTACTCCGCGCAGTGAGATGAAATGACAGCGCTGGGAGCACCTATAAAGGCTGCCCCCAGCGCTGTTTTGTATCAAGACTTAAGGCAGAACCTTGATGAGTTCCGCGATGTCTTTTACGCGGCGTCCGGTGTGGAAAGGAATTTCCTCGCGAACGTGGTGGCGGGCTTCGGTATAGCGCATCTTGTACATCAGGTCCACGATGCGGTGCAGCTCGTCGGCCTCGAAGGCTAGCACCCACTCGTAGTCACCGAGCGCGAATGCCGGCACCGTATTGGCGCGCACGTCGGGGTAGTCGCGTGCCTGCATGCCGTGTTCCATCAGGATGCGGCGACGCTTTTCTTCTTCCATCGTGTACCAGTCATACGAACGCACGAATGGGTAGACGGAAATCCACTCCTTGGGCTCTTCCCCCATGATGAAGGAAGGCAGGTGGGATTTATTGAACTCGGCCGGCCGGTGCAAGGCGTTTCCAATCCAGGTCACCTCGCTTACCTGGCCCAAAGTGGTCTCTCGGCGGAAATCGCCAAAGGCCTTTTGGATATCGGAAAATTCCTCGGCGTGCCACCAGATCATGAAGTCTGCGGAATCGCGCATCGCGGTCAGATCGTAGACGCCGCGAACGGTGACCTTATTGTCCTTTTCTAGCTCCGCAAAGAATTCTTGGGCTTGGGAGATGATCTCCTCGCGCTCGGTGCCCAGGCCGCCTGGGATCACCTTAAAAACGGCGTGTTGGGAGTACTGCTGTACCTCGTTGAGTTCCTTGAAATCGAGCTTCGCCATTGCCTTCTCCTTTGCAGAAGCTTATTCGAATATTCGGACAAATCCATCATAAGTTGGAGTTACACCGATTGTCATCCCTCTCCCCTGTGTGCCTCCCACTATCGGCGCGCCTCCGCCAGCTCAAGGTAGCGAAACTATAGCTTTATCAAGGTGAGTAATTCCGAATCGACCACGCCCAGCGCCGGTAAGAATGCCGGAGGCAACTCCGGAGATGGCGCAACCTTTACCTCCCTACGCCGCAACGATGAGGCACAAGAGCCGACGACGCCACCGGCTTTTACTCAGGCGGTAGAGTCCATGCACGCGGCCACTCTTCGCCCTGAGATTAGCCTCGGGTCCATTCGCCCACCGCAGCGGCTAGCCCCCTTTAGCCACGCCATTGGCCTCGAGGTGGGCACGGAAGAGGAGCCCGATATAATTGCCACCGATTCAGAGGGCGATGCCTTCGGACGCCTCATCCTCCTCCATGACCCGGGTGCAGAAGAGGCCTGGGAGGGCGCTATGCGCTTGGTGGCGTATATCCAGGCCGATATGGATGATTCGGTTGCAGGAGATCCGCTGCTGCCGGACGTCGCCTGGCAGTGGCTCAATGAAGGCTTAGAAAAAGAGGGTGCAGAGCTTACCAACCTCGGCGGCACCGTCACCTCCACCGCCTCGGTCCGCTTCGGGGAGATCGGCGGTCCCCCGCGCGCTTATCAGATTGAAATGCGCGCTTCGTGGACAGCGGAGGGACTAGATTTAGCACCGCACGTGCAGGCCTTTGCACAAGTATTAGCCAACGTCGCGGGCCTGCCGCCTGAAGGCGTTACTGAGCTCGGCCGCTAAGATGGTGGAATTTCGGGAGCGTCCGAAAGAGGGTATTCCGAAGGTTTTATCCACCCCGGCGGAATTTGCCGAGGCCGCCGCGCGGTTGCAGGCGGGTACCGGGGCCTTTGCCATCGATACCGAGCGCGCCTCAGGCTACCGATATGATGACCGCGCCTTTCTCATCCAGATACGTCGGCGCGGCGCTGGGACGATGCTCTTCGCCCCAGAAGGCCACCGCGCGGAGTTAACCCAGGCGCTGGCCCCAGTGCTCAATGGGCAGCACTGGATCATTCACGCCGCCCCCTCGGATATCCCCTCTCTTGGGTGGTTGGGGCTTTTCCCCGGCACCATCTTCGATACGGAATTAGCCGCCCGGTTTGCCGGCTTTCACCGCACCAACTTGGGCGCCATTATCGCGGAGCTTTTCGATGTCCAGCTGGAGAAAGGCCACGGCGACGATGACTGGTCCATCCCGCGGTTGAGTGAAGAAATGCGCGCTTATGCCGCGCTCGATGTCGAGCTCCTGCTGGAACTAGCCACGACGCTGCGCGATATCTTGGCTGAACAAGAAAAGCTGGAGTGGATGCTGGAGGAGTGCGCGGCGATCGTCGCCAAGCATGCACACGACACCGCCCCGCAGCCAGGCTCTTGGCGCGATATCAAGGGAGTATCGAGCTTAAAGAATGGGAAGCAGCGCGCCGCGGCTCAGTCTTTGTGGAAACTGCGCGATGATATTAGCCGGCGAACCGATACCGCGCCGGGGCGCGTGCTGCCCAATAAGGTACTGGTAGAGATAGCCCGGATCCAGCCCAGCACGCAGCCGCAGCTCACCCGCATCAAGGGGTTTCCGCGGCGGAGCAAAGGCGTCGCGCACCGCTGGTTGCTGGCCGTGCAGCAGTCCCAGAATATTCCACCGCGCGGGCGCCCGGGCCCGCTTCATGAGGAAAGAACCGTTCCTTCAAAATCGGTGTGGTCCAGGGAGTATCCAGAACTGTGGGAGGAGTATCAGCAGATCCGCGCCGCCGTTGGGAATATCGCCGAAGAACTCGGGTTGCCATCGGAGCTGCTGCTTCGCCCCGCTATCCTCCGCGCCACCGTGTGGGCGGCCATTGGCGGGAGCGGAACCATCAGCCAGCCAGGCGACGTGCCCGCCTTCCTAGAGCACGAAGGCGCGCGGTCGTGGCAGGTGAACCTCGTTGCACCAGCGTTGATCGCGAGCCTATTTTCCCAGCCGCATTAAGCGGTCAGGTTTTCTACCCACTCGGTAATCGATGCAGAAATGAGCTCTGGGCTTAGGCCGAACTCTTCCAATACCTCGCCGCGGGAGCCGTGCTTGGGGAAATACCCAGGAACGCCGAGGCGGCGGACTGGGGTATCCACCTCGGCCGCGCCAAGAGCCTCAGCAATCATGGACCCGATGCCGCCGCGAATGAGGCCGTCTTCTACCGTCACCACCAGATCGTGATCTGCCGCCATAGCGATAACGGAACTAGCCACCGGGGCGACCCACCGTGGGTCAATAACCGTGACGTTAAGACCCTGCTTCTCCAGCTCTTGCGCTGCCTTGATGCTGCGCGCGGACATCGCACCGATAGAAACGATGAGGACCTCGGGGATATCTTCGCCCGCGTCGGCCTCGCCGTAGTAGAGGATATCGACGCCATCGGCAAGCGTATCCACGGCTTCCATATCGGGCAGCAAGTTTCCCTTGGGGAACCGGACAACCGAGGGCCCAGAATCAATGTCCAGCGACTCGTGGAAGAGCTCGCGCAGGCGCGCACCATCGCGCGGGGCGGCGATGTGCATACCTGGGACGATGCTCATTAAGGACATATCCCAAATGCCGTTGTGGGAGGCGCCATCAGAGCCCGTCACACCGGCGCGGTCGAGCACGATGGTCACCGGCAGCTTGAGCAAGGCAATATCCATGATGACTTGATCCACGGCCCGGTTGAGGAACGTGGAATACACAGCCACCACGGGGTGCATCCCACCCAAAGCCAAACCGGAGGCAGAGGCCATCGCATGCTGCTCGGCGATGCCCACGTCAAAGAACCGATCCGGGAAGCGCTCCTGGAAGGGGGCCAGCCCCGTAGGACCCGCCATGGCTGCGGTGATTGCAACGATGTCATCGCGCTTTTCCGCCGCCGCAATCAATTCTTCAGAAAATGCGGCCGTCCACCCCGGCTGCTTGGTGCCCTTGGCAACGCCGGTCACTGGGTCGATAGCGCCCGTCGAGTGCATCTGATCCTTCGGCTCATTGACCGCAGGCGCGAACCCGTGGCCTTTTTCCGTGACCACATGCACGATGATGGGGCCCTCATAATCGCGGGCATAGGAAAGCGCATGCACCAAACCATCGATGTCATGGCCGTAAATGGGACCAATGTATTTAATGCCCAGCTCAGGGAAAATCTCCGTGGGCAAGACGGTGGACTTGACGCCTTCCTTCATGGCGTGGAGTGCATCAAAGGCACGCTCGCCTACCCACCCCATGGACTTCAGGCGGCGCTTGCCCTGCTCCATGAGCTCGTCGTAGCCATGCTGGGAACGAATGCGCCCCAGGTTTTCAGAAATGCCGCCAATGGTGGGCGAATAGCTGCGCCCGTTGTCATTGACCACGATGACCGCATTGCGCTTTTTATCTTCAGAGATATTATTGAGCGCTTCCCAGCACATGCCGCCGGTAAGCGCGCCATCGCCGACAATGCCAATGACATTGCGGTGGCCTTCCCCGCGGATCTTGAAAGCCTTAGAGAGGCCATCCACGGTCGATAGCGAGGCGGAAGCATGCGAGGATTCCGTCCAGTCATGCTCGGACTCACCGCGGTCCGTATAACCGGACAGGCCGCCCTTTTGGCGCAGGGTATCGAATTGGGCCGTGCGGCCAGTGAGCATCTTGTGCACATAAGACTGGTGGGAGGTATCAAAGATGATGGGCTCGCGCGGGGAATCAAAGACCCGGTGCAGCGCAATAGTCAATTCCACCACGCCCAAATTGGGCCCCAAGTGCCCACCCGTCACCGAAACCTTATCGATGAGGCGCTGGCGAATATCCGCCGCAAGTTCCTCCAACTTTTCTGTAGGCAGTGCCTTCAGGTCTTGCGGCGAGTTAATGGTATCCAAGATAGTCATGGAGCGGCCTTCAACTCCTTCTGTGCTTAGTTCTTCCTATCCACCGTACCCGTGGTCCGTATTTTCTTTTATATCGGCTTAGTAATTCAGGCGGGGTATTTTCGCATTAAACGGCATCCTGCACCGGTTTATCCGCCGCCTCATCTGGGGTAATAAGAGCAATAACCTCAAAGTGATGGGTGCCGGGAAAGGCATTGACCAGCGCCATTTTCTCAGGCTTGTACCCAGCGCTTTGCCACAGGGACAGATCGCGGGCGAAGGTCGCTGGATCACATCCCACATGCACCACGGCCTGGGGCTTTGCCTCCGCCACGGCGCGGATCACCTGCTCGCCCGCCCCGGTTCGCGGGGGATCAAGCACCACGGCACCTGGTTGGGGCAATTGCGCGGCAACCTGTTCTACCTTGGCGGATTTCACCGCAATATCAATATCGCGCAACCCCGGTTGCGTAGACGCCGTTGCAGCAGGCGAATAGTCCACGGAAATGACTTTCCCGCCGGTGGCTTCTGACAACGCGGGCGCGAATAGCCCGACGCCGCCGTACAAATCCCAGGCGATCTTCTGCTGATAATCCCGGCCGGCTAGCCACTGCCCTGCCACAGCGCTATAAATCTCCGGCGCCGCCACATGCGCTTGCCAAAAGGCCGTGGCGGGGAAGGAAAACTCGCGGCCACTGACGTGTTCAACCACCGTGCCAGAACCCTCGATAACCTCACGAATGGTCTCCACGCGCCTGCCTCGCGGGGCCTTGCGCGTTTCCACCACATGCCGGTTACCAGAGCCATCAAGAACCGCGACGATTTCGGCCCCAGGGGTAAAACGCCGCGCGCCATCCCCAACCAAACCATCAATTAAGCCATCTGCTAATTGGCTACAGCCGACGGAAGTGACCAGCTCATTCGAGCGGTACTTCCGCAATCCGGCGCGGCCTTGCTTGTCGACGCCCAACCGGACCCTCGTTCGCCAACCCCGTACCGGCGGCAAATCGTGTTGCTCAATGGTGAGGGACCCAAGCCCCTCAATGCCGCTGCGGCGCAGCTGTTCGCGGAGAACGTCCATCTTAATGGCTGGTTCCGCTGCGGGATCCAACTCAGCAAAATCACAGCACCCGGCGCCTAGCTCCGCGGCGGGACAGCTACTGGGTACGCGCAGTTGCCCTGCGGTGACGATGCTATCGAGTTCGCCTTTGATAAAAGACTTTTTCACCTTACCGGCGGTTGCGCGAACCGTGTCACCAGGAAAAGCCCGGGGAACGAAGACGACGCGCCCATCTGGGGCATGGCCTATGCCGAGTCCACCATGGGCCATGCGGTCAATGGTGACCTCTACGGTGTCCCCGCGAGATACTGCGGACTCATTCATTTTCTGCCTCGAGCTCTTCTGTACTGCGATCTGAATTTGTGGCAAGTGCGGCATTTTCTGCCTCTTCTACCGCGGCGTCCGCACGGCGCACCATCCACACGGTTAATGCGGTTACCAACAACGTCAAGGGCCAGCCCATGACGATCCTGGTAATTCCCAATGCGGTAGTCTCGCCGGCGTCATAAATCGCGCGCTGGATGATAAACCGCGCTAAGAAGATAACGGCCCAGCCGGCGGTGGCGATGGAATAGGCCCTCCGCGCAAGCTTTACCTTCTGCCAGGCCATATCATCGCCGTTCAAGCCCTTCCAGATAACGCCTACGGCCGGCCACCGGAAAAGGATGGAGAGCGCTGCGGCGATAAACAAGGCCAGTGACATCCAAATGCCGTATAAAAAGTAGCCTTTGGCATCGCCGGTAAACCAGGCGATGGCGGCGCAAATGGCCACGCCGATAAGTCCAGATATGGCCGGCTGAATGGTCTGTTTGCGAACGATGCGCCAGATGGCGATCACTACCGCCACGCCCAGCGCGGAGATGAGCGCTGGGGTGAGGCCATAGAGGCTGTTGACCGGAATAAGGACGACGATGGGCAACGTGGCCGCGACGAGGCCGGGAAGGCCTCCCATTTGTTCCAACAGAGTTGGCTCAGTATCGCGGTCCTGGTCGTCGCTTAGCTGAGGAGCCTGCGGCTCCGGCAAAGAGTTACTCACGTAGCGTTCTGCTTTACTTACTTATCGGTATCGGGGTTAGACCCCTTGTCTTTGTCATGTGCGGGAGATTCATTGTCCCCCTCGGGTGGCTGCGCGCCCAAATCGCGCAGTTGCTTTTCCGCCTCCGCCTCAGCTGCGGGATCGGGGCCGCCTACCCCGTTTTCTGGGTGGCCTTGAGCCGGCTGACCCTGGGTATTTGCGCCGGATTGTTCCTGCTGGCGCTTTTCCATGGCTTGTTTAACCTGCTCCACCAGCTGCTTTGGCATGATGACCGGCAGTGCATTGCCCGCCAAAATGGGATCCTCACCGCGGTAGACAAAGGTACGCGATGTGACGTCGCGCGCGATCTGCGCCAAATCTTCTTCAAGTCCGGTGGGTGCTGCAAGAGTTAAGCGCAGCATCCACCGCGGGCCCTCGGCGCCAATAACGCGGAGTTGGCCGCTGTCATTTTTACCGACGATTTCCAGCCCCCAAGGGCCTTGCTCGGTGGTAACGGAAAGCCCATCGCGGCTCATGCCTTCCTTGATTTCTTCCACGGATTCTGCCCACTGACCAGGCTTGCGTGGAGCTGCGAAGGCAACGGGAGTAATACGGCCAGCCTTGGTGACAATGTGCAGCATCTTCGGGCCTTGTTCACCCATTTCCACCTGGACCTGGGAGTCCTTTGGCAGCGGAATGCGCATCGAACCAAGGTCAAGGATGCCAATGGAGGAATCAGAAAAGTCAAAGTCTTCGATATTGACGGAATCGCCATCGAAGGGCCCGGTTTCGCCGTTCACGGCATCGTGGGCAAACTCCGTTGGCACCTGTCCCGATGCTGCGGCGGCATCGGCAGCCGTATCTTTTACGGATTCAAAAGAATTCGAGTCAGCCGAAGCCGATCCTGCGGAATCAGCAGCAGGCTCTTGCGACTGCGACTGCTGAGAGTTCTCCGGCTCTTCCTTTCGGCCGTCATCGTTTTTCTTTTTTCCAAATGGCCAAATGCCCATTTTTAATCCTTCCTATACCCCGGTTGATCCGTAGCCGCCGGTACCGCGGTCGGTCTCATCCAAGTCTTCTACTTCGCTAAAATCCATTAGTTCTACACGCTGTACCACGAGTTGAGCGATGCGCATGCCGCGCTCTATCTCGATCGGGGTGTGGGGATCGTGGTTAATCAGGCACACCTTGATCTCCCCGCGGTAGTCAGCATCCACGGTACCCGGCGTATTGACAATGGACAGCCCGTGTTTAGCTGCTAGGCCGGACCGCGGATGGATTAATCCCACGGTGCCGAGCGGTAAGGCCATGGCGATACCGGTGCCGACAAGGGCGCGTTCGCCAGGCTGGAGAGTAAGCGCCTCGGCGGCGTAGAGATCGGCGCCGGCGTCGCCCCGATGCGCCCGAAATGGCATCGGGAGCCCTTTATCGAGGCGCTTAATTTTTACGTCTCCTACTGGCGTTTGTTCCTGCGGTAGCGAATTCGAATCAGTCACTTAGCCAATCCTACCTGCCCCAGTCGGTTCATTCTGTGCCTGGAGTGGACTAGAATGCCTAAGCGTGTCTGATATTTCTGCTCCTCAACCCGCTGCCCCGAAAGTGTTGTATCGCGAACGCCAGTGGGTGCCGTGGTACTTCTGGATTTTTGCAGCAATCGTTGTGGCTTTAACCTCAGCCACGGCCGGACTTAACCGCTCTGTGTGGTGGACCGTCATTCCCGCAGTCCTGCTAGGCGCCATCGCTATCTGGGTCCTCATCACGTGGTCTGGGACCGTTGTGCAGGTAGAACAAGATGAAGATGGAACGCGGTGGTTGCTCGTCAAGGATGCACAGTTGCCCAATGAGGTTGTCTCTCGTTCGATTACCGTTCCAAAGTCTGCGCGCCATAACGCACTGGGCCCGCAATTCGATCCGGCCGCATTCCTGGTCTCCCATGCGTGGATTGACGAGCACGCCATGATGGTCCTCAATGATCCGGAGGATGACACCCCATATTGGCTCATTGCCTCGAAAGATCCAGACCAACTGCTCCGCGCCTTCCTGCCGGAGCAGCACGCAAAAGGTTCGTAGATTCTAGGGAATCGCTGCTTTTTAGAAGGCGTCACCTGTGAGAGTGCCGTTGGTGTTTTCGTTGCTACTGCATCCCCCGAGCAAGCCCGAAAGATAGAATTAAAAAAGAATTTCGGTCGCACCTTACGCGGGTTCTTGTACTGTCTGTGAACAGTTGGACTAGGAGGAGATCTCAATGGGTTTCGGAGGAGCTCTACGCAGAACTCAGAAAGATGGGAAACCCTGGATACCTCCGTGGTGGTTTTCCTTTGTGCTACTGCCACTAATGGTCATCGCTGAATTCTATGTCAGTCAAGTAACTGGTTGGCGTGGAGTGTCCTCATCAGGCGTAGAGGGGGTGGCCTGGAGCGAAGTAAGCTCTGACGGCATCTTCCTTCACGTAGTGGGGTACATGGCTTTTTACTTCGTTCTAGTCTTGCCCATCTTCCTGGGTCGTAGATACCTACGGGAGAAACGGCAGAAGCAAGGCAGCGTACCGGATGGAAAGAGCAAAGGCGAGCAGCCCTAGATAGAACCGGATGACTGAGAGGATTTACCGCCCTCAGAAAGTAGAGGCCCCAGGGAGTTAGGTCCCACGCACATTGGGTGTCTGCTAAACAAGGAAACTTCAAACCCCGCCGCGTTTACCATTGCAAACTGCGGCGGGGTGAATCTTTATTTGGATTGTGCGCAATATCGACTAGCTAGGCCAATACCGGCTGCTTAGGCACAATCCTTACAGATGGGCATGCCATCTTCTTCGTGCGAATAACGCTTATTGGACTGGACCAAAAAGCAGGATCCGCAGGTAAATTCGTCTTCTTGACGGGGAACGACCTGTACGTTGAGTTCCTCGCCGGTCAGGTCAACTGATGGCGGTTGGAATGCTTCGACGATTTCGCCATCGTCATCCATGCCGTTGCTTTCGGGCTCAGCTGCTTTCAGTCCCTCTAAAGAGTCAGTTTCAAGTTCTTCTTCTGCGCCGCGGCGCGGTGCGTCATAATCGGTGGCCATAATACACGCCCCTATTAGTCGAGTTGCTTTAGGAATAGTTGTTTATCGATCGCGCATAGTAAAGGACAAACACCGATATGTCATCCTGCTGCTAAAAATTTCTTAGACCCTTCACCCCCGCATCGCCTCCTTAGCGCCATGTGCTGCCAAAAGATCCTCAAATGCGGGTGCCAAATTCACCCCCGCGGCCCAGGTTAATTCACCATCAGCGGACCCCTTGTCCAGCCCTGGGTGATGGACCTTCGCACCCGCCTCGCGGGCAATGAGAGCACCGGCGGCAAATCCCAAGCGTTAATGCCGTGCTCAAAATAGGCATCTACGCTCCCCTCGGCCACGCGGCACAGATCGAGGGCGGCTGCTCCAATGCGGCGGATATCGCGGACCTGCGGCAGCAACTTGGTCAGCAGCTCCGCCTGTTGCTTGCGCCGCTGTGCGCCATAGCCAAATCCCGTCGCAACCAAGGAAAGCGCGGGGTCATCTTGTTCACCGCACCGTAGCGAAGACCGCGTGCCATCCGCAGTGGCAACCGTGGCACCTTCGCCGGCCGCTGCGGAATACACCTGCCCCCGCGCCACATTGACCACAGCGCCTGCTACCAGGCGGCCATCGTATTCCGCGCCGATGGAGACCGCGTAGTCCGGAATGCCGTAAAGGAAATTGACCGTGCCGTCGATGGGGTCCACAATCCACCTGACCCCGGTCGTCCCGTCGAAGCTCGCGCCTTCCTCACCTAATAGGCCATCGCCAGGGCGGCTTTCCTTAATCGTGCGCGTAATAAACTCCTCGGTGGCGGTATCGACCTCCGTCACCGGGTCGACGGCGCTCGATTTTGTCTGGGTATGTGCCGCAATACCGTCTCCAGCAACCAAGTCGGCGCGGTGCGTGCGGATAAGTGCGGCCGCGCGCACGGCGGTAGATTCCGCAAAATCTCGCAGCTGCAGAAAATCTATGTCATGATCCATGCCAACCATTGTGCCTTCTTCTACACTTGCGAGCATGACTACTCATACTGGCCACTCATTTGGCATCGATATCGGCGGCTCAGGCATTAAGGGCGCAGAAGTCGACCTCAAAAACGGTGAATTCGTGGGCCCGCGGCTGAAGATCCCTACCCCACAGCCATCCACACCACATGAGGTAGCCACGGTGGTCGCCCAAATTGTGCGCGAAAAAGAGTGGGACAAGCCCGTCGGCATCACCTTGCCCTCGGTGGTGTCGAACCACACGGTGCACTCCGCTGCCAATATCTCACCTGAGTGGATAGGCGTGGATACCACCGAGTTGTTTTCGCGTTATCTAGACGTTGACTTTGTGGTCTTAAATGATGCCGATGCCGCAGGCCTTGCGGAAGTCGCGTATGGAAACGAGTTGGCCAAAACCGGATCCGTCATCTTTTTGACGCTGGGAACCGGCATCGGGTCAGCCTTCTTCCTCAACGGTCAGCTCTTCCCCAATACTGAGCTTGGCCACCTCATGGTGGGAACTGACGAGGCCGAGGCGATTGCGTCCTCCGCCGCCAAGGAACGCGAAGGACTGAAGTACAAGGAGTGGGCGCCTCGGCTCAATCGTGTGCTGCAGGAATACGAGAAATTATTTAATCCCCAGGCTTTCCTCATCGGGGGTGGCATATCTCGCAAATTCCACAAATGGGGCCCCCACTTAACTATTGATACCCCCGTAATGCCTGCACAGTTGCAAAATCGTGCGGGTATTGTAGGTGCAGCGATGGCGGTATTAGAAGGCCTAGAGCCATAAAATCGCCGTTGCAGTAACCCTATCTACCGGCATTGTGCAAAAATCGCCTATACTGGGCGGTCGATCCAAAATTGCATGGCTCTCGGGCGTGTCTGACCTGCATAAGGCCTACACCCGCTAGCATTTCTTAATGCTATTGCCACCCTGTGCGGGTGCGGTGAGCTATTCCCATCAAGTAGTAAGTCGAAAGGGCGTACGTGGCAGCCACTGATTCTTCAGACCAGGCACTCGGCGAGGACGATAAGTCTGTCGAGGCATCTACTCCTGCAAAGAAGACCGCCAAAAAGACGGCAAAGAAAACGGCGAAGAAAACCGCCAAGAAGACAGCTAAAAAGACGGCGAAAAAGACTGCCAAGAAAACGGCTAAGAAGACCGCCAAGAAGTCAGCGAAGAAATCAGCCAAGAAAGCTGTCAAAAAGACCGTGCGAGCCTCTGCGGCGGAACCGCAAGACTCCCCCGCAAACTCCGCGGAGAAAGCACCGTCGGAAGCTGAGGACGCAGAGGATCAGCTCGACGCCGTTGAGCAAGACACCCCTGCGGAAGACGTCGACTTCGACCCCACCCATGAGGACATCGAAGAGGACGAATTCGATGCCCCCACTGACCTCGATGAAGACGATATTCAGGAAGAGTTGGGCGAAGAAGAAGACGAGGACGAAGTAGAAGATACATCCTCGGTCTGGGATGAGGAAGAATCCGTCGCCCTGCGCCAGGCACGCAAGGATGCTCAGCTGACCGCCTCCGCCGACTCCGTGCGTGCGTACCTCAAGCAGATCGGTAAGGTTGCCCTGCTGAATGCTGAGCAGGAGGTCTCTTTGGCAAAGCGCATCGAGGCTGGCCTGTACGCGCAGCACCGCATGGACGAGATGGAAAAGGCTCGCGCGGAGGGCGATAAGGCTGCCAAGCTCTCCCCCATGGAAAAGCGCGACCTGCGCAGCATCGCAAGGGACGGGCGCAAGGCTAAGAACCACCTGTTGGAAGCCAACCTTCGCCTTGTGGTCTCCTTAGCCAAGCGCTATACCGGCCGCGGCATGGCTTTCTTGGACCTTATCCAGGAAGGCAACTTGGGCCTTATCCGTGCGGTGGAAAAGTTCGACTACACCAAGGGCTATAAGTTCTCTACCTACGCCACGTGGTGGATCCGCCAGGCCATTACCCGCGCAATGGCTGACCAGGCCCGCACCATCCGCATCCCGGTTCACATGGTGGAGGTCATCAACAAGCTGGGCCGCATCCAGCGCGAGCTGCTGCAGGACTTGGGCCGCGAGCCCACCCCGCAGGAGCTGGCAAAGGAAATGGACATCACCGAAGAAAAGGTGATGGAAATTCAGCAGTATGCGCGTGAGCCCATCTCGCTGGACCAGACCATCGGTGATGAGGGCGATTCTCAGTTGGGTGACTTCATCGAGGACTCTGAGGCCGTCATCGCCGTCGATGCCGTGTCCTTCACGTTGCTGCAGGACCAGCTCCAGGACGTGCTGACCACGTTGTCTGAGCGCGAAGCTGGCGTCGTGCGCCTGCGCTTCGGGCTTACCGATGGCATGCCGCGCACTTTAGACGAGATCGGCCAGGTCTACGGCGTTACCCGCGAGCGCATCCGTCAGATCGAGTCCAAGACGATGTCGAAGCTGCGCCACCCCTCTCGTTCGCAGGTATTGCGCGATTATCTCGACTAACTAGATCGCCCGCCCCGCACAGCATTAAGGCCGCACCACCGTGGTGCGGCCTTTTAATGTGCCTACTACCCTCCTGCGGGGCTGGCGCGGCGACAGCGGCGCGCCGCCAGCTAGCCGGCCAGCAGCCAACCAGCCACAAGGAGGCACGCTACCACTTGCGCAAGTAATTGATGCGCTCGCGCAGTTGGTCCGCGCTGCATAACGCGGTGGGCGGCCCACCGCAGGCCTTGCGGACCTCGGTATGGATGGCACCGTGCGGCCGGCCAGAGCTTTGCGCAGCGATGGAGACCACCGTGTTGAGCTCCTTGCGCAGCGCGCCGAGCTCATCCACCACACCGGTTTCCTCTGCGGAATCGGACTCTTGCTGCTTCGCGGCGGGCGCATGACCCATGCCGTAAATCTTGCGGCGGTGGGCCTCTTCTGCCTCGGCTGCCCGGCGCGCTTTTTCCTCAGCCTCGCGACGGTCCATTTCCTCGGATTGCTTCTTGCGCAGTAGGTCTTTGACCTGGTCGGCATCGAGGAGCCCGGGGATGCCAAGGAAATCGGCTTCTTCATCAGAGGTCATATCGCCGGTATTAAACTGCGATCCGTTATAGAGCAGGCCAGAGAATTCGGCTTCGGCGCCTAAGGACTCGTAGGACTTTTCCAGCATGTCCGGTTCGGTCTTTTTCTGGTTTGCCTGCTCGAGTAGCTCGTCGTCCCAGCCTTCTTTCTCGGTCTTTTCTTTGCCCAGGACGTGGTCGCGGGATTTTTCCATGTGCTCTGCAAGGCCGAGCAGCACGGGGACGGAGGGCAGGAATACCGAGGCGGTTTCACCCGGCATGCGGGAGCGCACGAAGCGGCCGATTGCCTGGGCGAAGAACAAGGGGGTTGACGCGGAGGTGGCGTAAACGCCCACCGCGAGGCGGGGCACGTCAACGCCCTCGGACACCATGCGTACGGCAACCATCCATTCATCGGTGGAGTCCGCAAATTCTTGAATGCGGTCCGAGGAGCCTGGGTCATCGGACAAAATGACCGAGACTGGGGTATTGGAGAGTTGCTTGAGGATTTTCGCGTAGGCGCGGGCGGTGGTGGTATCGGAAGCGAGCACGAGCCCGCCGGCATCCGGCATATTGCGCCGCATCTGCATGAGGCGGGTGTGCGCCGCCTGCAGCACGGCGGGGATCCATTCGCCCTTGGGATCGAGCGCGGTGCGCCAGGCGCGCGCGGTTTGTTCCACGTTCATGATGTCACCCAGGCGCGCGGAGTGCTCCTCCCCGGCGGAGTCCCGCCAGCGCGCCTCGCCGGAGTAGGACAAGAAGACGACGGGGCGCACGACGCCATCGGCAAGCGCATCGCCGTAATCGTAAGTGTGGTCGGCGCGCGAGACCTTGTGGCCTTCCCCATCGTCCTCATAGCGCACAAAGGGGATGGGTGATTCATCGGAGCGAAACGGCGTACCGGTCAGCGCGAGGCGGTGGTTGACGTCGTCGTAGGCCTCCTTGACGCCATCGCCCCAGCTTTTGGCATCACCGGCGTGGTGGATCTCGTCCAAGATCACCAAGGTGCGCCGCGCGGAGGCAACGGCGCGGTGCTTGAATGGGTGCATGCCCACTTGGGCATAGGTCACCACGATGCCATCCATGCTGGGGTTGACCGCAGAGGAATTCGTGAAGGCAGGATCCAAGGCCAAGCCCACCCGCGCGGCGGCGGCAGACCACTGCGTCTTCAGGTGCTCGGTCGGCACCACAACGATGACGCGCTCTACCGTGCGATCTTCCATGAGTTCCGTCGCGATGCGCAGAGCAAAGGTGGTCTTACCCGCACCTGGGGTCGCCACGGCCATAAAGTCTTGTGGCTTGGTGGCGAGGAATTTATCGAGGGCTGATTGCTGCCACGCGCGGAGGTTCGTCTTCTTAAACGTCCTCACTTGCGGCGGAGACCCTTAAAAACGCGTTCGCAATCGGGGCATACCGGCGAGCCCGGCTTTGCTTGTTTGGTTACCGGGAAGGTCTCACCGCACAGGGCAACGACGTACTTGCCGTTGACCGCGGAATCGAGTATCTGATCCTTTTTGACGTAGTGGAAGAACTTCGGCGTGTCATTATCCGTCGTCGAAGTGTCTTCACGAATATCTGGCCGTTCAATTGTCTTCGTAGTCGTAGTCACGCACCCCATTTTGCCGCATCTGCATCGAACTTTGCGAGTCATGCGTCTACTCTTGGAGAATATGCACACTCTACGCACTCCATTGCCGGCTCTCCTCTCCCCTCTTGTAGGGTTACGCGCCGCGCTCCAGGGAGGTGCGTAATTTAAGTGTTTGGCAAAAAGGAACGTTTTCTCATCACGGATGCCAAGCTCTCGCCCGCACAAGATCGCAGGCGCCGGGAGCTGTGGTACGGATTTTTCCAATTCCTGCGCGTGCCGTCCCTGCTCATTGCCGGGGTCTTTTTATACCTGCATTGGTGGCTGCTCGCGGCGATTATCGTGGGCGTGACCTTTCCTTTGCCGTGGATTGCCGTGGTCATTGGCAATAGCCGCGGGGAGAAGAAGGACAAGCGCGATAAAAATGTCTTTAAACCCGCGATGAATCGTCAGCTATATTCGCAGTATCAGAACCAACAGATTTCCCGCGGCGGCTCCAAGGCAATCGAATCTCAGCATTCCGTTATTGACCATGACGATACTGCCTCCGATTAGGCGCATAACCCGCATGAATAGCACGACTGGAAAGGATCTTCTCCCAGCATGACGTCCTTTGGCCCTCATTTCGATGCCGCCGCGGTGCGCGATCTTGCCCCAGAGCTAGCGGAGGCTTTTTCGCAGGCCGGTTTTACTACCGATGGTTTAGCGGGGCATTTGGGCCCGGAGCTTACGGAGGCCCTCTACCGCGGTGAGCCTGCCGCGGTGGCGCGCGGCACCGCCGGCAATACCAAGCTGGATACGCTCATCCGCTTCTTCCTGCTGCATGAGCATCTGCCTGCCACGCTGCTTGCCGATGCCCTCGGGGCCCGCCTTGCCGCCAAGCTCCTAGATGCCGGCGTGGCGCTTTCCGATGATTGCGGCAGCATCTACATTGCCCTCGATATCCGGCCCCATATCATCGTCGGCTCCAACCGCCTCGTCTTTTCCGATGTCGATGCCTCGCTGGTGAGCCACGTCCCCGGCGCGGATCACGTCTTGGGTGTCGGGGCGGCAAGCCTCTCACTCTTGCAATCGACGCCGGTAAGCCCGGTATCAACGGTGCTCGATCTGGGCACCGGTTCGGGAGTGCAATTGTTGGGTCAGCTCGAGTGCGCGCGCAGCATTACCGCGACAGATGTCCACCGGCGCGCGCTTGATTTGGCCGGCGCCACCGTCGCTGCCGCGGGGGCTAGTACAGAGGTAGAGCTTGTAGAGGGCTCGTGGTTCGAGCCCGTTGCGGGGCGCACCTTTGACCGCATCGTGGCCAATCCCCCGTTCGTCGTTGGCCTTCCCGAGGTGGGCCATGTCTATCGCGATTCTGGCTTGAACTTGGATGGGGCAAGCGAATTGGTTGTTTCTCAGGCCGTTGACCACCTCGCCCCGGGCGGAACCGCGCATTTGCTCGCCGCCTGGGTGCATACCGGTGGGCAGACTTGGCAGCAGCGCGTGGCCTCGTGGCTGCCGGATAAGGGTGTGGCTGCCTGGATCATTCAGCGGGATGTCGCCGATCCTTCCCTCTACGTATCCACGTGGCTGAAGGATGAATCGTTGGATGTGCGCAGCAACGAGGGCAAGGCGCGCTCTAAGGCCTGGCTGGATCATTTCCACCATCACGATGTCACGGGTATCGGGTTTGGGTTCGTCGCCATCCAAAAAATTGCCGAAGCCGCACCCTCCGATATCTTGGCTGAAGAAATGCCGCAGTACTTTAGCGACCCATTGGGACCCGAGGTGGAGGAATACTTCGCCCGCGTGGCATGGCTGCGCGACTTGGTTCCTGGTGAGCTGGAGGGAAAGCACTTCCAGGTGCGCCCACAGGTGGCGAAAGAAGAAGTCAGTGTGGCCGATACCGATAATAAACAAGGATTTAGCCGGGCGGTTATCCGCCTGACGCGTACCGATGGTCCCGGTGGAGCCACGAAGTCGATGAACACTTGGCAGCAATCGTAGCTGGCCTTTCTCCCCACGGGCTCAACCTTGGAGAGACCGTTGGCCTGTATGCGGTGGCGCACGGCTTCGATGAGACAGAACTGACCGCGGCCGCGCTTCCCGCCATCATCGATATGGTTCGCCATGGCCTGCTCATCCCCGCCGATCTGTTGCTCGAGGATGACGCTTCCCCGGCTGCCTACACCGATTAGCGCCGAATAACACTGAAGAGCACTGAATAGCCAGGAAAGGAAGATACAAGCATGCGCGCAGTCCTAACCCGCGTATCCGAAGCAGCCGTCACCGTTGCGGGCGAGACCGTCGGCGCCATCGACTGCCCTGAGACGGGTGGGCTTTTAGCCCTCGTCGGTGTCTCCCGAGAGGATTTAGCCGATTGGAAACCGCGTGCAGAAAAGATGGCCCGCAAGATAGCGGAGCTGCGCATCCTAGACGGTGAAGTATCGGTTGCCGATGCCGGAGCCCCAGTCTTGGTGGTCAGTCAGTTCACGCTGTATGGCCGCACCGCCAAAGGGAGGCGCCCATCATGGGCCGATGCGGCCCCGGGAGAAGAGGCCGAGCCGGTCATCGAGTACATCATCGAGCGACTCCGCGAGCGTAATATCGCGGTCGAATCAGGCCAATTCGGGGCTATGATGCGCGTATCGTCCGTCAACGAGGGGCCCTTCACGGTTTTGGTCGAGACCTAATTTCTTCTCCCGCATTTTCTCTTTATCCGGCGCCTACCTGCACGAGTGCCCGCCCACGCCCGCGGCTATCTATGAGCCAGATCGCACAACCGCCCACTTTGTTCAACAATGCATATCTCTGGGTGCCGCGCAAGCTTTTTTAGAGTGATAATTAACCTACTCAAAATGTAATAATTTATTATCAAACAGCATTACCGTGGGCTTATACTTAACGTGTAACGAAGCGAATGGGCTGGATACAAGCTGAAAGATTAATTTCAGGCCCTTGCCCGCGCACGCTGGTGAGAGAAAATATTTTCTCACTCCAGGGTGACAGGAGCCCTCAAGCTTCGGTCAACCCCATGCAGAGGAGGAAAGAAAATGTCCCACAAGCTCTTGCGCCACGGACAAGTCGAGCACCCGGAACACGACGCGCAGATTCCGGAACAACTACCCGCAGAAGAAAAGCCACCCGCTGACGGCATAGAGACCCCCTTTGCGGGGCAAGAAGGCGCCCCAGCGTGGAATAAGGAAGACACCGTATGGATGCTCTCCCTATTCGGCACCGCCATTGGTGCCGGCGTGCTCTTCCTTCCCATCAACGCGGGCATCGGCGGCATCATCCCGCTTCTTATCATGACCGTCGTCGCCTTGCCGATGACCTATTGGGCCCACCGCGGCATGACCCGCCTGGTCCTCTCCAGCTCAAAGCCAGACGGCGATCTCACCGACGTCGTGGAGGAACACTTCGGCGTTAAAGCCGGCGTGTTGATGAATATCCTCTACTTCCTCTCCGTCTACCCCATCCTGTTGGTGTACTCGGTAACCATCACCAACACGGTGAACTCCTTCCTGGAACACCAGCTAGGTATCACCCCTCCAGATCGCTGGCTTACCTCGCTTGTCCTCGTAGGCGGCCTCATCCTCGTTGTGCGCATGGGCAAAAACGTGGTCGTCCACGTCATGTCCTACTTGGTCTACCCGTTCATCGGCATCTTGGTGCTGCTCTCGCTGTACCTCATCCCCAAGTGGAATACCGCACTCTTTGACAGCTTCGACCTCAGCGTCGCACGCGAAGCCTCTGGACACAGCATGGGCATTACCTTGATGCTCTTGGTCCCAGTCATGGTCTTTTCCTTCAACCACTCGCCCATGATTTCTTCCTTCGCCGTCGACCGCCGCCAGACCTACGGCAAGTACGCGGAATACAAGTCCCGCAAGATCTTGCTCCGCGCGGAAATCCTCATGGTCGTCGTCGTGATGTTCTTCGTCTTCTCCTGCGCGCTGAGCCTATCGCCTGCGGATATGGCCGAGGCCAAGGAACAAAACATCACCATCTTGTCTTACCTGGCCAACCACTTTGACAACCCCGTCATCCAGTGGATTGCCCCCATCATCGCCATGATTGCCGTAGCCAAGTCCTTCTTGGGCCACTACTTGGGCGCTGCAGAAGGCTTCGAAGGCCTCCTTGTCAAAGGCAGCAAGAATGCTAATAAAGATGATGCAGAATCCAGCCACAAGCTCGACACCATCACGCTCGTCTTCATGCTGGTTACCGCATGGCTCGTTGCCTGGGCGGATCCTTCCATCCTCGGCATGATTGAGACCCTATGCGGCCCGACCATCGCCATCATGCTGTTCCTTATCCCGATGGTCGCCATCCACAAGGTCCCAGCGCTCGCCCGCTTCAAGGGCAAGGCCTCCAACTACTTCGTCTTCATCATGGGCCTCGTTGCCCTCGCCACCATCATCTACTCCATCGTGCAGGCTTTCTAAGCAGCACCCGCTTCTCAGGATTTTCCAGGAGAAAACCATGTTCATCAGCATCTTCGATATGTTCAAGATTGGTATCGGCCCCTCAAGCTCACACACGCTTGGGCCAATGAAAGCCGGCAAGGCCTTCGTCGATGAGCTCAAAGAAAAAGGCCTCATGGATAAGGTCACCCGCGTCCAGGCTAACGTCTACGGCTCCCTGTCCTTGACTGGTGTGGGCCACTCCACCGATAAGGCCATCCTGTTGGGCCTGGCCGGCGAAGAACCAGAAAGCGTCGATATCGACGGCATCTCCGCCTTCATGAAAGAGGTCAACCAGAGCGAAACGCTCCTGCTCGGTGGCACGCACACGGTGAGCTTCCCCAAGGACGGCGGCTTTTACTTCCACGATGAATACCTCCCCATGCACGAAAACGGCATGTGCCTTATCGCCTTTGCCGGCGAGGAAGACATCCTGCACAAGACCTACTACTCGGTAGGCGGCGGGTTCATCGTCAAGCAAGAAGACTTCGCCATGCGCGGCCAAGATACCGTCGACGTTCCATTCGCTTATTCCAGCGCGGAAGAACTACTGGCGCTGTGCGAAACCAATAATATGACGCTGCCGGAGCTCGGTCGGGCCAACGAACGGGCGCTGCACAGCGACGAGGACATCGACGAGCACCTGCGCAAGGTCCGCGATGTCATGTACACCGGCATCAAGCGCGGCTCCACCACCGATGGCCCGCTCCCCGGTGCCCTGCTCGTACCGCGCCGCGCCGCCGCCCTGAAGCGCAGGCTGGAACAATCCGACCCGCACGATGGCCTCAACATTTTGAGCTGGGTGAATATGTTTGCCCTGGCCATTTCGGAGGAAAATGCCGCGTGTGGCCGCGTCGTCACCGCACCCACCAACGGCGCATGCGGCGTCGTGCCTGCGGTGCTGGCCTATTTCGATGAATTCGTCGAGCCGGTTACCCCGAGCATGTTCGCGGATTATATCTTCGCCTGCAACCACATCGCCGCGCTCTACAAGATGAATGCCTCCATTTCCGGTGCGGAAGTAGGCTGCCAAGGAGAAATCGGCGTCGCTTGTTCCATGGCCGCGGCCGGGTTGGCCCAACTGATGGGGGCAACGCCGGAACAGGTCTGCGTGGCGGCCGAAATCGGCATGGAACACAAATTGGGCCTGACCTGTGACCCGGTCCTCGGCCAGGTGCAAGTCCCTTGCATCGAGCGCAATGCCGTAGCGGCGGTAGACGCCATCACCAGCGCACGCATGGCCCTGGACCGCGAAAGCAAGCCGTGTGTCAGCCTCGATGAGGTCATCTGGACTATGTACAACACCGGCAAGGATATCAACGCCAAGTACAGGGAAACCTCACAAGGCGGCCTCGCCCTTGCCGTCCACCCACCTATCCCGGTATGTGGTTAATGCCGGCAACCTAGGCTCCGGAAAGAGCGCCCTAAAAGGAGGCGAGTACTTGGGCACGGCCGGGTACTCGCCTCCTTTGTCGTTACTTTGTGGTACCTTATCAATAATCTGACAGGAATTATAAGGACATGCTTCAGCTGATGAATCTTTCTAGCAGCCATGCCCCCGAAGAAAACTTCCTCGAGCAGTACATACCACTCGTCGATTTCCTCGGTCAGGCCATGGGCCCCAACACCGAAATCGTGCTCCATGATCTCGATGTACCCGATAAATCCATCATCGCCATTGCCAATGGGCACATTTCCGGCCGCGAACTAGGCGGCCCGGTCACAGACTTTGCGCTCTGGTTCATGAAACAGGGCGACGCCGCGGCCGTTCCTATGATGACGGGGTACCGCGCGGTCAATAGCGAGGGAAAAGTCTGCCGCTCCTCGAGCTATTTCCTGCGCGATGCCACCGGCCATATGCGCGGCATGCTTTGCATCAATGTGGAATTATCCGAGCTTATCCAGATCCGCGATGCGGCTAACGCGTTGATAGGCGGTACCGAGCCGGCCATCGATAAGGCGAAGGCCTTCGGCGGCTACCCCGGCACCACCGCACCGCAGCGCACTCCCGCCCCGGAAGCACCCGCGCAGAAAAAGCCGGAGGCACCTTACAGCGAATCGCTGCGCTCCAACGTCGAGCATCTCTTGGACTCCATGCTGGATTCCGCGATTTCTACGCACTCCACCCCGGTCGAGTCGATGCAGCGCCACGAACGGCTAGAGGTCATCGCTTCCCTCGAGGATGCTGGCTTCTTCCTCCTCAAAGGCGGCATCGCCGCGGCGGCCACCCGGCTCGGCGTATCTGAACCCACGGTCTATCGCTACCTCGTACAGGTCCGCGGCTAAGACTACCCCGCCACGTGGATGTAGCATTTTTACTGCATTCACGTGGCACATGCGCTTGCCGACGCCCCCAAAAAGGTGGGGCACGCCGCCCGGCACGTCGCTGTTTTAAACATTTCAGGATGGGTGGGAACTAAATGCGTCCTCACACCGTTGTACTTTTTGAAACAGGCGACAATTTCAGGAGGCTGAAAAGATGACGAATCCATCTGCCAACACCGCCAATGGCACTTCGACTGCCACTACTGATGAAGAACAGGAAGTAGACCGCGGGTCTCGCCGCAATCAAACCAATGACAATCCCTCCGCGGACTTGGTACGCGTCTACCTCAACGGAATCGGTAAGACCGACCTGCTCAGTGCCGAGGACGAGGTTGAACTCGCGCAAACCATCGAGGTAGGCCTGTACGCAGAATACAAGCTCAATAATGCAGAGAAGCTGACGCGCGCAGAAAAGCGCGACCTGAAGATCTTGGCCCGCGAAGGCAAGAAGGCCCGCTCCCACCTGCTGGAGGCAAACCTTCGCCTCGTAGTCTCCCTGGCCAAGCGTTACACCGGCCGCGGAATGCCGCTATTGGACCTCATCCAAGAGGGAAACCTGGGCCTCATCCGCGCCATGGAAAAGTTCGATTACGCCAAGGGCTTTAAGTTCTCCACCTACGCCACGTGGTGGATCCGTCAGGCCATTACCCGCGGCATGGCCGACCAATCGCGCACCATCCGCCTGCCAGTCCACCTGGTGGAACAGGTGAATAAGCTTTCCCGCATCAAGCGTGAGATGTATCAGTCCTTGGGCCGCGAGGCGACCAATGAGGAGCTGTCTGAAGAATCCGGCATCGATGAGAACAAGATCGAGATGCTGCTGCGCCAGTCCCGCGATCCCGTCTCGCTCGATATGCCCGTCGGCACCGATGAGGAAGCCCCATTGGGTGACTTCATCGAGGATGCTGAGGCCACCGATGCTGAGACCGCCGTCGTGGCCTCCATGCGCCACTCCGATATCCGCGGCGTCATCGACACCCTAGAAAAGCGCGAGCAGGACGTCATTCGCCTGCGCTACGGCTTGGATGACGGCGTGCCACGCACCCTTGACCAGATTGGTCGCCGGTTCGGGCTCTCCCGCGAACGCGTACGCCAAATCGAGCGTGAGGTCATGGCAAAGTTGCGCGATGGCAACCGCGCCGACCGCCTGCGCGAGTACGCGCTATAGAACTTTTCGCCTCCTGAACCTTATTTAATCGCGACCTCGACTGTGCCGCCGAGAAATTTCCCAGTGCGCTTTCGAGGTCGCGTTCTCTATGCAAGCGGCGAGCGAAAACTCGTCTCCTTAAAATCTCTCCAGCAAACTTAGGGCGACTTAAGCTAGTCTGGATACAGAATGTAAAAAGCGCTGTCTGCTTTGCGCACGGCACGCATTACTGTTTTCAAAGAAAGGGATGCCCACGTGAGGGACCTCGTTGATACTACTGAGATGTACCTTCGAACCATTTATGAATTGGAAGAAGAAGGCATCACTCCCCTGCGCGCCCGGATTGCGGAACGCCTAGAGCAATCCGGACCTACCGTATCCCAAACCGTTGCTCGCATGGAGCGCGATGGCCTCCTCCACGTTCGTTCGGACAGGAGCTTGGATCTAACCGAAAAGGGACGCGAACTGGCTACGGCAGTGATGCGCAAGCACCGACTCGCGGAGCGTTTGCTTACTGATGTCCTCGGACTCGATATCAGCAAGGTCCACGATGAGGCCTGCCGCTGGGAGCACGTGATGAGCGAGGAGGTGGAAAAGCGCATGGTATCGGTCCTCGATGACCCCAGCCGCTCGCCTTTTGGCAACCCCATTCCGGCGCTGGCAGAACTGGGCTTCCAGGTCCCCGAGCCATCGATCGGGACGAGGGCTATCGATCTCCCCGATGGCGAAGAGAAGTCCGCCAAGATTATCCAGATTAACGAGATCTTGCAGGTGGATGAGGCCACCTTCCGGGAACTCGCAGAGGCTGGCATCCGCATCGGTACCGAGGTCACCGTGGTCAATAATGGCGGCACGATTTCGCTTACCACTCCCTCGGGTAAGGTCATCACCTTGGCAGATGATCTCGCACACGCCGTGCGCGTGGAGGTCTAGGCCATGAAGCTTTTGGTTACCGGCGGTGCTGGCTATGTCGGAAGCGTGTGTTCCGCAGTCCTCGTTGAGCAAGGCCACGACGTCACCATTATCGATAACTTTTCTACGGGCAATAGGGATGCCGTGCCGCCCTCGGCCCGCGTGGTAGAAGGCGATGTGGCCGACAAAGCCGCAGAGGTACTGGGTGAGGGTGGCTTCGAGGGCGTCCTCCACTTCGCCGCCCGCTCGCTCGTCGGTGAATCCGTGGAAAAGCCGGACGAATATTGGCAGCACAACGTCGTAACCACGTTGCGCTTGCTCAACGCCATGCGCGATAACGATGTCAAAAGCCTCGTCTTTTCTTCCACCGCAGCCACCTACGGCGAACCGGAGCAGGTCCCTATTACTGAGGACATGCCGACCCAGCCCACGAACCCCTATGGCGCTAGCAAATTGGCTATCGACTACATGATTACCTCTTTTGCACAGGCCTTTGGGCTCGCGGCAACGTCCCTGCGCTATTTCAACGTCGCTGGCGCCTACGGCTCTATCGGCGAAAACCGCGAGATTGAAACCCACCTCATCCCCATTGTCCTGCAGGTTGCTCTGGGGCACCGCGATAAGATTTTCATGTTTGGCACGGATTGGGATACCCCGGATGGAACGCCGGTGCGCGACTACATCCACATCCGCGATCTTGCCGATGCCCACGTGCTTGCCCTCCACAGCAATGCCCCTGGCACCCACCGGATCTATAACTTGGGTTCCGGGGAGGGATACTCCGTCAAGCAGGTCATCGAGATGTGCCGGAAAGTCACCGGCCACGAGATCCCGGCGGAGATCGCCCCGCGCCGTGCCGGAGACCCAGCCACGCTGATTGCCTCCTCAGATAAGATCAAGCGGGAGCTGGACTGGAATCCCCAGCGCACCGACCTGGAAACCATCGTGACCGACGCGTGGAATTTCACGCGCCAGCTGGGCGATCGGGCGCATTCGGCGCGGCGCTAAAGCGCGGGGCTACACAAAGCCATCGGCATCAATACCTGCTGCCTCCCGCGCCGCGTCACAACCGCGGCTCAGGCTGGTAATGAGGCGTTCTCCCATTCCGCTGCGATAGGCCTGGGCGATGAGCTGGCTTAAATTGTGCCCCGGTGCCTCATCGATGGCGACGGTAAGCGCCGGGCCGGCATAGAGCCCGAATTTCTGCGCCACCTGGGTCGCGGCAAATAGCGCCAGCGCGTTAAAGCGGATGGTGCCGCCAAAGGTGCGCGCCGTGGCGAGGAGCAAGGTACCGGCCGCGTGCGGGGATTCGACGAGGTCCCGGATGACCAAGTCGCGCATCCACGTCGTCGACATCCACATCGCTCCCACGCAGAGTAATTCTTCGTTGTCTAGGGTCTCTTCCAGCGTCTCTACCTCGCTTAATACATACTGCACATCCGCGATGAGGTGTTGGACCACCCGCGTTGGATCCGTTGTGCCGTAGCCGTGGCCGGCGCGCATCTGCCGCGACAATTCCTCAGCGCAGCGCTGCATGGACCCGATTTCTTCGTGCCCGAAGTAAGGGTTGTGCGGGGCGAATTGTTGGACAAGCTCGTCGCGGGAAAGCTCCGGCAAGGTGCCGTTTTCTACGCAGGCGCGCATAGAGGAACTGGTGGAAATAGCGGGAATGGTTCCCTCAGTCCACGCCTGCATAGGGCCCTTGCCATTTCCGGTGCTAAAGCCAAAGACGAGGTCGTAGGCGGTGGACGTTGCAATTTCTTCTACCAGCCAGCAGGCATCGATTCCGGTGCCCTCGTCATCTTCGAAGTGGTAGAGCGATTCGATCATCTCCCAGAGCTCTACTTCCTCGCGCTGGGAAATGATAAAGCCTAGGACTACTTCCGGGTTGCCGCAGTGAAAGGCGCTCATGATTTCTGGCAGGGCGGCGGGGACATCGGACAAGTCTATGCGCGCGACAGGACCCATGGTGCGGCCTGCTGGGGTTGGTTCGATGGAGATGAGCACGATGGACTCTGCTGGGAAGAATCCGAGGATTCCTGGAATATTGGCAAGGATATCGCCGGGTGTACGGATGGGCTGTAGTGGTGTTGTGATCTTCATGGCTTCTAGCTTCGGGGCCCGCGGCAACTGCCGAAAGCCCAGCGCGGGCAGAGGGCCGAAATCTGTGGATAAGGTGGGTGGAAGGGGGCATCGGCAAGCAGTTATGCACAGGCCCGCCGCACCGGCCCTAGCGCCGGTTGCCTCGTTAGGGCATAATGGGTTATTTAACTACTCCGCGAACACTGAACTGAGTGCGTGTGGGAATAGTGCGGTCCTGGCGGTCGTTGATCTAGATTAAGAGACCAAGGAGGTAACACATCATGCACGAAGAAGAGCGCAGCATGTACGAATTGGAGTACCCCGCTCCGGTGGTCAAGGACAATTCCGGTGAAGGAAAAGGCCCCACCATGATTGTTGCCATGCACGGCTATGCCGATGCGGGCCAGGCCGTTGAGTCGAGCGCCGATCACCTCAAGGCCGCGCTGGAAAACCGCCAGCTAGCCTCCTTTAACTCTGATGAGCTCATCGATTATCGCTCCCGCCGCCCCGCCGTCACCATCGATAATGACCGGGCACTCGAGGTAGAACCCATGGATTTGGGCTTGAAGGTGCTCCGGGATAATTCCGGCAAGTCCTTCCTCCTTCTGTCTGGCCCCGAGCCGGATATGCGCTGGGACGCATTTACCACGGCGGTGGTCAAGCTGGTGGAGAAATTCGATATTGAAGACACCATCATGCTCTACGCTGCGCCGATGCCCGTACCGCACACCCGCCCCACCGTGGTCACCGCGCACGGTACTGCCTCCCGCCTGACGGACAGCATGGTCAAGATGGATTCGACCATGATGGTTCCGGGCGCCGCGGCGCTCTATATAGAAAAGGCCCTAGCGGATAAGGGCCGGACGGTGGCGGGCTATACCGCGCACGTGCCGCACTACTTGGCCGCGTCCCCCTACCCGCAGGCGACCCTGGAGCTCCTTGGCTCTGTGGCTAAGGCCGCCCAACTCAATATCCCGCTGGGCAGCATCGAGGCGGATATTTCCCGCGTCGAGGGCCAGCTGGATGAGCAGGTCAATGGCTCCGAAGAGATTGAGGGCGTGGTCCAGCAATTGGAGCAGCAGTACGATGCCTTCATGGAACGCTACCGCCAGGAGCACCCGCAAGCCATCATGCCGGGCGAGGAAGCCGTGCCCAGCGCTGAGGAAATCAGCGAAGAATTCGAAGCCTTCCTCGCCTCGCTCGATGAAGACGATAGCGAGGAGATTATTCACACGGATATCGATGACCGCGAAGACTCTGCCGACGATGACGATGACAGAGACTTAGGCGACGATATCTAACGAACCCGCCCCCATCGCCGCTAAGGTGGTGGGGGTGAACTTATCTCAACAGCTGCCAGATTTAACGGAAGTCCCCGAGTCCCTCATCGATGAGGCCATTTGGGATACTTTTAACTCGTGGACCACCAGCAAGGGAATCAATCTATATCCCGCGCAGGAGGAGGCCTTGCTCGGTATCCTGGCCAGAGATAACGTTATCCTCGCGACCCCAACGGGTTCGGGAAAGTCCATGGTGGCCAACGCCGCCCACTTCATCGCCCTCGCCCGCCGGCAGCGGAGCTTTTATACCGCGCCCATTAAGGCGCTGGTAAGCGAGAAGTTCTTTGCGCTGTGTGAAATCTTCGGCGCGGAGAACGTGGGCATGATGACTGGCGATGCCACCGTAAACGGCAACGCCCCCATCATCGCCGCCACCGCCGAGATCGTTGCGAATATCGCGCTTCGCGATGGCGCCGAGGCCAACATCGACCAGGTGGTGATGGATGAATTCCACTACTACTCCGATCCTGATCGCGGCTGGGCATGGCAGGTGCCGCTCCTAGAACTGCCCAAGGCGCAATTCCTCTTAATGTCGGCCACGCTAGGTGATACCGACTGGCTGCAGGAAGATCTCACCCGCCGCACAGGGCGCGAGACCAATCTGGTGGCTGGGTCCACCCGCCCGGTGCCGCTGGATTTCTCGTATGTTTTTAGCGCGGTGCACGAAACCATCGAAGAGCTACTCGCTCATAATAAGGCGCCCATTTACGTTGTGCACTTTTCCCAGCGCGAGGCCGCCGAACGGGCCCAAGCCCTGACCTCGCTGTCTGGCATCATTAGCAAAGAGGAAAAGGAAAACATCGCTGAAGAAATCGGCGGGTTCCGCTTTACCACTGCCTTTGGCAAAGACCTCTCAAAGTTGCTTCGCAAGGGCATTGGCATCCACCACGCGGGAATGCTGCCCAAGTACCGGCGGCTTGTGGAGCGCCTCGCGCAACGCGGCCTTCTCAAGGTCATTTGCGGTACCGATACCCTGGGAGTGGGCATCAATGTGCCCATCCGCACCGTATTGATGACCGGCCTGGCCAAATTTGATGGGCAACGCCAGCGCATCTTGAAATCCCGCGAATTCCACCAGATTGCGGGGCGCGCTGGGCGTGCGGGCTACGACACGGAAGGCACCGTCGTCGTCGAGGCCCCCGAACATGAGATTGAAAATGCCAAGGCCCGCAGGCGCATTGGCGATGACCCGAAGCGGCTCAAGAAGCTTAAGAAAAAGTCCGCACGCGAGGGCGAAGTCTCTTGGTCCGAGAAGACCTTTGCGCGGCTGACGGAAGCAGAACCAGAGCAGTTGACCTCGCAATTCCGGGTCTCGAATTCGATGCTGCTCAATGTCTTAGCCCGCCACGGCGATGGTTATGCGCATATGCGCCACCTCTTGCGCGATAATCACGATCCCCGCAGCAAGCAGAATAAAGATATCCTCACCGCCCTCGACCTCTTCCGTGGATTGGTGGATTCCGGGGTGGTCCAAAAATCCACCAAGGGGCTGGATATCTACGGCCGCCCCTACCACCTCGTGCGGGAGTTGCCGCGCGACTTTGCCCTGAACCAGCCCCTCGGCCCCTTTGCCTTGGCCGCGCTCTCCCTGTTGGACCCGGAGGCGGAAAGCTATCACCTTGATGTGATCTCGGTCTTTGAGGCGATCCTCGATGATCCCCGGCAGGTGCTGCAGGCCCAGCAGAAGAAGCGGCGCGGGGAGGAAATTGCCGCCCTCAAGGCGGACGGGGTGGACTACACCGACCGCATGAATATCGTGGAGGATATTACCTGGCCCAAGCCCCTAGAGGAGCTGCTCGAGCAGGCCTACGATACCTTTGCGGAGACCAATGCGTGGGTGAAGGAATTCGAGCTGCGGCCCAAATCCGTGGTGCGCGACATGGTGGAAAACGCCATGACCTTCTCAGACTTGGTGGCCACTTACGGCTTAGCCCGGTCTGAGGGCGTTATTCTCCGCTACCTCACCGATGCCTGGCGCACCCTCAAACAGTCCATCCCCGATGAATATACGACGCCCCAAATTGAAGACATCATTATCTGGTTGGGCGAGCTTATCCGCCAGGTGGATTCCTCGCTTGTCGATGAATGGGCGCAGATGGTCGGCGAGGACTCCCCCATCGATCAAGATACGCTCGACCGCGAGCTGGCCTTCGGCGTCGAAGATCCTACTGCGCTTACCGCTAACCGACGCGCCTTTGGCATCATGGTGCGCAATTACATGTTCCGCCTCGCGCAACTCTTCGCGCTGGAGGAAGAAGACCGCCTGGCCGAGGTATTGGATTATCTGGACGAGGTCCCCGATTTTGGCGCCGTCTTGGATGACTACTTTGACGAATACGACGATATTGATACCGGCCCTGAGGCGCGCGGCCCGGAGTACTTCCGGTTGGAAGAATCCAGCTCCCGCAGCTGGCCCGTGCGGCAAATTATCAAGGACCCGGCAGGAGATCGCGCCTATCAATTCGTCGCCACGGTCGATCTGGATGCCTCCGATGAAGCCGGTGAAGTCCGCCTGTCGGAGTTGCGCGTCGAGTATTAATCACACGCGGGTTAGCTAAAACGATAAAAGCCACCCCCCTGCGCTGCACCCGGAATCCTATGGGAAACCGAAAGCAGCGCGCGGGGGTGGCTTATTCTCAAGGCTAATTAAGCAGCGCTTTTAGCGTGCAGCCTCAATCTGGACGGCCTGTGCGACTGCCTGAATGACAGAAGCAACCTTGATGGCCTCCCAGACCTGCTCCTTGGTCGCGCCAGCATCGTTGATCTTCTGGGTGTGGGCGCCCAAGCAGTGCTCACAGCCGTTGATAGCGGACACGGCGATATTCCACAGCTCGAAGTTAGCGTCTTCCACGCCCGGCTTGGAGATGAAGTTCATCCGCAGGCCGAACTTAACCTGTGCGTAGTCATCGCCCAACCAGCTCTTGGCGCGGTAGGCAACGTTGTTCATTGCCATCACGGTGGCAGCGCCGTAAGCGGCGTTGATGGCTTCCTCAGAGAGGTGCTCTTGCGCCTCTTCCGCGATTTCAGAAATCACGGTGTCATTGCGGGTAGCTGCCGCCGAGGCCAGCAGGGTGCCCCACAGCTGCTCTTCATCCAGCTCGGTGGTGCGGGTCAACGCGCCGAGGTTGAGCTTCTGATCCTTGGCGTACTCAGGCAGTGCTGACTTCAAGTTCTCGATAGACACAGTCTTTCTCCTTCTCAATCTTTTCTCAGTAACTTAAATTGCAAGTCGGGTGCGGGCCCTCCCCGCCTCATGGGGCGGGGACAGCGCTCACGCGTAACTAATGCTTAAAGCTGGGACTGAACGACGTCCATCTTGTCGATGTTCTTCGTTGGGTCATTCTTCTCCCAGTTGCAGGCGCAGACCTCTTCGGACTGCAGTGCGTCGAGGACGCGCAGGACCTCGTCAACGTTACGGCCCACAGCGTCCGGGGTAACGGAGACGAACTGGATGACACCATCTGGGTCGATGATGAAGGTTGCGCGGTCAGCAACGCCGTCAGCGTTTTCTACGCCCAGTGCGCGAATCAGGTCGTGGCGCACGTCGGAGAACATCGGGAACGGAACGTCCTTCAGGTCCGGGTGGGTTGCGCGCCAGTTGAAGTGAGCGAACTCGTTATCGGTGGAGCCGCCCAGCACCTGGGTGTCGCGGTCCTGGAACTCTTCGTCCAGCTTGCCAAAGGCAGCGATCTCGGTCGGGCACACGAAGGTGAAGTCCTTGGGGTAGAAGAAGACGACCTTCCACTTGCCCTCGTACTTGTCCAGAGAAACCTGCTCGAAGTAGTCCTCTGGCTGGCTAGCGTTAACGTTGTGCAGGTCGCCGCCGGTTAGGGCGGTGAGGTCGAATTCTGGGAACTTTTCGCCAACGGTCATGATAGGCATGTTCTTCAACTCCTTCTTAAAAGGGTAATCTTTTTTAAGTTTCCGACAGTCCTGTGCCAAGGACCACGGGCCGGACCCTCTCCGGCCCAACACCAAAGACAATACCATTAATTCCGGTCACGTCAATAGCTAATCCTATAGATAAATGTTAGAGTGATAGGCATGCATAATAAAGAGTATCGACCAACACTTGCCCAGCTGCGCACGTTTGTCACCGTGGCGGAAAATAAGCACTTCGGCACCGCTGCCGCGAAGCTGGAGATCTCTCAGCCTTCCCTCTCCCAGGGCCTGGTAGCGCTCGAGCAGGGGCTCGGCGTGCAACTCATCGAGCGCTCCACCCGCAAGGTCATCGTAACCTCGGCCGGCGAAACGCTATTGCCCTATGCCAAGTCCACCCTCGAGGCCGCCGATACCTTCCTCGCGCACGCCCGCGGCGCCCATGGCACGCTGTCCGGCCCGCTGACCATCGGCGTCATCCCAACCATCGCCCCGTATATCCTCCCGGACTTGCTGGCGATGATTACGGAGACCTACCCAGAACTTGAGCCGCGCTTTGTGGAGGAGCAAACCCAGCACCTCATCGCGCGCCTGCGCAACGGCAACCTCGATTTAGCCGTCCTCGCCTTGCCTTCAGAGGCCACGGGCATGGTCGACAGCCCTCTGTACACCGAGGACTTCGCCCTCGTCAGCCCACCCGATCACCCCATCGCCGGGCGTACGGACGTCCAGGTTGCGGAGTTGCGGGACTTGGATTTGCTGCTGCTTGACGATGGCCACTGTCTCCGCGACCAAATCGTCGATCTCTGCCGGCACGCCCACGTCAACCCGGCAGAGGCAACGAATTCCGTCACGCGCGCCTCATCACTGACCACTATTATGCAGTTGGTCATGGGCGGGCTCGGCTGCACCCTTATCCCCAAGTCCGCTTTGGCCACCGAATGCCACGGCAAGAACCTCGGCATAGCTTACTTTGACCCCGATGTCACCGCCGAGCGCGAAATCGGCCTCGTCTTCCGCTCCTCTGCCGCACGCAGTGAAGAGTTCCGCGAATTCGGTACCCTGATTACCGCCGCTTATGAAAATGCCCTCGCCCGCTCGCTCGAGCACTAAATCGCCACACACGTTGAAGGCCACCGAAGCAATACCTCGGTGGCCTTCAACAATAGTTAAGCGCTTACGCAGCTTGGCCGGTCGCGCGGCCCGCACACTGGCGGAACAGATAAGCCGTAGACAGTACCGTAACCGGTACGGCGACAATCAAGCCAACCAGTAATAGGATGCCGCCGGAAATGGTGATCAGCGCGTTGAGCACCGTCAGCAGCAAGAGCTGGCCGTAGTTTCCTTTACCGGCCTTAAACCCGTTCTTAATGGCCTGGCCAACCCCGTCACCGTCGGCTGCAAACCACTGCATCAGCATATAAAGCGGCTGGATGAATAGGCCGATGAGAGCCACTACAGCCATGACTCCGAAAAATCCCGCCATGGCTTCCAATGCCTCGTCCTCGGTGGCGTTGGTGCCCGCGTCTGGGCCGAGGAAAATCGAGCCACCAACGAAGATGAACATTACTACCGAGGTAATAATGCCGATGATGATCATGATCGCCAGCGGCTGCCACCACCGCACTTCCTTGCCCACATAGCTCCACCCAGTGCGCGGATCATCGATCTGGAAGAGCGCCAGCCGCATCACCAACAAGGTGACGACGGCCATGATCACGTAGGACACGATCTGCACAATGGATCCCGCACCGGAGGCATCCGCACCCTCTGCGGGAGCAACGGCTATGCTTACGCCGGAAAAAGCGATGACAATGACGCCAACGAGCAAGGCACCGAGGATCCACAATTTCCAATTCTTAGATACCGTGCGAAAGGCCCACGAAATCGAATCAATGGCCGAGGGCTTTCCGGTAAACCCGCCGGAATTTACGGTATTATCCTGTGCTTGGTAGCCCGCATATCCTTGGTTTCCGGAGCTTTCGTGGCTGCCACTCTCGTGGCTGCCGCCATAGGACGGCAGGCTTCCGTAGCTCGGCTGATCTTCTGGGTGGTCAGTCGGTTCATAGCGCGGAAAATCGTCATTTCCACCGGATTTATCGTCGTTCATCAGCGGTGCCTTCCTTCTGCATTCGGGTTGGGCGCAACGAGAAAAGTATCGTTGAGATAAGTGCTTTCACAATAGCAACTTTTTCCACTCCACGTAACCGGGGTAAGCTCATAGATTAGCCATGACACAGCATGAAACCACGACGTCGCAGGCTCCTAGCCGCGATGAACTTTTTGCAGCATTAGACAACGTCACCATCGCCGAGGCCCGCAGCTTCCGCCGCCGCCTGTCGAAGGCACGCGCCCCCAAGGCCCTGCGCGAAATCGGCCAGGATATCCAGGCTGCCGCAGATCGCCTCGCGCTTGTCGATGCCGCCGTCCCCCAACTCACCTACCCCGATTCCCTGCCAGTCAGCGCCCGCAAGGACGATATCGCCGCAGCGATTGAAGAAAACCAAGTCGTCATCATCGCTGGCGAAACCGGTTCTGGTAAGACCACGCAGATCCCCAAGATCTGCCTCGACATCGGCCGGGGCCGCCGCGGCCTTATCGGCCATACGCAGCCGCGCCGCATCGCCGCGCGGACCGTCGCCGAGCGCATCGCCTCCGAGCTCGACCAAGACATTGGGGAGTCGGTGGGCTACGCCATCCGCTTCGATGACCAGGTCTCTGATAACACCGCCGTAAAACTCATGACGGACGGCATCCTGCTAGCGGAAATGCAGCGCGATCGCTTCCTTAATAAATACGACACCATCATTATCGATGAGGCGCACGAGCGCTCGCTGAATATCGATTTCCTCTTGGGGTATCTCAAGAGGTTGCTTCCCAAGCGGCCCGATCTCAAGGTGATCATCACCTCCGCAACCATCGATCCGGAAAGTTTTGCCGAGCACTTCGCCCAACCCAATGGCACCCCCGCGCCCATCATTGAGGTCTCCGGGCGCACGTACCCGGTAGAAATCCGCTACCGTCCCCTCGAATTCGAGGCCGGTGGAAAGCTGGTGGATCAAGACCCGCTCGATGGCTTAACCGAGGCCATCGAGGAGCTCATGGCAGAAGGCGACGGCGATATCCTCTGCTTTTTCCCCGGCGAGCGCGATATCCGCGATGCCATGGAAGCCATCGAGGCCAAAAAATGGAAAAACGTCGAGGTTGCTCCCCTCTTCGGGCGCCTATCCAACCAGGAACAACACCGCGTATTTAGCAATCACCGCGGGCGGCGCATCGTTTTGGCCACCAATATCGCCGAAACCTCGCTGACCGTACCCGGGATCCGCTACGTCGTGGATACCGGCACTGCGCGCATCTCGCGCTATTCCACGCGGACCAAGGTGCAACGCCTGCCCATCGAGCCGATTTCGCAGGCCTCTGCTAACCAGCGCTCCGGTAGGTGCGGCCGCGTCGCCGATGGCATCGCCATCCGCCTCTATAGCGAGCAGGACTTTCAAAGCCGTCCGGAATTTACTGACCCGGAAATCCTGCGTACCAACCTGGCCAGCGTCATTTTGCAGATGGTCTCGCTCAAGCTCGGCGATATCGAGCAATTCCCCTTCCTCCAGCCACCCCAGTTCAAGGCCATTCGCGATGGCCTCAACCTCCTCCACGAGCTCGGGGCGCTCCAGGATAAGCACGAGAAGCCCACGCTGACCGAAACCGGCCGCAACTTGGCCCGCATCCCACTCGATCCACGCATGGCGCGCATGCTTATCGAGGCCCATACCAACGGCTGCCTCCACGATGTCATCATCATCGTTGCCGCCATGACCATCCAAGACGTGCGCGAACGCCCGCTGGACTACCAAGCGCAAGCCGATCAGGCGCACGCGCGCTTTAAGGACAAGACCTCTGACTTTTTGTCCATGCTGAAGTTGTGGGATTACATCAAGCAGACCCGCAATGAGCAATCGGGCAATAAGTTCCGCAAGCGCATGAAGCAGGAGTTCCTCCACTACATGCGCATCCGCGAGTGGTTCGACTTGGTCCGCCAGCTCAAAGACGTCTCCAAGCAGCTGGGGTGGGATTACCAAGAAGCCACCGAGCGCCGCTCCGACGATATTCACATCGCGCTGCTATCCGGACTGCTATCCAATATCGGCGCCCGCGACGGTAATTCCAAGGAGTTCCACGGCGCGCGCAATACCCGCTTCCTCGTCTTTCCAGGTTCCGCCTTATCCAAAAAGCCGCCGGAGTTCCTCATGGCGGCTGAGCTCGTCGAAACCTCTCGGCTTTGGGCCCGCGACGTCGCCGCTATCGACCCATCGTGGGTGGAAAAGCTCGGCGCCGACCTGCTCAAACACAACTATTCCGATCCCACGTGGTCCCGCAAGCGCGCGGCCGCCATCGCACACCAGAAGTCCACGCTCTACGGCGTGCCCATCGTCGCGGATCGCACCGTGCCCTATCACCGCGTGGATCCCGTCGCTGCGCGCGATATGTTCATCCGCAATGCGCTTATCGCCGGCGAGTGGAATGCGCATCATGACTTCCTCAAGGCAAACGCGCAGGCCCTTGATGAGGCCGCCGAGTACGAGGAAAAGGCCCGCCGCCGTGGCCTCATCGTGGATGAGGATACCCTCTTTGATTTCTATGACCAGCGCATTCCAGACAAGGTCACCACGGGCCGGCATTTCGATTCCTGGTGGAAGAAAAAGCGCCGCCAGAAACCCGATCTGCTGAATTTCGACCCAGCCACGCTTGTCGATGACTCCCACGACGTCACCGAAGTCTCCTTCCCCGATCACTGGCGCAAGGGCTCCATCGATTACGAGCTGACCTATAAATTCGAGCCCGGCGATCCCCTCGATGGCGTCACCGTCATGGTTCCCGTTCCCATGCTTGCCGGCCTCGATACCGAAGGCTTCGATTGGCTCGTCCCCGGCCTGCGGCTCGAGCTCGTCAACGAGCTTATTCGTTCCCTTCCCAAGGCCCTGCGGCGCACCGTCGTGCCCGCCCCAGAATTTGCCGAACGCGCCATGGAACGCCTCATCCCCTTCGAAGGACCGCTTACCCAGCAGCTTGCCGATGTCCTGCGCGAGCTCGGCGGCCACGGCATCAACGCCTCCGACTTCCAACCGGACAAGCTGCCGGAACATTTGCGGATGAATTACGCGGCCATCGACAAGCGTGGCACCATCATCGATTCCGATAGGGACCTTGCCGCCCTGCGCGAGCGCCAGGCCGGCCACATTAAATCGTCCGTCTCGCGGGTAAGCCGCACCGCCGAATCCACCGCGGTCAGCGAGTGGACCGACGATACCCTCGGCACCGTTGACGAGACCGTCACCACCACCGTCGATGGCCACGAGGTCACCGCCTACCCAGCATTGGTGGCTACCAAGGAAGGCGTCGAGCTTAAGGCTCATCCCACCAAGGCGGCTGCCGATGCCGCCATGGTCACCACCACCCTCACGCTTTTGATGCGCGAGATTTCCGTCTCGACCGCGCAAATGGTCAAGGGGCTTCCCTTGCAGCAACGCGTTGCCGTGGATTCTTATCCGCATAGCGGCGCAGACGGGCTGGTGAATGACGCCCGCGTAGCGGCAATCCGCGACCTCATGCTCGAAGCCGGCGGCCCCGTGCGCTCGCCAGAGGCGTTTTCCGAGCTCAAGGATACCGTGAAACCGCAGGTCCCCGGCCGCGTGCGACAATCAATCGTCTCGATCGCGCCTGGCTTGGCTGAGTACTCCAACCTCCGCGCCGAGCTTTCCCAGTGGGACGGTCCCGCCATCAACGATATGGAAAACCAACTTAATTTCCTTCTTCCGCCGAATGCCATCACCGTGCACGGAGCCGCGCACCTGCGCCACCTTCCCCGCTACATCCAGGCAATGCGCATCCGCTTGGAGGACATGTCGCTCGATCCGGATCGCGATGCGGACCGCCAAGCAGAGGTCGATAATGCCAAGGCCTACCTAGCAAACCGCCTCCGAAACCTTCCCGCGGGCCGCGAAAAGACCCGCGAGGTCAAGGACATCCACTGGATGATTGAGGAATTGCGGGTCTCGCTTTTTGCCCAGCGCCTCGGCACGGCCCACGCAGTATCCCTGCGGAGGATTCAAAAAGCGGTGGATAAGCTGCGCTAGTCTCCCCAACGTCACGGTCCCACCGCCGACCGAGGACCCCGGCTCCCCGCTACGGACGCCCGGTCCGCTGGCTAGCCGTCCGGCCTGCTGGCCGCTCGGTCTGCTGGCTGGCCACCCGGCCGGCCGTACCTAAGCTAAAAATCTGCTTACTCGGCCGCCGGCGGCGTGAACATTGGGCAGGCTCTAGCGGAATCATGCGCACAAAATGCCATTTAAGACTGCTTCGATCCTGCGCAGGAACGGCCGTATCACGGCTGAGAAATCGTCCTACACTGCGCAGTTTAAAGGTCCCCGCGATCGCGGCGCCGCATCAAACGAATCTCCGATTCAAAGTCATCCGCGCTCTCGAATGATTTATACACCGAGGCAAAGCGCAGATATGCAACCTCGTCTAGGTCACGCAGCGGCTCGAGAATCGCTAGCCCGATTTCGTTGGCATTCACCTGCGAGGAACCATGCCCCCGCACCGTTTCCTCAACCTCTTGGGCCAACTTTTTTAAGGCATCATCGCTAACGTCACGACCCTGGCACGCGCGCCTAACGCCCCGAATGAGTTTATCCCGGCTAAATGGCTCAGCAAGGCCATTTCTCTTAACAACCAGCAGTACGGCCTTTTCCACAGTGGTGAAGCGCCCCTTGCAGGAAGCACACTCCCGCCGGCGCCGTATCGATGCGCCAGCATCAACCACGCGCGAGTCAATAACGCGGGATTGTTCGTTATGGCAAAACGGGCAGTACACACTAGTCCTTTCGCTAATTTAGCTTCTCGGTTTAGTTTACCTCCCAAGGCCAAGCCAAAAACCTGACATCATTGCGAAAGACCTCTCCTGCTCGCGTGCCGGTCTCCGTGAAGCAAGCAGGCCCTATCTGCCGCTGGTAAACAAGCTGCTGCCTAACAAGGCTCCAAGCCTTAAACCCCGAAGTGCCTGCTTTAGTGGCCTGCTTTAGTACACGCAGCGCTACTGACCGATCGCTGCTTCTACTTGCTGTACCGAAGCGCCAGGATCAGTCGGCGTTTCAGCATTCGTACCCATCAGCCCGCCGGCAATCGTGCCGAAAAATACGGCAGCGCCAAATACTGCACCAAGGAGGTAATTCTTGCGCGAACTTTGCGCATCGTCTTCTTTCATCGGCCTGTTCGCGAAATCAGGTAAGAAACTTTCATCAGTCCACGTATTCGAATAACCTTCACGATTCGTTCGATATACGGAATTTAAGGTCCTGATTTCCCTCTTTTCGGAAGGAGAATGCTGCACGCCCCAGCTTTGATCATCAATATCCCAAATGGCGGCTGAAGGGACGATCTGTGGACGTGCCGCGCGTTGTTTAACCATGTTATTGCGAGAGTTAAGTAGTTGAGACATTGCTTTCCTTTCGACGACCGCCGTAAGTCTAAAGCGGCCCCTTGACACAGCAAGAGCTCAATGTCGCTCCTGTGTTCGAGACTGTTTCTATGTTCGATTTATAGCACCCCTTCGAAAACCTGTCCAGTTTTTCGCGTAAATCTCGAACGCTTGTACTTTTCGTGCTACAAATGAGTTATGGCACGCAGGTGTCACCCAGTCCCTTTTCAAGCTACGAACGCAGAAACCTCAGACCCCCTAGCTAGGAGCCGCACATGGGCCGCAAGAAAGCAAGCACCGCAAAGAACGATTACGCCTCCCTTTCCGAAAGGCAACGCCGCATCCTTAACGTCATCAGCGATGCAGTGATGCTCCGCGGTTACCCGCCCAGCATCCGCGAAATTGGTGACGCCGCCGGCCTGCAATCCACCTCATCCGTGGCCTATCAGCTCAAGCAGCTTGAGGAAAAGGGCTTCTTGCGCCGCGATCCCAATAAGCCCCGCGCGGTCGACGTACGCCACCTCAACACTGACGACGCCGAAAAGAAGCCGGGCCGCAAGTCTAAGGAGATCCCCGATACCTCTGCCCGCGGCCCTGAAGAGTCTGCCGCCGTAGCTTATATTCCCGTCGTTGGCCGCATCGCCGCCGGTGCACCAATCACCGCAGAGGAAAATATCGACACGTATTTCCCCATGCCAGACGAGGTCGTCGGCGGGGGCGAGCTCTATATGCTGCAGGTCGTGGGCGATTCCATGCAGGATGCCGGCATCCTCAACGGCGACTGGGTCATCATTCGGTCGCAATCGGTGGCTGAGGAAGGCGAGTTTGTCGCCGCGCTTCTCGATGGCTCCGAGGCCACCGTCAAGGAATTCCACCGCGATTCCTCTGGCGTATGGCTCCTTCCGCACAACGATGCCTACCCGCCCATCAACGGCGATGATGCGGAAATTATGGGCAAGGTAGTATCCGTCTTCCGCAAACTCTAAGCCCCGGCAAGCTACGTTAACCAAGCCGCACGCGAGTTTTCGCCTGCGGCTGTTGTCGCCGCCTGCACTCTGCGCCCGCTTTCTTGAAACCCGCTCTTTGCACTTAGTACGCTGCCCTGTTTCCCCTGCTTGGGGAGCAGGGCCTACGAGTTTTAACACATTCCATGCCTTTCTGCCTCGCAATCGCGCCCCAAAAGCCAACTTAAGCGCGCGGGACTTATTGAAAAAGCACCCCCGAAATAACGGATCTGTAAGTTAAGCGCTACTAGGGTTGGCTTTCAACTAGGGCAAATATAGCTGACTGACCTGCGGCTTTCATCCCAAACCAGACAACGGCGCACACCCTAATTTTTGTTTTCGTCCGATTACCGCCGAATTTTGACACAATGGAGGGAGAAATCCCACATCAGTTAGCTTTCACCGAACGCCTGCATTCGCAGATGGAGTAACCGCCCGGACGAAGGCAAGGAGCAAGGAGGGTCTGTGTACGCAGAGGAGCGACGCCGCCAGATCGCGTCCCAAACTGCCGTCGAGGGTCGCGTGAACGTCACCGAATTATCGGAGCGTTTCGACGTGACTGCTGAAACCATTCGCCGCGACCTAGCCGTGCTAGATCGTGAGGGCGTTGTCCACCGCGTTCACGGTGGCGCCGTGGCTTCGCAGGCGTTCCAGACCGCGGAGCTCACCCTCGATACCCGCCAGCGTTCCGCATCTGGGGCCAAGGCTGCCATCGCGCACGCCGCGCTCGATTTCCTTCCCCCTGGCGGCGGCAGCATCTTCTTGGACGCCGGCACCACGATTAATACCTTTGCCGAGCTCATCAGCCAGCAATACCCGCAGGCGCAGTTCAATATCGTCTCCAATAGCCTGCCCATCGCGCTGTCGCTAGCCAATAGCGGCGTTCCCGATGTCCAGCTCCTCGGCGGCACCGTACGCGCTATCACCCAAGCCGTCGTCGGCGATACCGCCTTGCGCACCATGGCGCTCATGCGTGCCGATGTCGCCTTCATCGGCACTAATGCCCTGACCCTCGACCACGGCTTGTCGACGGCCGATTCCCAAGAAGCAGCCATCAAATCTGCCTTCGTCACGAATGCCCACAAGGTCGTGGTCATGTTTGATTCCAGCAAATTGGGCAACGACTATCTGGTGAGCTTCGCTTCCATTGCCGATATCGATGTCGTCATCACCGATTCCGGCGCACCGGAATCCTTCGTTGACGCCCTGCGCGAGCGAGAGATCGATGTCGTGCTCGCCAGCGAATAGCTCCAACACGCGCACGACTTCGCCCTCCCTACTCCGGTGCCATTTCTCACCGAGGTAGGGAGGGCGAAACCTTTGGCCGTTAGTTGAACTTTTCTATCTGCTCCATCGCTGCGGCGCGGGCGGCGGAGGGGCCTTCGGAGTTGAGGGCGGCATCGGCAAGCTGTTGGCACTGGTCAAAGGTCAGCTCGGCCAATTGGGCGCCAACGCCGGCGACTGCGGTCGACGCAGCCGACAAGGAATTGACGCCAAGGCCGGTCAATACGCAGGCCAATAGCGGATCGGCTGCAGCCTCGCCGCACACGCCAACCGGTACGTTGTATTCGTGCCCTGCAATGCAGGTGTGCTGGATAAGCCTCAGCACGGCCGGCTGCCACGGGTCGGTGAGGTACGCAAGCTGAGGCGACAGGCGGTCAGCGGCCATCGTGTACTGGGTGAGGTCATTGGTGCCGATGGATACGAAGTCCAGATGCGGCATGATCTTATCCGCCATCAGCGCTGCTGCGGGCACCTCAATCATCGCGCCCGCGGTCAGTCCGCGCTCCCGGCACAGCTCCGCAAACCACTGGGCTTCCTTCGACGTCGCCACCATCGGTGCCATGACCCAGGTTTCGGCATCGTCGCCGCGGGACTCCGCGGCCTGGGCGATGGCGTCCAACTGGCGCGTCAACAGGGACTCGTTATCGCGGGCAATGCGCAGACCGCGCACACCCAACGCCGGGTTCTCTTCCGAGGACAACGTGGCATAAGAAATCGGCTTATCGGAACCAGCGTCCAAGGTGCGCACCACGACCTTGGAATTGGGGTAGGCGTTAAAGACCTTCTTGTAGATTTTTGCCTGCTCGTCAACGGAAGGCTCCTCGCTCGCGGACAGGAACGACAGCTCCGTGCGGTAGAGGCCAATGCCCTCTGCCTGCGAGTCGGAGGCGATGCGGGCGGCGTTGCCATCAGCCACGTTGGCCAAAAGCTGCACGCGGCGGCCATCCTTGGTTTGCGTCGGCCCAGTCCATTCGGCCACGCGGGCGGCGCGCTCGCGGTATTCCTCGACCGCCTTAGTGGATTCTTCCTCGTCCGCGCCCAGCGTCACGGTTCCTAGGGCACCGTCGACGAAGACGAGCGTGCCGCTTTCAATCTCCCGCAGCTTATTTCCCACGGCGACGATGCACGGAATATCGAGCTGGCGTGCGATGATCGCGGTGTGGCTGGTGGGCCCGCCCAGTTCGGTGACGAGCGCGCGAATATGCGCGGTATCCAGGGTGGCGGTATCGGCGGGCGCGAGGTCATCGGCAAAAAGCACCGCTTGGCCCTCCACCATGGGCAAACCGGGCTCCTGCTCGCCGCGCAGCTGGGCGATGACGCGGTCGCGCACGTCCTTCAGGTCGGTGGTGCGCTCGGCCATGACGCCGCCGGCCGCCTCAAACATGGTGACGAACTTATCCGTGGCTCCCACCGTGGCGAACTCGGCATTCTTGCCCGAGCGAATGTTCTTGCGCACGGCCTTGTGCCACCCGCGGTCCTTGACCATGCCGGCGGTCGCCGTCAGTACTTCCGAGGCTTGACCCTCGGCGGCTGCGGCGCGGTTTTCCAAGCGGCTGGCGACGACATCGACTGCCTCGAGGAAGCGATCGTATTCGGCTTCGCTGCTGGCCTCTTGGTCAATACTTCCTTCAGTAGGCAGCTCCGGGCGGGGGCGCACCCATACGGCTTCTGCATAGGCAACTCCAGCGACAACGCCGGTTCCTTTAACAGTGGACTGAAGCGTATTTTCCATGGCGATACTTCCTTCGAAGATAGCGGCTTATTTATTTCCAGATCATCACAAATCCAACAGAAATGCAATGTATGCCACACGGTTTCTATTGACTTTCCAACACAATCGGGCAAGAATAAACATTAACGGCGGGCTTAACCGCGAGTTCTAACCGGACCGACTGCGTGTGGCCCCCAATATACGCACTCTGCGAAAGGGATAAGTTCTCGATGATCCTCACGCTCACCCCAAACCCAAGTATTGACGCCACCCTGGCGCTCAATCAGCCACTAACCTCAGGCGATGTCCACCGCGCCGCCAGTGTTACCCAGGTTGCCGGCGGCAAAGGCGTCAACGTCGCCCACGCCGTGCACCTCGCCGGGAAAGAAACCCTCGCCCTCTTCCCCGCCCGCGCGGCCGATCCATTCATCAACCTCATCCAGGAGGTCCACCTCCCCTATGCCCACGTGGACATGGATGGCGGCGTGCGCGTCAATACCACCATCACCGAGCCAGATGGCACGACCACCAAGGTCAACGGCCCTGGCCCGCTGCTTTCCGATGCCACCCAAAACCACCTCATTTCCATCCTTACCCACCATGCCCAATCCGCTGATTGGGTAGCCCTTGCCGGATCGCTGCCCAAGGGCGTTGACGCCGGCTGGTATACCGACCTCATCAAGGAGATCCGCAATGCCGCCCCGCAGGCGCGCATCGCCGTGGATACCTCTGATGCCCCGATGAGGGCCATCGCCATGCAGCTCGCTACCACCGCCCCGGATCTCATCAAACCCAACGGCTTCGAATTAGGGCAGCTAACCGGCCAGGATGGCCTCGCCCTCGAGCGCGCCGCTGCGGCCGGGGACTACAGCCCGGTCGTGGAGGCTGCAAGGGATGTCGTGGGTCGCGGCATCAAGGAAGTGCTCGTCACCCTCGGCGGCGCCGGTGCCGTACTGGTAAACGCAGAAGGCGCATGGGCTGCCACCCCGCCTCCCGTCACGGTGAAATCGACCGTTGGCGCAGGTGATGCTGCATTGGCCGGATACCTCCTGGGGCGCACGCAGGGGCAAGGACCGGCATTCTCCCTCGCGCTCTCGGTGACTTATGGCACCGCCGCGGCCGCCAAACCCGGCACCCAATTCCCCCGTCCCGAAGAACTCGATACCGCCCATACCTCCATCTCCGCTCTATAACTAAGGGAGCCTTCCATCATGGCATCCGATCTCATCACCACAGAACTGGTCGCGCTTGACGCCGACTTTGGCGATAGCGTCGACTCCGTTATCACCAACCTCGCCACCTTGGTGCACGATACCGGGCGCGCAACCGAGGTCACAGGCCTCGCCCAGCCCGCCATAGACCGCGAGGCCAAGGCCGGCACCGGCGTGCCAGGCGGCGTGGCCATCCCCCACTGCCGTTCCGAGGCCGTCACCGAGCCGACCCTGGCTTTCGCCCGCCTTACCCGCGGCGTGGATTTTTCCGGCCCCGACGGCGATGCCCAGTTGGTCTTCCTCATCGCGGCACCCGCCGGCGGTGGCAAGGCCCACCTGCAGATTCTTTCTAAGCTCGCCCGCGCCCTCGTACGCAAGGACTTTTTAGAGGCCCTGCGCACCGCGTCGACGAAGGAGGAAATCGTCAAGGAAATCTTAGCCGTCGTCAACGCGGAAAAGCCGAAGAAGAAAAAGCAGGACGCCGCGGAGGCTGCAGCTGGGGCTGCGGAAGGGGCATCGGCAAGCGCGGGTGCTTCGGCGCAAGCTACCCGCATCGTTGCCATCACGGCCTGCCCAACCGGAATCGCACACACCTACATGGCTGCCGATGCCCTCACCCAAACCGCCGGCGAGCGCGACGACGTCGATCTCACCGTCGAAACCCAGGGCTCGTCCAATAATGAATCGGTCTCGCAGTCCACCATCGACGCTGCCGACGCGGTCATCTTCGCCACAGACGTTGGCGTGCGCGACCGCGAGCGCTTCGCGGGCAAGCCCGTCATCGAAGCCGGCGTCAAGCGGGCCATCAACGAGCCCGGCAAGATGCTCGACGAGGCCATCGCGGCGGCGAAGAACCCAAATGCCCGAAAGGTCTCTGGCACCGCCTCTTCCTCCTCCGCAGAAGAAGAAGGAAAATCGCTGGGTTGGGGCAAGCGCATCCAGCAGGCGATTATGACCGGCGTGTCCTACATGGTGCCGTTCGTCGCCGCCGGCGGCCTTCTCTTGGCCCTCGGATTCCTCTTCGGCGGCGCCGATATGGCCAATGGCTGGCAGGCGCTTTCCACGGATTATTCCCTGTCCAACCTGCCGGGCAATGAGATTACCGTCGACGGCGAGACCATGTCGTTCGAGAACTCCGGGTTCGGGCTCTATATAGGCGCGGTTCTCTTTGCCATTGGCCAGGCCGCGATGGGCTTTATTGTCGCCGCACTTTCTGGCTATATCGCCTACGCCTTGGCCGGGCGCCCTGGTATTGCGCCGGGCTTTGTCGGCGGTGCTATCGCCGTGACCCTCGACGCGGGCTTTATCGGTGGCCTGGTCACCGGTTTGTTGGCCGGCTTTATCGCCCTGTGGATTGGCAATTGGAAAGTCCCGCGCTGGCTCGGTTCCCTCATGCCGGTGGTCATCATTCCGCTGCTGACTTCCCTCGTCGTTGGCCTGTCGATGTACCTTTTGCTGGGCGCCCCACTGGCCGCGCTGATGGAGGGCCTGCAAGATTGGCTGTCTTCCATGTCTGGGTCTTCTGCCGTAGTGCTCGGCATCATCTTGGGCCTGATGATGTGCGTCGACCTGGGTGGCCCGGTCAACAAGGCCGCATACCTCTTTGCCACCGCAGGGTTGTCCACCGGCGATGCAGCCTCCATGCAAATCATGGCCGCTGTCATGGCTGCCGGCATGGTGCCGCCCATCGCTCTGTCCTTGGCAACCTTCATCCGCAAGTCGCTATTTACCCCTGCCGAGCAGGAAAACGGTAAGTCCGCCTGGTTGCTCGGCCTATCCTTCGTCTCCGAAGGCGCCATCCCCTTCGCCGCGGCCGATCCGTTCCGCGTCATCCCTTCCATGATGGCTGGTGGCGCCGTGACGGGTGCTATTTCCATGGCGCTGTCGGTCGAGTCGCGCGCCCCGCACGGTGGTATCTTCGTTGCCTTCGCTATCGACCCATTCTGGGCCTACCTGGTAGCCATCCTTGCCGGCGTGACGGTATCCACCGTCGCGGTCTTGGCCATGAAGCAATTCTGGCCCAATAAGACCGTCCAGCAAGCTGCGCAAAAGGCTGCTCCAGAGACCAAAACCGGTTCCCAGAACGTGGCGGCATAAACCAAACGCTCGTACACTGGATCACGATAAATTAACTACAGAAAGGATAATTTCCATGGCTTCCAAGACTGTAAAGGTGGGCTCCTCTGTAGGACTGCACGCACGTCCTGCCTCCATCATCGCTGACGCCGCCGGCGAATACGACGAGGACATCTTCCTGAACCTCGTCGGTGAAGATGACGATAACGAAACCGACGCGGCTTCTTCCCTGATGATCATGGCCCTCGGTGCCGAGCAGGGCGACGAGGTCACCGTTACCTCTGACAACGAAGAAGCCGTTGAGAAGATCGCCGGCCTCATCGAGCAGGATCTCGACGCTTCCTAAGCGCTGCTGCTCATAACTAGCGTTTAAACACGACTCGTACGCTCCTCGCCTTGACGGCGGGGAGCTTTTGCGATCCATCGGCGGGTTTCCCAGTGCCCATTGCGCCGGCTATTCAGCTCGCTCGCGCGGCGCATAAGCACGGTCGCTAGGATTTTGACCCTGAACCTGTAAATCCGTGCGGGGTGCGGATCTTTTTGTGCTAATCCTCTTGTCCCGGATTCTTAGGATGGCGGCCTGTCGTTTTCGTTCGGGCTGCCGGGGTTCGTGGCCCACGGCGGAAGCCAGCGGACCTTTCCTTGTATTCGGGCCAATCTCCCGCGCCGCGGCGGGGCCTGCGGGTCATCATCGTTGACGCCGTTATGGTACGGGCAACAAGTAGCGAGGTTAGCGGCATTGGTATTGCCACCGTGCTGCCAGCTTTCTAGGTGGTGGATCTGGCACTCATCGGCAGGATAATTGCATTTTTCCCAGGGGCATACGGGATTGAAGGCGGCCGCCATCAAGCGCTGCTTCGCGTTGGCAAACCGGGACGTGCGGTACAAGTTGACCGGCCCTTCAACGGGATGCACAAGCGTGATGTACCCGTGATCGCTTAAGACGCGGCTCGCGAGGTCGGCACCGCTGATGCGCGAGCCATTGGTAAGCTGCAGGGTTATTTCCTCGCCATCGCCATCGACGATGCGGTCGAGCTCGTCCAAGGTGATGACCACCTGCGTGGTGACGGTGGTGCGCGCCCCAGACTTCCCGCCGAAGAAGATGGATTTGACCGATTCCAATGGGCGCTCGGTATCAAGGGCAGAGTGCATATCGGCGACGTCGGCGGATTCCCCGGTGATGGTCAACGACCACGGTCCGCGCGGCCGGCGGGTGATCCGCACCCCTTTCTTCGGAGTGCGGGGCGGCTGTAGCTCCCGCAAGAGGTCGCGCGCCCGCTTACGCAAGGCAGTGGCGCTTCCGCGGAACTCACATAACTCGGAGCGTATGGCCCAAGCATCGCGCTGGGTGCGAGCGCGCAGCGCGAACTTTTCGATGAGGCTGAGCACGTCGAGCGGGTGCGTCGTCGAGCGCGCCGTGCGTTGCTTGGCGCTAAAGGCACAGCGGCCAAAATAGACATCGCAAAGATGCACCACCTCGCGCGCGGCGATGTCGCTGGCGCCGCGCTGCACCAAATCGCGCTCGCTTAAGCCCCGGGCGGCGGCGATGATATCCATCCCTTGGCCCAGCGCGGTTAAATAACGGTCGAGTGCGTTCATGCCGCCTAGTACAACGCACAATCCGGCGCGGCCGCGACCGCACGCACGAAGGCCTGTGGATTAGGCCGCGAACCGTACCGCCACGGCGCTATTTCGCGGCGGGGTCAACAAAGTTATCCACAGAATTTAGTATTTAGCGTCGTGGCCTTCGCCCACGGTTTCGTACAGCCGCCGCATGATGGGATACGCAATGATGATGCCGACAGAGCCCCAGGCGATGCCCTCCAAGCTCACCCCACCCACGGTCAGGGTCAGGTTGCCGATGCCCGCGATCAAGGCCACCGCGGCCGCCGTCAGGTTCACCGGGTTATTGAAGTTGACCTCATTATCCATCCAGATCCGCACGCCCAGCATGCCGATAAGCCCATAGAGCACGAGGGTGGCCCCGCCAAGCACGCCGGTGGGGATGGTGAAAATCAGCGCACCGAACTTCGGGACGAACGCCAGCAAAATAGCGGTCAGGGCCGCAACCCAATACGCGGCCGTGGAATAGACGCGCGTGGCGGCCATAACGCCGATATTCTCGGCATAGGTCGTGGTACCGGAGCCGCCGAAACCACCGGCGAGGGAGGAAGCGAGGCCATCGGCAATCAGGGCATCGCCGGCAAGGTCGTCCAAGTCGCGGTTGGTCATCTCAGAAACGGCCTTGACGTGGCCGACGTTTTCCGCAATCAGCACCACGAGCACCGGCAAGGCCACGGCGATGGCGGAAAGATGGAACTCTGGGGCGTGAAATTCGGGCAGGCCTACCCACGGCGCGGCATCGATGGCAGCCCTGGCATCCTCGCCTAAATTACCGGTCAGGGCGGCGAAAACCCAGCCGACGACCACGCCGATGAGGATGGACAGGCGCGAAACCATGCCGCGCCCGGCAACCGTGGCTAGGAGAATAACCAGCAGCGTGATGCCTGCGACCAAGGGCTGCGAGGCGAAGTTCTCGGCCGCATTCGGCGCCAAATTAAGCCCGATGAGCGCGACGATGGCGCCGGTAACCGCCGGCGGCATCACAGCATCGAGCACCCGCTTGCCGGCAGCCTTGACCACAAAACCGACCGCCACCAGCACCAAACCGGTCACCAGAATGGATCCGGCCTGCGCCGCAATCCCGTATTGCTGCGAGGCGGTCAGCGGGGCGATGAAGGCAAACGACGAACCCAGGTAGGACGGCAGGCGATTGCGCGTAATCAGCAGGAAGAGGATGGTGCCGATGCCGGAAAACAGCAGCGTGGTATTGACCGGAAATCCGGTCAGGGTGGGCACCAGCAGCGTGGCACCAAACATCGCCACCACGTGCTGCATGCCGATGCCAATGGTTCGGCCCCAACTTAGTCGTTCCTCGGGCGCGACCACGGCGCCTGGTGCAATTTTCTTACCGTCGCCGTGGACGGTCCAACCTAGTATGCTCACGAACCACCATTATGGCCCATGGAGCACGAGTTTTAGGAATCTTCCTCCACGATGAATTCGGCGAGCTCGCGGGCGGTGGTGGCGGGCAGGCGGACATCGACAAGCGTGCCGTCCTCGGTGTATTCCTCGCTGCGCACGGTGCCCTCGGCGTGCACGCGCGAGACGACATCGCCGCGGGTGAAGGGAACCTGCAGCTTAACGTGGCTATCGCGGGAGTTGAGGAAGAGCTCCACGCGCGCGCTCAGCTCGTCGATGCCCTCCCCCGTGCGCGCCGAAACATAGACGACGTCCTCATGATCCAGGACGTGGCGCAGCTCCGCGAGCACGAGCGGGTCGGCCTGGTCAATCTTGTTGATCACGATGATTTCCGGCGGGGCCTGCTCACCAGTCTCGCTGACGATATCGTAGATGACCTTATTGACCGCCTCGATTTGCTTGAGCGGGAACGGGTCCGATCCGTCCACGACGTGCAGCATAATATCGGCGGCGAGTACTTCTTCCAGGGTGGATTTGAAAGCCTCCACCAGCTGGGTAGGCAGGTGGCGAACGAAGCCGACGGTATCGGTGAAGACGACCTGGCGGCCATCGGCAAGCGAGGCCCGCCGCGTGGTGGGATCCAGGGTGGCAAATAGGGCGTCTTCCACAAGCACGCCCGCGTTCGTCATGGCATTAATGAGCGAGGATTTGCCGGCGTTGGTGTAGCCGGCGATGGCGATCTGGGCGATCGTGGAGGACTGGCGCCGGGAACGCTTGACCTCGCGGGCGGTCTTCATCCCGCGCAGTTCCTTGCGCAGGCGCGCCATTTCGGTGCGAATGCGCCGGCGGTCGGTCTCGATCTTGGTTTCACCGGGCCCGCGCAGGCCGACGCCACCATTGGAACCGGCGCGGCCGCCGGCCTGGCGCGAGAGATTGCCGCCCCAACCGCGGGTGTGGGTATAGAGGTATTCCAGCTGCGCCAGCGAGACCTGCGCCTTGCCCTCCTTGGACTTTGCGTGTTGGGCAAAGATGTCCAAGATGAGCATGGTGCGGTCGATGACCTTGGTATTGAGCGCGCGCTCTAATGCCGTGAGCTGGCCGGGGTTCAGCTCACCATCGCACACGACGGTATCGGCGCCGGTGGCCTCGACGATATCGTGGAGCTCTTTGACCTTGCCCGAGCCGATGAAGGTGCCTGGGTCCGGTTTATCGCGCTTTTGGTAGATCATTTCGACCACGTCCGCGCCGGCGGTTTCGGTCAGGGCGGCCAGCTCATCCATCGTGGCCTCGACCTCCGCTACGGTGCCTTCGGTCCACACGCCCACGAGGATGACGCGCTCGAGGCGCAGTTTTCGGTATTCCACCTCGTAGCCATCGGTGGTGTCCTCGGCGCGGATGGAGGTCTCGCGGGTAACGCGGCGGAAGGCATTGCGCTCGGCCAAATCTAGATCGCCGCTGGTGGGCGTGGTTTCCTGCGGGGTGTCCGCGTGGTCGCGGAAGGCCTGGGCGAGAAGTTCGTCCTTGCTCGCCGAGCTATCAGAATTCTGCGGGGAAAATTTGTTCATATTGCTATCTATTTTGGCACGTTAGACCGCAAAACGGGAATTGCGGTTTCCGGGCTTACTGGACAAAGCGATACAATGGTGCCTATGGAAACGACGCAGCCTAGGCCAACGACTACTACCCAGAAGAAGAATACCGAGATGCAGGCGATCGGCCTGGATTTCGAACGCTGGCAGGACGCGGTCGAAGCAGCCATCGCCACGAACCGCCTTGCCGTTACCGGCGAGGTCCGCGGTGGCCAGCTCATTCAATACGGCGACCCCTCGGGCGCCCAGCTTAATATCTTGGCGGTCGAACCCTACGCCACCTTTATCGGCTTCGACGCGGTCACGCAGGGTTTCGCCCACGTGGAGATGTTTAATGACGTGCTAGCGATCATGGACATCATCGATCCCTTCGGCACGCCGCTGGCCCAGGTCACGGCGAACCTCGCGCAGGGGCCGCTGTTGGCAGAAGAACCGCGGCAGGAATGGCAGCAGGTATCGCTGACCGCCATGGGGCTCGATATCACCACCTACGAGTCCCCGGCCGCCTACGAGGCCGAAAACGGCGAATACCCCGCCCTCTTTGAATCCGAGGGCGCCCGCGTCATCGCCTCTGGCTCCGGCGCGCAGGCCCCCACGCCGGCGGCTACCTTCGCCGCCCGGGTGATGGAAGCCGAATGGCGTACCAATGAACTCACCGGTGAGAAATTCGCGCACCTCGTCATGGATGGGCTATTCCCCTTCGATCTCTGCCTGCCGGCGGACCGTGGCGAATTGCCGGTCAAGGATTCCGTGATCTCCGGTACGGCCCTGCTCACCGCCGCTATTGACATGCCGTCCGGCGGCTGCGGCGATGGCGGATGCGGTTGTGGATCCGGCGGTTGCGGCTGCGGCGGGCACTAGATTTTTAGGCCATGCCTTTCCTTAGCGATCCGCAAAACCGGAGGACACTTGTCTTTGTCCTCTTGGTCCTTTGCGCGATCGCGATCGTTGTAACGCTAAAACTGCCCGGCCTCATCATCGCCGCCATGCTGGTGGGCGCGGGCTGGTTCATGCTGCGCACGCGCCCCGATACCGCGGAAAGAAAGGCCCTGCGCAGCTCCATTTCGCTTTCGGCGGACGATATCCAGGACGTCATCGCCGAATTCGAGGAATTCGAAACGTCCACAGAGGCCGAGCCGCTGGCGGATCGCACGCTGTACCGGCCTGCACTGCTGGACCTCGACTGTTCCCACCCCGCCATCGATGCGTTCCACTACGAATTGGCTGGGGCACGCCGCTTTCTCCGCCGGCTCAATATCCGCATCCACTCCCACGGCATGCGCACACAGGACTTGGAAGCCCTCCTCCGCGTCACCGATGAGCGCGCCCGCGAGCTGAAAGAATCGTGGTTGGCGGCCCGCCGCGCGGCCTTCCGGCTCGGCCCGGATTACCGCACCCGGCAGTTCGACGACGAAGACTAAGGCTTTTACAGGCTCGTTTCGCCCGTCGCGACGATGGCGGACGGTCCCGTCAAGCGCGTGCCGTTCTCATAGACCTCAACGGTGACCTCGCCGCCAGGAACGTGGACGTGGACGGTGCCGAGGGCTTGGGCGGCATCGGCAAGCGCGGCGGTAGCTGCCGCGACCGTGCCCGTACCGCACGACTGCGTCTCCCCAACCCCGCGCTCAAAGACGCGCATATGCACGTGCCCCTCGCGCAGCGGGGTGACCAGCTCAAAATTCACCCCGCCCGGGAAGAAGGACTCATCGTAGACCGGCGCCGTTAGGTCCTTGGCGGCCAAAGCTGCTGGCTCCAAGCCCGGAATGACGGCCGCGAGGTGCGGGTTGCCCATATCCACCCCGAGGCCGGCGTAGGACTCACCGCCCACGGACGCGGTAGATACCCCGGTCACGCGCGCGGGGCCCATCTCCACGGTGACGCTCGCGTCGGTAGCGTCACAGGAATGCACCGTCACCTGCTTGGCGCCCGCCCGGGTACCGATGGTGAATGCGTCCTCGCCCACCAAGTCGTGCGAACGCAGCCAGTGGGCAAAGACGCGGGTGCCATTGCCGCACATTTCCGCCACGGACCCATCGGCGTTGCGGTAATCCATAAACCAGTCGGCGGAATCCACCCCGTCCGGAAGTGCCGCCAGCTCTCCTGCGTCCACGAGGGCGCCGGCGCGCACTACGCGCAACAGGCCATCGCCGCCGATTCCCGCCCGGCGGTCACACAGCGCCGCTACGCGCTCCGGTGAGAGCGGCGCCTCGGCGTCGAAGTCTTCTACGATGACGAAGTCATTTTCGGTTCCATGGCCTTTGGCAAATTTCATGCCTTCTACCCTAGCGCCGAAGCGCATACAAAGCCTGGGCCATAGTATCGCCCTCGGCATCGAGCCAGGTAATGCGCTTATCGCGGTTAAACCAGGAACGCTGGCGGCGCACGTACCGGCGGGTGCCAGTAATCGTGCGCTCCACGACATTCTCCCAGGTCAGCTCGCCGCGCTGGGCTTGTAGAACCTGCGCATAGCCAATGGCGCGACCCGCGGTGGAATCGGCCACAAGCCCCTTATCCTGCAGGCGCTCGACTTCCTCGACGAGGCCTTGCTCAAACATGAGGTGCGTGCGCTTTTCGATGCGCGGGTTCAACCACTCGCTATCAGTCCGCAGCCCCAGCAGCTTCGTCCCCCACCGGGGCGGGCCGTTCTTCGGCGGCTGGCTGGCCTTAAAGGACTTGCCGGTCAGCTCGATGACCTCGAGCGCCCGGACGGTGCGGCGGGGGTCTTTGTCCTCGATGATGGCGGCGGCGGCCGGATCGACGCGTGCGAGCTCGGCGTGGAGTGCATCCGTTCCGATATCGGCGCGGCGGGCCTCGTATTTGGCCCGCACCTGCGGATCGGTGGGCGGGAATTGCCAGTCATCCACCAACGCCTGGGCATAGAGCATGGATCCGCCGACGAGGATGGGCGTCTTGTCGCGGGACATGATGTCCTCGATATCGCGCAAGGCCGCCTGCTGATAGCGCGCCACGGAAGCAGTCTCCGTCACGTCCCAGACATCGAGTTGGTGATGCGGGATGCCTTCGCGCTCTGCGGGGGAAAGCTTCGCGGTCCCGATATCCATGCCGCGGTATAACTGCATGGAATCGACATTGACCACTTCCCCACCCAGTTCATGGGCAAGGGCCAGCCCGAGCGCGGATTTGCCGGACGCGGTGGGGCCAACTACTGCGATGGGGCGCATGTTACCTCCCAACCTGCCACGTAGCGGCCTACCTCGAGGGTGGCGTCCGTCGCCCGGACCTGCGCGCGCTTGGGCGTGCAGGCGGCAAGCTCGAGCCAGAGCGCTGGCTCTTCCACGCCGCGTTGCTTCAGCCATTCGGCCTCGCTGCTTGCCGATGCCCCCATCAACACCTCCTCGCACCACCGGTGCGCCTCCTGCGCGCCGGGGATAAGGGCCAGCGGTGCTCTCTCGGTAAGCCCCGCGCTGCCGTCTGCGACCACGATGCTAAGGACCTTTGGGTCTGGCGTGCCCAGGCGGTCGCGGCTATCGCGCACCGTTATCTGTGGGACCGTGGAAAGGACGTAGCGGGCCATGATTTCTGGCAGGTAGTTTCCGGCGCCCACGTGCACCTGGTCGGCTCCCCAGGCGCGTAGGCTTCCCGCGTGGCGGGTATGCCACCGCGAGGAGCGGGATCCGATAATTTCTGCTTCGCCAATGCCGGCGGCTGCGGCTTCGACCGCCAGCGTGCGCGCCGCTGCCAGCAGCGCCCGCGAGGCGGCATCGTTGGGGGCTAGCTCGACTGCCAGCGCCGGCGAGGCGGGCATAACCATGAGATTGAACATTATTCCTCCATACTATCTACCCAAGAGGAGGTAATTAAATAGATTCTAGGCACACGGCGATTTTTCGCGGTAATGTAACCAGTGATTTCATCCGGCAGCCGTGACGCGCGGCGATATATGTCTAGGAGGGCTTTCCATGTCTCCCACCCCTACCCCAGGTTCCATGCCCAAGAAGGGCCCCCGCCCCACAGCCAAGCCCGTGCCCGTGCAATCACCGAGCAAGAACGATCCGGCCAAGTGGGGGCGCGTCGATGCCGATGGGTCCGTCTTCGTTTCCGCCCCCGAGGGCGAGCGCAAGATTGGAGAATGGCAGGCAGGCTCTGCGCAGGAGGGCCTCGAGCACTTCGGCGCCCGGTATGATGACCTAGCCACCGAGATCGAGCTCCTAGAGGCTCGCCTGCGCGCCAACCCAGGCGAGGCCGCAGGAATCAAGCAAACCGCCGCCGAAGTCCGCGAGACCCTGCCTACCGCTGCGGTCATTGGCGATATCGCGGCGCTGGATCGCCGCCTCGCTGCGGTTATTGATCACTCCGTTGTGGCCGGTGAGCAGGCGCAGGCGGAGCGGGAAAAGCGCCGTCAGGACGCGATTGCGGCGAAGGAAAAGCTCGCCGCCGAGGCCGAAGAGATTGCCGAAAACTCTACGGAATGGAAGGCCGCCGGCGACCGCATCCGCGCCATTTTGGAAGAGTGGAAGCAGATTAAGGGTATCGATAAGAAGACCGATGACGGCCTGTGGAAGCGCTACTCTCGCGCCCGCGATTCCTTTAATAGGCGCCGCGGTTCGCACTTTGCGGATCTCGATCGTGCCCGCGCGGCGGCGCGAAAGAAGAAGGAAGAACTCGTCGAGCGCGCCGAGGCCATCCAGGACTCCACCGATTGGGGCCCCACCGCCCGCGCCTACCGCGATCTAATGGCGGAGTGGAAGGCGGCCGGCCGCGCCCCGCGCGAGGTCGATGACCAGCTGTGGGCGAAGTTCCGCGCAGCGCAGGACCGCTTTTTTGATGCCCGCAATGCGGTCAACGACGAGCGGGACCGCGAGTTCGCCGAAAACGCCAAGGCGAAGGATGCGCTGCTTGCGGAATACGACAGCCAAATCGACCCATCGCAAAGCATGGACAAGGCCAAGGCTAAGCTGCGTGAGCTGCAGGAAAAGTGGGAGGAAATCGGCTTCGTGCCCCGCAACCAGGTGCGCGAGTACGAATCCAAAATTGAGCAGCTAGAAAAGCGCGTCACCCAAGCAGAAGAATCCGAATGGCGGCGCACCGACCCTGAAGCGCAGGCTCGCGTGGCCCAATTCCAGGCGAAGGTGGAAGACTTCAAGGCCCAGTCCGCGGCCGCAGAGGCTAAAGGCAAGGAGAAGAAGGCCGCGGAGCTGCGCGCGCAGGCGGAGCAATGGCAGGAATTTGCCGATGCCGCTGCCAATGCCGTCAACGATAAATAGTGCACCTCGTTCAGATTGCGCGCCCAACCCAGGTAGCCGAGGCTGAACCGGCGGATTGCATCCGTTCCTTTGTTTTCTGGGCAAACCTGGCGGCGCAGGAAGCAAGCGGCGATGCGGCGGCCTCGACTTCGCCTAGCCGCGTGGTGCACCGCCTGCAGGGTTCGGGCGAATCGCAGACCTACCTTTTCGCGGTGGTCGATGGGCCGGCGACGCTCGGGCCCGTCTCCGAGCTCGGTCTGCCCCAGATCCCCGCCACCGCACCGAGCCCCGAGCTGGACTACGTGGGATTTATCCACATCAGCCTGCCGCTTTTAGAAGAGCGCAATGCCGCGGAAATCGAGTGCGTCCTGTGCGATCTACCGCTGCCCGGTGAACCCCTTGATGCCGAGGGGCACAAGGTGGCTACCTGGATGGGAGATACCGCCTTAAAAATCACCCAGCAGCTCGGCCGCAGCGTCGCGCACGTGGGCCTGCTGCACCCGCCGGAGACGGCGCCGGAATATGACGCAATGGCGGCGGTCTACCAATCCCTGGGCTTTACGCAGCGCCATAGCGAGCGGCAACTAGCCATCGATATTCCAGAGCACCCGGCTGCCGCCCTCTTTCCGCCCGGGCTTTCGGCCGCGATATGGCAGGACTATGCCATTCCGGAAGAACATATCGACGATGTCATGCGCCTTTTAACGGTTGCCTCCGCGGATGCCGATACCGGCACCTTATCCACCGAGCCCATCGTCTGGTCCCGGCAGCGGTTGGAAGAAGCGCATCAACGCCTGCGCTCGCGGCGCGGACATACGCTGCTCGTGGCGCTCATCGATGATGCTGGGGGCATCGTAGCGCTCACGGAGCTAGCACGGCACGAGGCCGCAGATCCGGAGGTCTGCGAATGGACCCTCACCGTCACCGACCGCGACCACCGCCGGCAAGGACTGGCGCAATTGGCAAAACTCACCGCCCTGCACGAGGTCAACCAAGCGTGGCCACAGGTGCGCCGCTGCTATTGTTCCGTCGCAGCCGGCGACGCCGCCATGAACGCGCTGTATGCGCGGCTCGGGGCGCGGGAAATCTCCCAGTCTTCTGCCTGGGAGCTCCACCTTTAGCCCTCGTGCTGGTGGCGGTGGCGCTCGGCGGCCTTTTTCCGGCGGTCATCGACAAGCATCTCCTGCGGCTGCGGGGACGCAATATTGGATTGGAATTTGCCTACCTCATCCAGCTGGCCTGCCGAGGCACGAACCTTTTCTTCTGCCGCGCGCTGCTCTGGGCTACGCCGCAGGGCGACGAGGCTAAAGCCCAAGAAGGCCAGGAAGGTTGCCAGCATGCCCACCCACATGCCAATGGCCGGGCCGTCCGCAGTAGAGCCGCGGTACCAAAAGCCCCACAGGTTAACGAAGAAAGAAACCGTCACCATCATCCACGCAATCAGCCCGAAGGTGGCGCGGCGGGTCAGCAGGGTTGCCGTCGTCAGCACGCCCACGCCAAGTAGCGCGAGCCACGCGGAGATGGTCTCCATCAGCGAGATCTTCACCCCGTCCTCGGTGGTGCCAAAACTTAAGGCCTGCCACCCGTGGGCGGAGCCGGCATAAGGAACGATGAGGTAGACAATATAGGCCGCCACAGCGATCCACAGCGTCACCTTTTGCCCACGCAGATCCATGGTTTGTGCTGCTCGGCGCTCCGCCTGTGCCGCTTCCTGGGCGGCGGTGGTGGTATTTCGCTCTCTCATGGCACCCTAGCCTACTCCCCGGTTAGCAGCCGCAAGAATCCGCTGCGGCAGCGCCAGCAGGCTTGCCGATGCCCGGCAGCCCCAAGCCCACCCCAATCGGAGCGGTAGTGGGGGTTTGGCCCGCTGCCGACATGTCGCCGGCCTTGGTGCGGGTGTGGACGCTTACTGCGGCATCGGCAAGCAAGAAGAACGAGCCTGCGCCCGTGACTTTGGTGCGCACGACGTCGCCGGGGCGAATCTCGGCGGAGATATCCGCGCCGTTGTCATCAATAGGGCTAAAGTGCACGAGGCGCCCATCCCGAGCTCGACCCGACATGCGGTGGGTCTCATCGTTCTTGCGTCCGCCCTCAGCTTGGACCAAGAGCTCCACCTCAGTGCCCACGAGCTTCTGGTTCTCTTCTGCCTGGATGCTATCTTGCAGCGCAACGAGCCGCTCGAAGCGATCCTGGACGACTTCCTTGGGGACTTGGTTGTCCATCTCCGCCGCAGGGGTGCCAGGGCGCGGGGAATACTGGAAGGTAAATGCCGAGGCGAAGCGGGCGCGGCGGACCAAGTCCATGGTGGCCTGGAAATCCTCTTCGGTCTCGCCCGGGAAACCAACGATGATATCCGTGGTAATCGCCGCGTTCGGAATCTTCTCCCGCACCTCATCGAGGATGCGCAGGAACTTCTTCGTGCGGTAGGAACGACGCATGTCCTTCAAAACCTTATCCGAGCCAGATTGCAGCGGCATGTGCAACTGTGGGCACACCGCCGGGGTTTCCGCCATGGCGTCGATGACATCCGAGGTGAATTCCGCCGGGTGCGGGGAGGTAAACCGCAGGCGTTCGAGGCCGTCGATCTTGCCCACTTCGCGCAGCAGCTTCGAGAAAGCAAAGCGATCGCGCGGCATTTCTGGATCGGCGAAATTCACGCCATAGGCGTTGACGTTTTGGCCCAAGAGGGTGACCTCAGAGACGCCCTGATCCACCAGCGCCTGTACCTCGGCCAGAATATCGCCTGGCCGGCGGTCCTCTTCCTTACCGCGCAGGGAGGGAACGATGCAGAAAGTGCAGGTGTTATTGCAGCCCACGGACACCGATACCCAACCCGCGTAGGCGGATTCGCGCTTAGCAGGCAATATGGAGGGGAACGCCTCTAGCGAATCGACGATCTCGACCTGGGCTTCCTCGTTATGGCGGGCGCGCTCGAGAAGGGTGGGCAACGCTGCCATATTGTGGGTTCCGAAGACCGCATCCACCCACGGCACATTGTCGAGGACGGTGTCCTTATCCTTTTGTGCAAGGCAACCGCCCACGGCGATTTGCATGCCAGGATGGTTCTCCTTCGTCTTCTTCAATGCGCCCAGCGTGCCGTAGAGGCGCTTGTCGGCATTTTCGCGGACAGCGCACGTGTTAAAGACGATGAGATCCGGCTCCGTGGCCTCGTCTGCGGCCGCGTAGCCAGCTTCCTCCAGCAAACCGGAAATGCGCTCGGAATCGTGCACATTCATCTGGCAGCCGAAGGTTCGGACTTCATAGGTACGGGTTTCAGGAATTGTCTGCTCCACGTCGGCATAGTTTAGCCATCACCCAGAACAACTCATAACCGTCGCAACTCGGCACCCGTGCAGGCACGTGGGTGGGATCGGGCACGCCGTGAGGCGCGTTGGGGCACGGGCCCGCGATGGGTGGGGCGCGTGTGCGAGTCACTAGGTTGGAGCCAACAAGGCACTAAGCCCCATCCGCCGGATTTAAGGAGAAGACAGCTCCTCGCACCGTTCATCAAGGGCGCTAATGGCGATGTTTAAAGACATCCCCTCGTTGAACCCGCGGCGCGCCAATACTCCCACGATCCTGCGTAGCGCCTTTTCCCGTTCCTTCCTATCTGCAGGAACGGATTTCACGCTGCGCGCCTTCTTTTCCGCCAAGGCTCGGGCCATCGCTTCTTCATCGGCCGCGTCAATTTGGGTGAGGGCTTCGTCTCGGTCTTCTTGACTTACGCCCTTCTCCCAGAGCTCGCGGTCGAGGACGCTGCGCGATTTCCCCCTCCGCTTATGCCGCTGCCGCACCCATTCGGCGGCAAAGGCGGCATCGTCAATTAAGCCGGCATGGGCCAAGTCATCGAGGACCTCGTCAACCACCTCAGGGTCGAATTCGGCCTGTACTAAGCGGTCGTACAATTCCTGACGGGACCGCGAACGCTGGTCGAGCAGGCCCAATGCGCGGGACCGCACCTTTGATTTTGCCTCTTCGGCCTCCCGATCAAAAAGCCCGCCCCCGGCTTCTCCTTTTTCATAGGCTTCAAGGGCCTGGCGGAGTTGCTCTAGCTTGTCAGGGGCGGGTTGATTCATAGCGCGGGTGTTAAGCGGTGGGAGTGTTGGTGGACAGGCTTAGTCGTCATCGAAGTCGACGTTTGGGACCAAATCTACGGATTCATCCGTCAATGGGTCATCGGAGCCGGGGACATCCATGGCGGTAGCTTCTTCACCATTTGCCGCCTCTTCCCCAATGCCGAGCTTCTGGAAGATCTTCTTTTCGATCTCATTGGCAAGGTCGGGGTTGTCCTTCAAGAAGGAACGCGCCTTTTCCTTACCTTGGCCCAGCTGATCGCCTTCGTAGGTAAACCAAGAACCGGACTTGCGGATGAAACCGTTTTCTACGCCGAGATCGATGATGGAGGACTCGCGAGAAATGCCCTCGCCGTACATGATGTCGAACTCGGCGATCTTGAACGGCGGGGAAACCTTATTCTTTACCACCTTGAGCTTCGTGCGGTTACCGATGGCGTCTTGGCCATCCTTCAGCGTCTGGATACGGCGGATATCGCAGCGCACGGAGGAGTAGAACTTCAGCGCTTTACCACCGGTGGTGGTCTCCGGGGAGCCGAACATCACACCAATCTTCTCGCGCAGCTGGTTGATGAAGATTGCGGTGGTGCCGGAGTTATATAGCGCACCGGTCATCTTGCGCAAGGCCTGGGACATCAGGCGGGCTTGCAGGCCGACGTGGCTATCGCCCATCTCGCCTTCGATTTCCGCCTTAGGGGTCAGCGCCGCCACGGAGTCCACGACGATAATGTCGATGGCGCCGGAGCGCACCAGCATGTCCGCGATTTCCAGAGCCTGCTCACCGGTATCGGGCTGGGACACGAGGAGGTTATCGGTGTCGACGCCTAGCAGGCGTGCATATTGGGGGTCGAGGGCGTGCTCGGCATCGATAAACGCTGCAATGCCGCCGTCTTTTTGCGCCGAGGCAATGGCATGCAACGCCACCGTCGTCTTACCGGAAGACTCTGGGCCATAGATTTCCACAATTCGCCCGCGCGGGAAGCCACCGATGCCCAGCGCCACGTCGATTGCCGTGTTGCCGGAAGAAATGGCCTTGATGGGCGGGCGATCATCATCACCCAAGCGCATAACGGCGCCCTTGCCATAATCCTTTTCGATCATGGCCATAGCGGCATCTAGCGCCTTCTTGCGGTCATCTCCCTTGGTTGCGGCTGAGGATGATTTCTTTTTCGTTGCCATTGTTATAAATCCTTATCTCGTACGACGCTGCGTGAACACTTAATTAGACTGCTGCAGAACCCTAAATGGTTCCGCCCTCATTGCGATCCCACTGTAGTCGCCCACACCGACACCCCAACTAGAGTACATACATCTGTTCGAATATCGAAAATAGACACACCTTTTCGGCTTTTCTGAGACCCTATAAGGATGGGTAATCTACGCCGAGACGGCGCTCTTGGGGAACATCGAAGTCATTGCACAGCCCTATCCAGACACGGCGGGGATCGACGCCACGTTCGATAAGCTCATCCGGCGTTCCATTAAGCTCTGATAAAACATGCGAATGGCTAATCCACGCCCCTTTTGATTCGCCAAATTCATCCACAACCAGTTGGTGGTACTCCGTCAATCGCATGCGCGCAATCCTACCCACCACCATGGAAATATTTCCAAAACTTTTACCAGGACCCCAGAATTAGCTTCCTTGAACGACGTTCAAATTGGTGTGTCTACAGCGTTTTTCTCCAAGGTGCTAATCTTTGTCCATGCAAAAGAACTCCGTGGCAACCACCATTGCCTATGTAGCGGTATTTACCGCCCTCGTTATCGTTTTAGCCTTCGTTTCTATCCCCGTAGGCACCGCCGGCGTGCCCATCGTCTTGCAAAACGCCGCGCTCATTTTGTCCGGCCTCATCTTGGGCGGAAAGCGCGGGGGCTACGTTGGCTTGCTATTCCTCTTTATCGGTTTGGCATTGCCCGTTTTGGCAGGCGGTGGCACCACGCTCCGCGCGCTTGCCGGCCCTACCGTGGGATACATCATCGGTTACGTACTCTCCCCTATCGCCGCCGGCGCCATTGCTTACCGCGCCCCACGCGGGAAGGGCGGGATGACCGTGGTACTCGCTATCGCAGCCATCGTTGGCCTTCTCGTGCAATACACCTGTGGCGCGATCGGCCTGATGCTTCGCTCCGGATTGGACGTCGGCCCGGCCATCGCAGCGCAAGGCCCATTCGTCCTCGTTGACACCGCAAAGCTCGTCGTGGCCGTTATCATTGCCGTTGGTGTTCACTCCGCATTCCCCGACCTGATGGGTAGGAAGGCCTCCTAGTGCCCACCATCGACTTTTCCTCGGTCACGGTAGCTTTTGATGAGACGGTGGTCCTCAATGACATCAACCTCACTTTAAGCGAGCAGCGGATCGGCGTCATCGGTCAAAATGGCGGCGGAAAGTCCACACTGACCCGGCTTATTAATGGCCTGGGTGAGCCCACCGCGGGTACCGTCACCGTCGACGGCATCAATCCCAGCGAGCAGGGCAAGAAAGTGCGCGAAAAGGTGGGTTTTGTCTTTTCCGATGCCGAAAATCAGATCGTCATGCCCAATGTACGCGATGACATCGCTTTTTCCCTGCGCCGCTTCAAGCTATCGAAGGATGAGCGCAATGCCCGAGTAGACGCCGCCTTGGAACGGTTCGGGCTCTTAGAATTTGCCGAGCGCTCCCCGCACACTCTTTCTGGTGGACAAAAGCAATTGCTCGCCTTAGCCGCAGTGCTGGTCATCGACCCAGTGCTCATCATCGCCGATGAACCAACGACGCTGCTTGATCTCCGCAATCGCGACCGCATCAAGCGCGAGTTCGCGCAGCTTGACCAGCAGCTCATCGTCGTTACTCACGATCTGGAATTCCTCACGGATTTTGACCGTGTCATTTGTATCGATGACCACAAGGTTGCCGCCGATGGCGCTCCCCAGGAGGTCATCGATTTTTACAGAGATCTCATGGCGCGGCGGCCACTCTAGAAAGCCACCTCTAATGACCCGACGCAGAACCAATATTCCGCTATCCGTATATGTTCCGGGCACGACGGTAATCCACCGGATGAAGCCCAGCTGGAAGATACTCATCTTGCTGGTATTTATCCTGGTTACCAGCATCTTTTTCAATACTCTGCCGTGGGCAGGCGGTGCGGTGATCGCCGCAGCGCTAACCTATGTCATCGCCCGCATCCCCCTACGAATTGCCTGGAGCCAACTCTGGCCGCCCCTGGTCATCCTCATTCCCCTTGCCGGTTTCCAATGGTGGGCGAAGGATTTTGACTACGCCGCGGTGATGTTCCTCAATATTTTGGCGGCCATGATTCTGGCCTTTTTGCTAACGCTCACTTCGACGGTCGACGCCATCATGGAGTCGCTGGAAGAATCCCTCCAGCCGCTGAATCGTTTCGGCGTCCCGGTAGAAAACATTAGCTTGGCGATGTCCCTGACTATCCGCCTCATCCCCCTCATGTTCGAAACGATCTACGAGGTTCTCGATGCCCGCAAGGCTCGCGGCGCTGGGTTCTCCCCCTCGGCCTTTGTCACGCCCGTCATCATTCGCTCCATTCGGCGCGCTCGGGCCATTGGCGAAGCCCTTCAGGCCCGCGGCGTCGGTGACTAAGAAAACTTAGGCACATACACTGATAGCGCGACAAAGCCTCCGACTTCCCCACCGCTCAACGCGGCAAAGGAAAGATCGGAGGCTATTTTTCAATTAGCGCTACGACAAGCGCGGGATGAGGAAGTTACTCTCCGCGCAGCTCTCGCAAGCGAGCCTGGACGGCATCATCATTCGAGGTCGGCTGCGCTGCCTGATCCGCAGCAGAGCCAGAGGCCTTATTGCCCTCGATGGCCTGGGTGCGGTTAGATTCTACGGACTTCGTGGAGTTCATCTCGCTACGGATCTGCTCCAAGCGGGAGTGGCCGGCCATCTGGATGCCCGCCTGCTGCACCTCGGCCATACGGTTTTCGACGGAATTTTCCGCCAACTCCGCTTGGCCCAGAGCCTTGGAGTAACGGCGCTCAATCTTATCGCGCACGGCATCGAGCGAAGGCGTGTTGCCGCCTGCAGAAAGCTCGTTCATGGAGTTCAAAGACTCGGAAACCTTTTCCTGCATCTTTGCCTGCTCCAGCTGCGATAGCAGCTTCGAACGCTCATCAACCTTCTGGCGCAGGGCTGCATTATTGCGTTCTACAGCGCGCTTAGCCTGCTCAGCCTGTTGCAATGCCTGGTCGTGGAGCTTCTTCGTGTCCTCCACAGACTCCTCTGCGGTCACCAACTGAGCGGCAAAGGCCTCGGCGGCGTTCTCGTACTCCACGGCCTTGTTTTCATCACCATTGGCGCGCGCCTTATCCGCAAGCTCGAGCGCCTGGCGGGTATTGCCCTGCAGCTTTTCGACCTCGGCTAGGCGACGGTTAAGTTGCATCTCCAGCTGGCGCTGATTGCCAATGACCGCCGCAGCTTGCTGCGAAAGCTCTTGGTGCTGACGTTGGGCATCTTCGATGGCCTGCTCAATCTGAATTTTCGGATCGGCATTCTCTTCGATTTTATTATCGAACAGTGCCATCAGGTACTTCCAACCCTTAACAAATGGATTCGCCATTATGCTCTAGACCTTTCTAAGGAATGTGGTAATGCGTCGCGTTGTCGTGTTCATAGTAACCCAACGCCTAGGGCTCTGCCGCTACTAATCGAAGGTATCCACCGCGGCAATTCTTTTCAGAATCGCGCACGCGTTAAAGCTCAGAAGCAGCCGGCGCGGTATGCGCGAGCTCTTCATCCATCGAGGGCAGCGCCATATAACCGGCAGCCTCGATCAGGACGTCCGACACCGATGCGTCGAGCGCGTGGCACACGGAGGCCAGTAACTCAGAAGAAACTTCCTTGCGGCCCCGCTCGAGCTCCGACAAGTAGCCCGGTGACACGCGGGCAACGCTAGCCAATTCGCGCAGGGTAACCGACTTGTCCGCGCGGAATGCACGCAGGGTCAGGCCCAATGCTTCACGCAGGAGTGGTTCTGGGGCGCGGGCAGGTTGTGGCGCCGATGGTGCCGCTGCCGCAGGTTCCGCGGCAGTCTGCGCCGAGTGGTCTAGGACTGCTGTAGAAATGTTCATCGTACGTTTTAACGCTCCTTCGATGAAATTTGTTCCCCACTGCTAGGAAAATTTTTGATGATCGCACCAAGTTGGGCGATTGCTGCTCCTACCGTGGCCTTTCTGATGTCGTTGCGTTCAGTGCCCAAGTCGCGCAAACAATAAGACTGCGCTATGCGGCCCGCGGAATAGATTCCTAAAAATACCGTGCCGGGATCTTTTCCTTCTTGTTTATCTGGCCCGGCAACGCCGGTAAGCCCTAAGCCCCAATCCGCCCCCGTTTCCGCAACTGCGGCGCGGGCCATATCGACTGCGGTTTCGCCAGAGACGACGCCTACGCGTTCGATCTCAGAGACTGGTTTATCCAAGAAGTGGGACTTTACCTCTGTGGCATAGGTAATAAGGCCGCCGCGCAAGACGGCCGATGCTCCAGGCACCGAAGCGATGGTAGCGCTGGCTAGGCCGGCAGTCAGCGACTCGCAAAAAGCCACGGTCTCGTGGCGCTCTGTTAATAAGGCAACGAGGTCAGATTTTGTGAAAGCCATTGTTTAACTATTTTGCTTTTGTCCATCGATGAGATACTGCACGCCGGTAATGACCGTTACCACGACGGCCATCCACATGATGAAGGAGGTAGGAATATCCATCCACGAGGGAAGCGGCCACAAATATAGGCCTACGGCAAAGGACTGCAGGACGGTCTTCAACTTGCCGCCTTTAGAGGCTGGGACGACTTTTCCGCGGCGCAGCAAGGCCATGCGCCAGATGGTAATGCCGAATTCCCGGATCAGAATAATGACGGTAACCCAAACCGAAAGCTGATCGACGATATTGAGACAGACAAGCGCTGTGGTCATGAGCGCTTTATCAGCAATGGGGTCGGCGATCTTGCCAAAATCGGTAATCAACCCGCGGGCGCGAGCAATATCGCCATCGAGCTTATCCGTGAGCATTAAGGCGGCGAAGACGCCAAAAGACCACCACTGGTGGCCGCCGATGACCAGCCATGCAAAGACCGGAATGAAAACGATACGCAGGCAGGTAAGGACATTTGGCAGATTCCAATTAGAGACCTGCGGATTCACATCCGAGGACTGCGCTGACTGTGCTCCGGGTTGATTCACCCTATACATACTACCCGCTTGGGTTATGGTCTCGCGGCACACTCCCCCGAAAATTTATACTGTCCGGTATGAAATATTTTGCAGTCAACTATGAATATAACCCGGCCAACCCAGAGATAGCGAAGGTCCGCCCGGCCCACCGCGAGTTCACCGGGAAACTATTTGATGAGGGCACCATCGTGGCCTCGGGACCGTTCACGGATTCCCAAGGAGGCGCGCTCATCGTCGTGCGCTTTGACGATGATGGCACCGAGGTCGCCGATGTCATCCAGCTGATGAACGATGATCCCTTCTATCAAGAAGGCTGCCTCCAGGGCCGCAGCTTCCGCGAGTGGACCCCGGTTAAAGCCCGCTTCTAGGCTCTCCCCCCTAGTTGGGTAGGTCTTCCTTGGACAGATCCTCGGCCCTGCCCAGGTAATCGCCGCGCGTATTGCGTACGATCTTATTTCCTTCCTCATCCCAGTCGTAGTGGTTGTGGGATACGGCCACTACGCCTTGGGTTTTATCGCGCATGTTCTTAATAACCGATGCAAGAACCGTGATGACCAAGACTCCAACAATGACCACCAGCGAGCCGATGGTGGAGATTTCCGGCACGGATTCGATATTGTCGCCGCCATTGATAAACGGCAGGTTATTCTCGTGCAACGCGTGGAAGAGCAGCTTGACACCGATGAAGCCCAGGATGATGCCCAGGCCGTAAGGCAGGTAGACGAGGCGGTCCAAGAGGCCATCGATAAGAAAGTACATTTGGCGCAGGCCCATCAGCGCGAATGCGTTGGTGGTAAAGACCAAAAACGCCTCTGAGGTAATGCCGTAGATTGCCGGAATGGAATCGAAGGCAAACATGACATCGATAAGCCCAATGGATACCAGCGCGACGAATAGCGGCGTGAAGGCGAACTTGCCCTTCTTCGAGCCATCGTCCACGCGGTGGGTGAGCTTATCCCCGTGGTACTGCGGGGTGACATCTACCGCCTTGCGCACGAGCTTGATGATGGCCATATCGTTCGGGTTGGTCTCCGGCGCATCCCGAATCTCATCGATGACCAACTTGATGGCGGTATACAGCAGGAAGATGGCAAAGAGGTAGAAGATATCAGACCACGCCGCGATGACCGCCGCACCCAGCAAAATGAATACGAGGCGGAAGACGAGGGCGATGATGATACCGATGAGCAGCACCTTTTGCTGGTACTTGCGCGGGATTTTAAAGGATCCCATGATAAGCGCAAATACGAAGAGGTTATCCACGGAAAGCGCCTGCTCTGTGACATAACCGGTAAAGAATTGGATGCCGTGCTCATGGCCCCATACGGCCCAGACAACGCCGCCAAAAACTAAGGCGACGGCAATGTAGAACAAGGTCCACAGGCCCGACTCTTTCAGGGTGGGCTCATGTGGACTGCGCACGTGAGAATAAAAGTCGAATATAAAAAAGGCTAGAATCACCGCACCGGTGACCAGCCACACCCACAATGGAACGTTCATCGCGAGATCCCTCCGGTCGAATTTACTTTAAGAAAGTGACCGGAGGTCTCCCCCGCCCAGCGGATATTCCTCGCTGGGCCGACACGACCGGGAGCGCACAGCTACCGTGTTGACGATCTATGCCGAATGTGGGGTACTCCCCTCCAAGACCGTAACCATCTTACACTACTTAGAAGGCCCCGGATGATGGGTTATAGGTCGCTTGCACCGTCCGCGTATCGGAATCGGGGGCATCGGAAAGAGCGGAATCTGCGGAATCGCCGCCATCATCGTCTTCTTCCTGGTTCATCTCGTCCTGGATTTCCTTGGGGGCATCGGCAGGGTCGGCGCCCTTAATCATCCACAGGATGGTATCGAGCTCTTCCGGCTTGACCAGCACCTCGCGCGCCTTGGAGCCTTCCGATGGCCCGACGACGCCGCGCGATTCCATCAGGTCCATCAGGCGGCCCGCCTTGGCAAAACCGATGCGCAGCTTACGCTGCAGCATTGAGGTGGAACCCAGCTGAGCGGTGACCACCAGCTCGACGGCCTCGAGGAGATCATCCATGTCCTTGCCAATGTCATCGTCGATCTCCTTCTTCGCCTCGGACTGCTTTTCCTCGGTCACGCCCTCGGTATAGTTCGGGGCGGCCTGGGATTTAGCGGCCTCAACCACATCCATGACCTCGTCATCGGAAACGAAGGCACCTTGCATGCGCACTGGGCGCTTGCCCTGCGGGATAAATAGACCATCACCCATGCCAATGAGCTTTTCCGCACCGCCTTGGTCCAAGATAACGCGGGAGTCGGTCAAGGACGAGGTGGCAAAGGCCAAGCGGGAAGGCACGTTGGTCTTGATAAGGCCGGTAACCACATCGACGGACGGGCGCTGAGTAGCAAGCACCAAGTGGATGCCGGCGGCGCGGGCCTTCTGGGTGATGCGGACGATGGAGTCCTCGATCTCCTTCGGGGCGGTCATCATCAAGTCCGCCAGCTCGTCGACGACGCAGACGATATAAGGATACGGACGAACCTCGCGCTCGGAACCTGCCGGTGCCTGGTACTCGCCGGAGACAACCTTGCGGTTATAGTCCTCGATCTTGCGCACGCGCGCGGCCTTCATATCCATGTACCGCTGCTCCATCTCTTCTACCAGCCACTGGAGGGCCGCGGCGGCCTTCTTCGGCTGGGTAATGATGGGCGTAATCAGGTGCGGGATGCCCTCATACGGCGTGAGCTCGACCATCTTTGGGTCGACGAGGATCAGGCGTACCTGCTCCGGGGTGGCGCGGGTAAGCAGCGAGACCAGCATGGAGTTCACGAACGCGGACTTACCGGAACCGGTAGCGCCGGCAACCAGCAAGTGCGGCATCTTCTGCACGGAAAAGGACGTATATTCGCCCTCGATATCCTTGCCCAGGCCAATCAACATTGGGTCCGGGGAAGACGTCATGCTGGGCGCGTCCAAGACCTCGCGCAGGTGGACCATTTCGCGGTCCGGGTTAGGCACCTCAATACCCACCGCGGACTTGCCCGGAATCGGCGTGAGCAAACGCAGGTTATCGGTAGCCACGGCATAGGCCAGGTTGGACTGCAGGTTCGTAATCTTCGAAACCTTCACGCCTGGTCCAAGCTCAATCTCATAGCGTGTCACCGTGGGGCCACGGCTAAAGCCCGTCACTTGAGCATTGACGTTGAACTCTTCGAAGACATCGGTAATGGCCTCGATGATGCGGTCATTGATCTCGGTGCGTTCCTTCGCAGGCGTGCCTGGGGTCAGCAGATCGGTAGAGGGCACCGCATAGTTGTCGTTGCCAAATTGCGCAGGCGCGGGGGCTTGGGGCTGTGCGGCAGGCTGTTCCGCCCCCGCGGTGGATTCCACCTGTGCGCCGGTGGCCGCATCGCGCCCAGAACGCTCGCGGAATAGGCGCCGGGCCTCCTCGTGCGCCGAAGAGACAGCATCGGAACCGGCCTTGGCGGCACCAGCGGCAGCGGCTCCGGCGGCAGCTCCAGCACCAGCGCCCTTGGCCTTGCCGGCTGCACCTGCGGCACCAGCCACACCAGAAGCAGCGGCAGCACCGGCGCCAGCGGCCCCAGCGGCTCCAGCACCAGCGCCGCGGCCAGCCCGCGACTTGCGGCCGGTGGAAGAACCACCGGTGGCAGAACCCAAGACGCGGGTGGGCTCGCTTTCTGGCAGGGCCTGTTGGGTGGATTCGGAAGCCTCTGCGTAGTCAGCGTCGTCTACTGCCGGGAAGGCATCGGTATCCCCCATTTGGGAGTCCGAGCCGTAGCTCAACTCTTCGTCGTTGCGGTCCACCGGCTCATAGCCCGCGCGGACCGGGGTGTTGAAGGCGACGGTGTGGTCGTCCTCGGGGGCATCGGCAAGCGATTGCACCGGATAGGGGCTGCCAGTCTTGCGCGGAGTGGACGTGCTGCGGCGCTTCGGGGCGGGGCGCTCGGAACGCTCGCGGCCGTGCGCAATATCGTCGATATCGCCAGACACGTGGCCGTAGAGATCGTCATCCTCGTCCGCATCATCGTAATCTGCATCGCTGCCGCCAAAGCGGGAAAAGGCCGAGCGCAGCGAATCCGCCACGAGCTCATAGGCCTCGCGGATGGTGATACCGGTGACCAGCAGCGCGCCGTAAATGATGACGAGGAAGAGCAAGGGTACTGCAACATACGAGGTAAACGCGGCATCGAGAATCCCGCCGATGGCAAAGCCAACAATACCGCCGGCCCCGCCCGCGGTATCGGTGGTAAACCCAAGCGGCGGATTGCCGGCAAAGATGTGGATGAGGCTCAGCATCGCCAGCACGATAATCGTCGTGCCGCCCGCAATACGCGGATTAATGCGCCCGGATGGACCATCCATTTCCATCATGAGCGAAATGGCCAGCGCGACGAGCGCAATGGGAAGTACCCACGCGCCGGCGCCGATGACGTAGCGCACCAGGTTGCCTACCCAGGCGCCCACCTGGCCGGCAACGCCAAACCACACGGTGGCGGCGAGGACGATGGATACGCCGATGAGCACCAGGGCAACCGCATCCGGATTATTGACTCGCAACCCGCCCTGCGGGGAAGCCGCCTCCTCCTCGGCAGCCTGTGCCTCCTCTTCGGCTGCGATATCGCGCGCGCGAGTTACCTTGCTTTTCTTCTTTTTTCCGGCGCTATCAGAAATTTCCTGTGGCTCCCTTGCTCTCTCGAAATCCTCCGTGCCGTCAGCAGTTACATCCTGGCTCGGCTTCAGGCCCGCAAGGCCATTGCCTAGGCCGCGGGCAACATTGCCCATTCCGCGCGCGGTGGCACCAAAAGCGGAGCCAAGCCCCTTGCCGACGGCCCTAAATGCACTCCCCGTACGCTCTTGCGTCGTTCCTGCCGCGCGCCCAGACGAGGTCATCTCCAGCGTCTCTGGCACACCGGCGCTGGACTGGCTGCGACCAGATGGCCGCGACCTGTTCGCTTTCCGGCCAGGCGCGCTTTTCGATGCTCGCGTCTGGTTCCGGCGCGATCCGCGAGAGGAGGCATTTTTGACAGACATGTCATTTACCTTAACCGGAAAACCCCACAAATCACATACGCCACACGCTTGGCAGTGCTAGTTGGCCGGAAATTATCCCGCGTCCGGACCAAAAAGGCGCAGCATGGGCCACAAAATCGACTTTATCTAGCCTACAGGGTTGACATCTTGATGGCTGACTCGTCGCCATTGATGGTGACCTGCACGACATCGCGCCCGTACGCCCACAGCAGGAGTTCGCCGACCTCCCCGCTTACGCGGACCACGCGATCGCCGCGATCGGCTACCCCGTGCTTATCTGCCACGACGATGCGCGGCATCCCGTCCGGCTGCAGGATCACCGGCTGGGTGGATTTACGCAGGCTCAATTTGGCCCAGATCTTCAAAAAACGGTGCAGCTTCTTCTGCACGGCGACAGAGAAATCGCGGGGTTCGGTCTGGCCATTGGCGCGACGGATATCCTCGTGGTGGATAAAATGTTCGCCCAAATTTTGCTGGGCATCGAGAAAACGTGCGGGGTTGAACTTTGCTGGTCCCCTCCCCCAGGCATCGACAAGCTCATCGAAATCGCGGCGGGCAACCTTGGCGGATTCCTTTTCCAGGTGGGGCTGCAGGACCGAAAGGAACATGCCCGCTGCGGCATCGGGACGGTTTTCGCGCACCCACAGGTGGGCAACTAAGTCGCGCGTGGTCCAGCCTTCACACAGCGTGGGGGCGTCTGGACCTAGCTGATGCAAAAGCGCGACCATCTTGGCGCGTTCGGAAGATGAAAACGACATGTGCCCCAGCATACCGAGGTCATCGAAATGCTGGGGCACAGAAACTATGCCGGAATTAAATCCTTTTGTAGGAGAACCTACAGGGACTCGCGGCTGGCGTCGACATCGGCGTCATCGGCAAGCAGCGTGCCTGAATTCGTCGGCACGATGGTGGGCAAAATAACCGGCTCGCGCTTGTACTTGGAATCCATGAGCTTGGAGACCTTGCGGCGCAGCTTTTGCACCATCCGGTAGGTGTCATTCTCGCCCTCTGCGGCGAGATCGTTCATGGTGTTTTCCACCATCTCCGCAACCTCGGGCACAACGCCGCGGTCATCATCGGAGAAACCGGTGGTTGCCACGGTTGGGTGCTCGAGCAGGCGGGAGGTGCGGTTATCAATCACGCAGGTAATGGATACCACGCCGCCGGCGCCCAGGTTGGTGCGGTCTGCCAAGGTATCGGCATCGACATCGCCCATGGACACTCCATCGACGTAGAGGTGGCCAACCTGCAGCTGGCCGACAACCTCCGCGCGGCCCTTGCGCAGATCTACCACGACACCGTTTTGCGCCAAGACCGTCCGGTCGCGGGCCACACCGGTGGAAATCGCCAATTCCTTATTGGCACGCAGGTGGCGCCACTCGCCGTGGACCGGCATGGCATTGCGCGGGCGCGCCGCGTTGTACAGGAAGAGCAGCTCGCCGGAGTAGCCGTGGCCGGAAGCGTGGACCTTGACGTCCTGGTTGGTAATGACGTTGGCACCGATCTGGGACAGCATATTGATAACGCCGAATACGGCCTCTTCGTTGCCCGGGATGAGCGAGGAGGAGAAGATGATGGTATCGCCATCGCGCACCGTGATCTGGCGGTGCTCGCGGCGGGCCATGCGGGACAGCGCGGCCATCGGCTCACCCTGCGTACCAGTGGTAATGAGCATGGTCTTGTGCGGAGCCATCTTCGCGGCCTCGTCGATGGGGATGATGGTACCGCGCGGGACCTTCAAAAAGCCCATCTTTTCCGCGATTTCCATATTGCGCATCATCGAACGGCCATTGAAGGCCACCTTGCGGCCATTGGCCACGGCAGCGTCGATGGCGGCCTGCACGCGGTAGACGTTCGAGGCGAAGGAAGCCAAGATGACGCGCTGCTTCGCATTAGCCACCAAGCGCTTGAAGTTGGCCGGGATATCGCCCTCGGAGGCGGATACACCCGGCACGGTGGCGTTGGTGGAATCGCACAGCATGAGGTCGACGCCCTCGTCGCCGTAACGAGACAGCGCCGGAAGGTCGGTCGGGCGATTATCCAACGGGGTCTGGTCAAGCTTGATATCACCGGTGTGGATGATATTGCCTGCCGGGGTGCCCAGCATGATGCCGAGCGCATCCGGCACGGAGTGGTTGACCGCCCAGAAGCGAACGCGGAAGCAACCGTAGGTCACGTCAGACTTCTCGTTGACCTCGACGAACTTCGGCTTCTGGCGGTGTTCCTTACACTTGGCCGCAATAAGCGCGATGGTGAAACGGGAAGCCACGATGGGGATATCCGGGCGCAGCTTCAGCAGCCACGGGATGGCACCGATGTGGTCTTCGTGGGCGTGGGTGACCACGAGGGCCTTGACCTTGTCGATCTTCTTCTCAATCGGCCCGAAGTCCGGCAGGATGAGGTCCACGCCAGGCTCGCCAGACGATGGGAAGAGCACGCCGCAGTCAATGATGAGCAGCTCATCGCCGTACTCAAAGACGGTCATGTTGCGGCCGATTTCGGAGATACCGCCCAAGGCGTAGATGCGCAGCGTATCCTTCGCCTGCTTTGGCGGTTCCGGCAGGCGCTTGGTCAAATCAGCACCCTGCATGGACTTCGGCACGTTGCGGCGGCCGCGGTTATTGTTATTGCGGCCACGGCCCTTGCCGTTGCCGTTCTTTCCGTTGCCACCGTTGTTGTTCTTATTATTGCCACCGTGGCCATTGCCGCCGTGGTTATTTCCCTGGCCATTGCCATTATTGCCGTTTCCACCACGGCCACGGCCGCGGCCGCCACGGGAACGCGAGCGGCGGCCGTTGTTATCGCCGTCGTTCTTGTTATCGGCAGAGTTATTCTTGCCAGAGTTGCCCTGGTCTTCATTTCCGGCAGTGCCGGCGTTATTTGCAGGGGCCTGAAATACGGGCGAAGCCGCCTCATTGGAGGCGGTCTCAGTTTCCGAAGGTGGACCCGCCTTGCGGGTGACCTTGCGGGAACGGTTACGGGGTTCAGTCATTCTTAAAGGACTCCAGATTGTTCCAAATCACGGCGAAGTACCTCGCGTTCCTCCTCGCTCGCGGCGGTAACAGGAAGGCGGGGATCGCCAACTTCAAAGCCCTGCAGGCGCAGAGCTTCCTTTGCAAATGTCGCTCCGCCCAACCGCGCCTGAGCGCGGGTCAGTGGAAGAAGCGTTGAGTAATTTATTTCTTGCGCGCGGGCCAAATCGCCCGCATCGAAAGCTTCATAGAGTTCTACCAAGGCACGCGGCGCAGCGTGCCCGATGACGGAGATGAAACCCGAAGCACCGAGGGATAGCCACGGCAGGTTAATCGGATCGTCACCGGAGTACCACGCCAAGTCGGTTTCTTGGATGAGTTCTGCGGCCGCGGAAAGATCGCCCTTAGCGTCCTTCACGGCTTGGATAGTCGGCAATTCCGTAAGGCGGCGGAGCGTATCCGACGCCACTGGGATGCCCGAGCGGCCAGGGATGTCATAGACGCAAATCGGCAGATCCGTAGAATCAGCAACTGCGGCAAAATGCTCGTAGACGCCCTTTTGGGAGGGCTTGGAGTAATACGGAGTCACAACGAGCAAGCTATCGGCTCCTGCGGCGGCGGAAGCTTGGGCAACCTCAATCGAGGTTGCGGTGTTATTCGTTCCGGCGCCCGCACAGATCCGGACGCGGTCTCCCACTTCCTCTTTTACGGCCTTGAGCAGCTCCAACTTTTCGTCCAAGGACGTGGTAGGAGACTCGCCCGTCGTTCCACCCAAGATGAGTGAATCCACGCCGTTGTCTACGAGATGAGCTGCCAGGCGGCGACCCGCTTCTACATCCAGCGCACCGTCACGATCAAACGGAGTGACCATGGCGACGCCAATGCGACCGAAGGTGTCAACGCCAGTCTTTGCTGTCATACCTGTGCTCATAGCCGTCAAGGTTACCCGCTAGTGCACCTTTTGGCCGCATCGGGGTGGCGCGTGTTAAGCGTAAGGGCTTGCGGCCATCTGCGTTCCATCGGCCAACGTGGTGATATGGAAGTCATCGAAAAGCGCTGGTGCTTGCTCCTGCAAATGCTTCAAGCACTCCACCGCCACTTCGCGCAATTCCGTATCAGCATGCTCAGCCGCCCGCGCCCCAATGAAGTGGCGCCACGCGCGGTAATTGCCGGTAACGACGAGCCTGGTTTCCGTCGCATTGGGCAATACTGCGCGCGCCGCCTGCCGCGCCTGCTTCTTTCGCAGCAGCGCATTCGGCTCATCCAGCTTTTCTTCCAAGGCCTCTAGCAGCTCATCGTAGACAAAACGGGTTTCATCCACGGCTTGCATGACCAATCGGCGTAATTGCTCATCTTCTTCCACCAGCTTGGGCAGCGCTACGTGCATCTCATTAGGGTGCACAAAGCGCTGGGATAGCTGCGAAAAGGAAAAATGCCGGTGGCGAACCAATTCATGGCTGGCTGAGCGCGAGAGCCCCGTGATGTACATCGTGGCCGTGGCGTGTTCCAATAGCGCCGTATGGCCTACCTCCATGATGTGGTGCAGGTAGGCGGAGTTCGTCGCGGTGCGCGGGTTGGGTTTGTCAAAAGACTCATAACACGCCCGTCCTGCGAATTCGACGAGGGCCTCGCCATCGGTCGCCGTCTCATCGGCACGCCACTGCGTTCCCTGTGGCGGGTGAAACTCGGTGGCGGCAATGAGCTGGATATTTAGCTCACTCGCAGTGGCCATACCGCTACAGCCCCAGGTACTTGTCTAGCCCGACAACCAATCCCGGGTGCTGCGCAATCTCGCGCACGCCGACCAAAACGCCAGGGGTAAAGGAGGAACGATCGTAGGAATCCTGGCGGATGGTCAGGGATTGCCCCTGCGCACCGAAAATGACCTCTTCGTGGGCCACCATGCCGCGGGTACGCACGGCATGCACCGGGATTCCGTCTACATTCGCACCGCGCGCGCCCTCGAGGGACTTTTCCGTCGCATCCGGCATCTCGCCCAATTCGGCATCGCGGCGCGCCTGGGCAATGGCCTCTGCGGTGTGGATGGCGGTGCCGGAAGGCGCATCCAGCTTGGTGGGGTGGTGAAATTCAACGACCTCTGCGGTCTCGAAAAACTTCGCCGCCTGCTTGGCAAGCACCATGGTCATCACGGCAGAGATGGCGAAATTCGGTGCGATCAGCACGTTGCCAGCACCTTCTTGGCGGGTCCACTGCTCCACCTGGTCCAGGCGCTCTTTATCAAAGCCAGTGGTGCCCACCACGCAGTGAATGCCGTTCGCGATGCAAAACTCCAGGTTTCCCATCACCGAATCAGGCTGGGTGAAGTCCACGATGACCTCTGCGTGATTATCAACCAAGTGCTGCAGGTCATCCCCGCGGCTAATTTCCGCTACGAGCTCTAGATCATCTTCGGCATGAACGCCTTCAACAATCGCTTTGCCGACGCGCCCCTGCGCTCCCAAGACTCCTACTTTGATCGCCATTGCGGGCCTCACTTTCTTAACAACTTTGAGTTAAACCTTTGTTTCTTTCCCATCCTATCGCGCTCGCCCATCCGCGGCGGGCGGGCCTCCGAACGGCAAAAATACCACTGCTAGACTGGGCGTCATGCAGATTTATATTGCGTCCGTTCCAGTAGATGACGTTGCTCGCGCCCACGATTTTTATGTCGATGTCCTAGGTTTCCGGGTAAAAGATGACGTCACGCACGGCGATTTCCGGTGGCTAACGGTCACCAACGCGGACGGCGACGGCAGCGTTGAATTGCTGCTTGAACCCAAGGGTCACCCAGCCGCCAAAACGTACACCGAGGCGCTGAAGGCGGATAATATCCCGGTCACCCAATTCTTGTCGCAGGATGTGGAGAAAGAATACGCCGAACTCAAGGACAAGGGCGTGGACTTTACCATGGAGCCCACCGACGTTGGCCCCTCCATTACCGCAGTCTTTGACGATACCGTGGGTAACCTCATCCAGCTCGTCCAGTTGAAGCGCTAGGCCCACGCCTTCGCTACTTTCCCTTATACAACAATTGCATCACTTCCCCAGTTAGGCCACTTGTGTACCGGTAGAATTGGAAGAGACAACAAGGTAGACAACCTAGGAAGTGGTCAGAATGTCTCGATCTACTCTCACCCGCGCTATCGCTGCTGGCGCCGGTATAAGCTGCATGCTCTCGCTGGCTGCTTGCGCTAGCCCCAGCGATGACGAGGCCGCCGATGCCTCATTTGCCACGCAGGAGGAATCAACCAGTTCCACCGCTGAGTCGACCACGTCTGCGGCAAAGAAATCAGAGCCTACCACCACGACCACTGCCGATGACCCAACCAAGACGGTAGAAGACACCGCCCCGTTAAGCCATCATCAGCAACAAGCGCAGGGCAATGATCCAAAACCTGCTTTTGGCGGTATGGGCACGCCCTCCCTCGAGGATCAGCGCCACCTACCTCCTGGATTGGGTGGCCTCGTCCCCACCGGGATCCGAGTAGCCGCGCATGACTCTTTTACCCGCGTCGTGGTTGATCTTGAAGGCGACGGAGAAGCAGGGTGGTTTACTACCTATACGGATCAGCCCGCCCACCAAGCATCGGGGCTTCCGGTCGAGGTCAAAGGCGCCACTTTCCTCAACCTTGGTATCGAGGGCACCCCGTGGCCATCGACGCCGGAGTTAGAACAAAGGTTTATGGATACTGGCATCACACCAGGTGCCGGTGTCGTGCAAGAGATCAACTACACCACCACCTTCGAGGCGCAAACGCAGTTGGTCATCGGGCTAAAGAAGCAAACGCCTTATTCCGTGACCTTCCTGCAAAACCCCAAACGCCTTGTGCTTGATTTCCAGAACTGAGTGATCACGGCGCAGGCATAGAAAATGGCCCTGTTTCCCACCATATTCGGGAAACAGGGCCACTGCTCTAAAGGGCGCCTGAGGGATTAGTCCTCAACGGGCACTAGGGAGATCTTGCCGCGGTTATCAATATCCGCGATTTCTACCTGTACCTTATCGCCAACGTTAACGACATCTTCGACCTTCTCAATGCGTTCGTCCCCACCCAGGTTGGAGATGTGGATCAATCCATCGCGGCCAGGGGTCAAGGAAACGAAGGCGCCGAATGGAACGGTCTTGACTACCGTGCCGAGGAAGCGCTCGCCCACCTTGGGCAACTGTGGGTTGGCAATGGAGTTAACCTTTTCAATCGCAGCGTCTGCGGCTTCGCCGGTGACCGCAGAGATGTAGACCGTGCCATCGTCTTCGATCGAGACATCAGCACCGGTATCTTCGGTGATCTGGTTGATGGTCTTGCCCTTAGGGCCGATGAGCTCACCGATCTTGTTGACCGGAATCTTCACCGAGGTGATCTTCGGGGCCAGGCCAGACATCTCATCTGGGGAATCGATGACCTCTGCCATGGTTTCCAGAATGGTGGCGCGGGCATCGCGGGCCTGCTCGAGTGCCTGGGCCAAGACCTTAGACGGAATGCCATCGAGCTTCGTGTCCAGCTGCAGCGCGGTGATGAATTCGGAGGTGCCCGCAACCTTGAAGTCCATGTCGCCGAAGGCGTCCTCGGCACCGAGGATATCGGTCAGTGCGACGAACTTTTCCTTGCCCTTGACCTCACCGGAGACCAAGCCCATGGCGATGCCGGCTACCGGCGCCTTGAGCGGAACGCCCGCGTTGTAGAGGGACAGGGTGGACGCACAGACAGAGCCCATGGAGGTAGAACCATTGGAACCGAGCGCCTCAGAGACCTGACGGATGGCATACGGGAAATCCTCGCGCGACGGGATGACCGGAAGCAGGGCGCGCTCGGCGAGCGCACCGTGGCCGATTTCGCGGCGCTTGGGCGAGCCGACGCGGCCGGTCTCACCGGTAGAAAATGGCGGGAAGTTGTAGTGGTGCATATAGCGCTTGGACTCAATCGGAGTAAGCGAGTCGATCTGCTGCTCCATCTTCAACATATCCAGGGTGGTGACACCGAGGATCTGCGTCTCGCCGCGCTCGAACAAGGAAGAACCATGTGCGCGTGGAACCAAGTCAACTTCGACGGACAGATCGCGGATATCGGTCAGGCCGCGGCCATCGATGCGGAAACCATCGGTCAAGATCTTGCGGCGCACGATCTTCTTCATGACCTCGTTATACGCAGCGCGAATCTGCTTGGAAGCCACTGCCTCTTCCAGGTCAGCAAATTGCGGCAGCAGATCTTGTTCGACCTGCTCCATGTGTTCGTTCGTGGCCTCGTCGCGCTCCTGCTTGCCCGGAATGGTCAGCAAGCTCTCCAGCTTCTTGGAAGCGGCCTTTTCCACGGCGGCGAAGACATCGTCTTCATACGCCGGGAAGAGCGGGAACTCCTGGGTCTCCTTGGCGGTGCGCTCTGCCAGGCCGTTCTGGGCTTCACACAGGGTCTTAATGAACGGCTTGGCTGCCTCAAGTCCTTCGGCGACGGCGGCTTCTTGCGGTGCCGGGGCGCCATCGGCAATGCGCTCTGCAACGTTGGTGCCGGCGCCAGCTTCCACCATCATGATGGCGACGTCTTCTTTACGCCCCTTGGAAACGATGCGGCCGGCCACGACCATCTCAAAGAGCGCGCGCTCGTGCTGCTCGTGGTTCGGGAACGCCACCCACTGGCCACCAGGGTGCTTGTCATCGGCGATGAGCGCCATGCGCACGCCGCCGACGGCGCCGGAGACCGGCAGACCGGAAAGCTGGGTTGCCGCAGACGCGCCGTTGATGGCTACGACGTCGTAGTACTCTTCCGGGTCCTGCGACAGGACGGTGATGACCACCTGCACTTCATTGCGCAGGCCCTTGACAAAGGTGGGGCGCAGCGGGCGGTCGATGAGGCGGCAGGCCAAGATGGCCTCGGTGGAGGGACGCCCCTCGCGGCGGAAGAAGGAGCCGGGGATCTTGCCGGCTGCGTACATGCGCTCTTCCACGTCCACAGTGAGCGGGAAGAAGTCAAAGTTCTCGCGCGGCTGGTTCGAGGCGGTCGTGGTGGCCAGCAGCATCGTGTCATCGTCGAGGTACGTGGTTACGGAACCATCTGCCTGGCGGGCCAACTGGCCGGTTTCGAAACGTACCGTGCGGGTGCCAAAGTCCCCGTTGTCGAGGACAGCGATAGCTTCGGTAATACCGAATTCTTCATCGATATTGAACTCTACGGAGTTCTGAACGCTCATCTAGTAATTCTCCTTGAGTGCTTTAGGCGATCGTCGGTGCCGCCTTTTCCACATTGTTTTGACAACGGTGAAAATTCTAACAGAGATTCCGCACTTTTGAGCTACGGCGACCGCAATCGCCCCTGCTCCCTACAAGGTTTAAGAGGGTATAAAACCACTAATTCCCCTTGCCACAGGGCAAGGGGAAAAATTCGGCCGCAGCCGCGTCGCAATTAGCGGCGCAGGCCCAGGCGGGAAATCAGGTCACGGTAACGATCCACGTTGTTTTCTGCCAAGTACTTCAGCAGGCCACGACGACGACCAACCATCAGCAGCAGACCACGACGGGAGTGGTGATCGTGCTTGTGGAACTTCAGGTGCTCCGTCAAAGTGTTGATGCGGGAGGTCAGCAGGGCAACCTGTGCCTCGGGGGAACCGGTGTCGGTCTCGTGCAGGCCGTACTCCTTGAGGATTTCGGCCTTCTTCTCAGTGGTCAATGCCATGAGTATTTCTCCTTTATTTCAGTCCACACTATTCTTCAACGCGCAGCGCCGCCGTTGCGAGCTCCGCGTGCCGCAACTGTCGTGAACCACAGTCGCTAAGCCAACTGGTCATCTTACAGCCAATTAGCACGGCAAATCAAAACGCTGCGCTACTTGGCGCCCACCGTGCGGAAAAGTTCTTCGAGGCGGTCTACAAATTCACTGACAAACCGCTCGTTATCCACGCCCACGGCGACCTTCGCGGTCGGTTCCTGGCTCAGCCTAGTTTCATCCGCGATGGTGCGCCCGCGGGTGGGGCCTTCGGTATCGGTTTTCATATTGGTCTCGATGACTTCCACCAAGGAAGGATCTGCGGCTACCGCCACGGCCAGCGGATCGTGCAGACCGCAGCCGGCCAGGTGAGGAGCCGTGGTGGCATAAGCGCGGATATAGTAATCCACCATATCGGCGAAAATCTCGCCCGCGGCCGTTCCGGTTGCCCGCCAGCGCGCGGTTTCCTTTTCCGTCAAGAGGGTGCGCAGGGTGACATCAAGGCCCACCATGGTGACATCTTGGCTGTGGCGGAAGAGGTAATCGGTGGCATCCGGGTCCTGGGAAATATTGGCCTCTGCCCACGCGGAAACATTGCCGGGAACGGTCAGCGCCCCGCCCATCATGACAATGTGGGCGTTGGTGGCAAAGGAGGCATCGGCAAGCATGGCCTGGGCGATGGTCGTGGACGGGCCGGTGGGGATAATGACGAGTTCATCGCCGTAATCGCGCACGGCCTGCACGAGGAAATCCGCGGCCGGCTGCGTGTCCTCGGTCTTATCGGACGGGCTAAGCGCGACCTCACCCACGCCATTCTGGCCGTGGATGAAGGCCGAAATCTCGCTGGGCTGGAAACCGTCCGGGCTGGGGCCAGCAAAGACCGGGATATCGGGCCTATCCAGCAGCTCCAGCAGCGCCAGGGTATTGCGCACCGCCAGTGGGACGGTGACATTGCCATACGTGCAGGTCACCCCAATGAGCTCAAGCTCTGGGTGGGCTAGGGCATACGCCAAGGCCAGGGCATCATCAATACCGGTATCAAGATCGAGGATCGCCTTCATTTACTTCTCCTTTAAGAAATAGTCTTCGCTATTGCAGCCCTGCGCGCGGGCATCGGCAGCCAGCACCGTGCGGGCGGCAGCGACGTCCTGGGCCATGGCCTCCAAAAGCTCATCGACGGAGTGAAACTTCACCATATCCCGCAGGTGGCCCACGAATTTCACGGTTGCCTCATAGCCATAAAGATCGGCATCGCGATCCAAGACAAAGGACTCCACGGAGCGCTCTTCATCACCAAAGGTGGGATTCGTGCCCACGGAAATCGCCGCGGCGTAGGCCACTTCAGGTTGCATGTCCCCGTCGAGGGGCGATTCGGAATGCACAATGAACCACCCCGCATACACCCCATCCGCGGGAATGGCTACGGTATCTGGAAAGTACTGGTTGGCCGTGGGAAAACCCAGCTCCTTGCCGCCGCGCCCCGCGCCGCGCACCACGGGTCCGGTCACGGTAAAGTGCCGGCCAAGCGCCCAATTCGCCGATTCTATATTGCCCCGGGACAGGCTCTGGCGAATGTAGGTGGAACAAATCTGCACGCCGTCTTCATCCAGCAGCGGGATGATATCGACGCTAAACCCAAACTCCTCGCCCAGCTGCCGCATGGCTTCCGCGGTGCCGCTGGCCCCTGCGCCGAAGGTGAAGTTCTCCCCCACCACCACGTGCTGTGCATGGAGTTTTCCCACCAAGAGGTCGCGCACATAAGGCCGTGGCTCCACGCCATCGAGTTCCTTGGTGAAGTCAATGACAAGTACCATCTCAATGCCCATTTCTTCCGCGAGCTCTAGCCTGCGCTCGAAGCTCACCACGGATAGCGGGGCGCGCTCCGGCAAGAAAACGGAGACCGGGTGCGGGTCAAAAGTCACCATGACGGGGACCTGATTATTCGCCCGCGCATGCTCCACGCAGGCAGAAACGAGCTGCTGATGGCCGCGGTGCAAGCCATCGAAGACGCCAATGGTTACCGAGGTCGGCCCCACATCCGCGGGGATGTCATCGATTCCGTAACAAATATCCACGGAATCCATCGTAGAGCATAGACTTGTACCCTATGACTGATGCGCTCGCACATTCCGGACTTGTCATCGTTGATAAGCCTGCCGGCATGACCTCCCACGATGTTGTTAGCCGCCTACGCAGGTATTTCCACACCAAAAAGGTCGGCCATGCCGGCACCCTGGATCCCATGGCGACAGGGGTGCTAGTCCTCGGCATCGAACGCGGCACCAAATTCCTCGCGCACATGGTCGCCTCCACCAAGTCCTATTCAGCCACCATCCGCCTCGGCGCTTCTACCACCACCGATGATGCTGAGGGCGAATTTCGCTGGGGCAAGCCTGCGGCCGCGCTGCACCGTTCCGCCATCGAGGCCGAAGTTGCCGCGTTAACCGGCGATATTATGCAAAAGCCCGCCGCGGTTTCCGCCATCAAGATCAAGGGCAAAAGGGCGCATGAATTGGTGCGCGAGGGCAAAGAGGTAGATATTCCCGCCCGCCCGGTCACCATCCACAGCTTTGACATTCATGACCTGCGCACCGAGGGCGATTTTGTTGACCTCGATGTATCCGTGGAGTGTTCCTCCGGCACCTATATCCGCTCCTTGGCGCGCGATATGGGCGAAGCCTTGGGCGTCGGCGGGCATTTAACCGCCCTGCGCCGCACAACGGTGGGGCCCTTCGCGCTTGCCGATGCCCACCTGCTCGCCGATCTTGCCGAAAACCCCCGCCTCTCCTTAAGCCTCGATGAGGCGCTCAAGCGCAGTTTCCCCGTCCTGCCCGTCACCGAGGACGAGGCCGCCGCCTTAGCGATGGGCAAATGGTTAGAGCCGCGCGGGCTGTCCGGGGTTCATGCGGCGGTAGCCCCCAATGGCCAGGCCATCGCGCTCATTAAGGAGAAGGGAAAAAGGTTGGCTACGGTCTTTGTGGCACGGCCGTCCACCCTCTAAGTCAGTGGCTGAGGGCATTGATCGAGGCGATCTGAGCGGGTTTCCGGTCAGGCTGAAAAATCAAGGGCCGGAACCAGCGTGGAAACCACGACATAACCGCCTTCTAGGATCCACTTGCCGGTGATAAACGGCACTGGCGTGGGGCGGGCCAGGATATAGGAAATGAAGGTGCCATCCTCGCGGATATCGATCTCCGCTTGATCGAAATCCAGCCACCGATGCGTCATGGGAAACCACGCCTTATAGGTAGCCTCCTTGGCGCAAAATAGCAGGCGGTCTGGGCAGTGCACCCCCGCCTTTTCTAGGCGGGGCAGCTGCTGCATTTCCCCGGCTCGGGCGATCATGGTCAACACGTGTTCGGGCAGGCGCTGCGCCGGCTCCGCATCAAGGCCAATGGAGCGAAAATCCGTAGTGGAGGCTACCACTGCTGCGCGCATGCCCTCCGTATGGGTCATGGATCCAATAAATCCTTCGGGCCACAGCGGCATGCCCCGCTCGCCGCGCATAATCGGGTTAGTACCTGTAAAGCCCAGCTCGCGCAGGGCCTGGTGCGCACACCAGCGGGCATCGCCAAATTCGGACTTCCGGATATCGACCGCCTGCGAGACTATGGACTGTTCTTTTGGGTCGAGCTGCTCATAATTGAGCAGGTCGGACTCGCGAGCATCCGTGCGCACATAGCAATACCGGGTAGTTTCTGGGAATAGGTCGGGATACAGCATTAGTCCACCTCACCAAACGTCGAGGTAACTGGGTATGGCCACGGGATACGGTGGGGCTGGTTACGCCACTCGCGCGGATAGCCCAAAGAGACTTCGATATGGTCTACCCCATCCACATTCATCTTGGAGGGCGTGTGCAGGTGTCCGTAGATGACCGCTTCTGCCTTGTACCGCCGCGGCCACGAGCGCGTATGCCGCGAGCAGCTCCACAGGGCGATTTCCGGGAAGCGCAGCACCATCGTGGGCTCTTGCACCAGCGGCCAGTGGTTGATCAAGATGGTTGGGCCCTGCACTCGGGATAAACGCTTAATGGAATACGCCAAGCGGTCCCAACACCAGGCGCGCACATCTACAAAAGGTGCGATAGCTACCTCATCGGTCATGACAAGCTTTTTGGCGCGCGCCTGTTGCACCGCTTCTTCCACCGAGGTCCCCGGTGGGCGGAAGCTGTAGTCATACAGGGTAAAAAGCGGCACGATCGTTATCCCGTTAAAGACCGGGTAAGGGTCCTCCGGGGTGATAACGCCGATTTCCCGGCAGGCGGCAACCAGGTGGTCGTATTTTTCGCGTCCCTTGTACTGGTCTTGGGAACGGGAAAATAACTCGTGATTGCCCGGCGCCCAAATAACGGTGTCATAGCGCGCGGCCAAATCGCGCAAGATGCGCACGATGAGCTCGCTGCGCTCTGCGACATCGCCTGCCACAATGAGCCAATCGGCGGGATCTGGTGGGGCTAGCTCTGCAATGCGCGCAAAATTTTCACGGATCGCGCCGTGCAAGTCTGCAACTGCCCATAACGTTGGCATTACCGCTCCCACCCGCCTTGCTCATCATCGTTACGGAGTTTCCGCTGTAGTTAAATCTGTAGTGCTGTTGCTACTCGTCATAGTCACTGTAGCGCAGCTATTACTCTGCTACTACGGCCCATTTCATGGAATAGAAGCGGTAGACCACGCCGATGAGGCGGAAAGTAATGAATGCGGCCAAGCCGCACCACACACCGGTAAGGCCCGTGCCCATGGCATGTGCGAGGAGCACGCCGGGCAAAAATCCCAAAAGCACAGAGGCAATGGTCAGGCTGCGCAAGAATGCCGCATCCCCTGCCCCCAATAGGACGCCGTCAAGGGCAAAGACCACGCCGCCGGCGATGACCATGCCGACCAGGATCCACCACGGTTGGCTCATGGCATCGATGACCTCCTGCGAGGATGTAAAGACGCGCGGGATAACCCCGACCCCGGCGGCGAAAACCAAGGCGAGGAAGGCTGAGAAGATGGTGGAATACATCACTACCTTGCTTCCCACGCTGCGCGCGTGGCGGGCCGAGCCGGCGCCCAAGGCCGCTCCGGTCAAGGCCTGAGCAGCAATGGCCAAGGAATCCAAAATCAGCGACATGAAGTTCCACAGCTGCATCATGATTTGGTGGCCGCCCAACGCGGCCGTGCCCACGCGGGACACCACGGCCGTTGCGGTAAGAAAGGCCACCTGAAAGCTAGCGGAGCGCAAGATAAGGTCACGTCCCAAGATCAGCTGTTTACGCACGATGTCCCACCGGAACTTCCACGAACCTTCGTGCTGTTTATACAGCTCGCGCACGAAAAGACTTGCGATAATGCTCATTCCCAAGACGGTGGCAATGGCAGACCCGGCAAGGCCCCACCAGTACACGAATGCAGGCACGGCAATGGCGCCGGGAATCATTCCGGCGAGGGTGAAATAGAGCGGCTTCTTGGTATTTTGTACGCCGCGCATCCAGCCATTTCCGGCCATTTCCACGAGTGTTACGGGAATGGCCAGCGCGGCGATCCGCAGCCACAGCGCGGTGCCGGCCGCCGTGGTGGGATCTCCGGTAAGCCACCGGGCAAATACGCCGCCGAAGATCCACATAATAATGGCCAAAAGCCCGCCGACGCCTACAGCCACATAGGTTGCTTGCACGCCTTCTGCTACGGCCTCGGCGCGCTTTCCAGCGCCAAACAGGCGGGACGAGCGGGCCGTGGTGCCGTAGGACAAGAAGGTCAGCTGCGTGGTCACCACGGTATGGATCGTGGTTGCCGCGGCGAGCGAAGCCAATTCCTGGGCACCCAAGCGCCCCACCATTGCGGTATCGAGCAGGAGGTAGAGCGGCATCGCGGCCAGGACGCCAAGCGCAGGAAACGCGAGGCCAAAGACCTCGCGTGCGCTTACTGTCGTGGGGGTTGACTGCCTAGTGCTCATGGATGGCACTCACCAGCTCCGCGACGATGCTTTCTTCGCTTCCTTGTGTCATGTACCCGGCAGCGGGAATATGCCCGCCGCCGCCGAATTGGGCTGCCAGGGCCGCGCAATTGATCGTGGTCGAACGCAGCGATACCGCCCAGATCCCGGGCGACTGTTCCTTAAAGACCACACCCAACTGCGTGCCCTCAAGGGCGCGCACGAAATCCACCAGGGATTCCACTGCAGAGTCCGAATGACCTTCGATATCGGCCAAGCCCGCGACGAGGATGCCCACGCCCATTTCACCAGCATGTTCAATGCGCAGCCCTGCGAGCACGCGGCCAACCATCTGTAGATCATCGGGAGTCGTGGCATCGAGTAAGTCCGTGGCAATCTGCTTGGTATCCAGGCCATAGCGCATCAAGCGCGTAGCCACATCGTGCATGGCGGGCCTGCCCCAACGAAAGCTACCCGTATCGGTCAAAAGCCCAGCGTACAGGCAGTGTGCGATGCTGCTTTCGATTTGCACCGACAGCATATCCAGGATGGTCAATATGGCCACCGTGGTGGACTCGCACTCTGAGTCAACCAAGTTTACTGAGCCAAATCCGAGATTGGACGAGTGGTGGTCGATGCACAGCACGCGCCCTGCCGTCACCAGTTGGGCGATATCTGCGGAAAATAGACCGGTGCGATCGATCGACCCGCAATCCACGGTGACATAAAGGTCATAGCCCTGCGGTAACTCCCGCATGACCTTAACCTGGTCTGCGCCGGGAATGGAGTAAAGATTAGGCGCAAAGTCCCTATCCTGGCCGATGACCGCGCAGGCTTCTTTCCCACTTTGTTGTACGGCTAAGAGCAAAGCCGTGGCCGACCCAATGGCATCGGCATCCGGGCGCAAGTGGGTAATAATACAGATGCTCTGCGCGCCAGAAATGGCGTCGACGGCGCCCTGATATTCCTTGCGGGTCACTTAAGCCTCGTCTTCATCGGAGGTCTTATACGGATTCGCCTCGCCCGCGGGCTGAGCGTTTTCCTTCAACTTTGCTAGCTCTTCATCGCGAGCACGAGCGCGCGCCAAGAGTTCTTCCATGTGCGCGGAGGCCTCTGGGACAGTATCGAGCTCAAACGTCAGGGTTGGGGTAAAGCGGACGGAGAGCTGATCGCCAACGATCTTGCGCAACTGCCCCTTCGCGCGCTTGAGTGCTTCCTCAGCCTGGTCATAATCGGGTTCTGCCTCGATATCGTGGCCACGCACCGTGTAAAAGACGGTAGCGTCATGCAAATCACCGGTGACGCGAGCATCGGTCACGGTGACCATCTCCAGGCGGCGATCCTTAATCTGCAGCTCAATGGCACTAGCCACGATTTCCTGAATTCGTTTTGCTAGCCGCGCCGCGCGTGCGTGATCGACCATGAGAACCTCCAAGCTAAAGGGGAAAATTTATTCCTAAATTACCGTGTCGCGGTATCAGAAACTACCAGTTTAGTTACTCACCGCACCCAATGGAAACCGCTTGAAAACCTCACCGCGAAAACGCTAAACGGCCCGCTCTACCTGCCGCACCTCGTGGCCTAACTCCAAGGAGAAAGGCCCTCAAGGTGGGCACGTACAGCGGGCCGACACTAGCAGCGACTAGTCGCGCGGTACCTCGACTTCTTCATAAGCCTGGATGATATCGCCTACCTGGATATCCGGGTAGGACAGCACCATACCGCACTCATAGCCGGCCTTGATCTCGGTCGCGTCGTCCTTCTCGTGACGCAGGGACTCGATCTTGGCATCGGTAGTAATGACGTTGTTATCGCGGAGCAAGCGAACCTTGCCGTTGCGGACAACCTTGCCATCGGTGACCATACAGCCTGCGATAGTACCCACCGAGGAGGACTTGAACAGGGCGCGGATTTCGGCCGCACCGGTGTCGCGTTCCTCGTAGATCGGCTTGAGCATGCCCTTGAGAGCGGCCTCGACTTCCTCGATGGCCTTGTAGATAACCGTGTAGTAGCGGATATCCACGCCCTCTTGGGTAGCAATCTCCGTGGCCTTGCCTTCCGAGCGCACATTGAACGCAATGATGACGGCATCGGAAGCGGCGGCCAAGGAAATATTGGTCTCCGTTACGGCACCAACACCGCGGTCGATGATGTTGAGCTCGACTTCGTCCTCGGTCTTGATATCCAGCAGGGCATCTTCCAGCGCCTCGACGGAGCCGGCGTTGTCGCCCTTGAGGATGAGGTTGAGAGTCGAAGTCTCCTGCAATACCTTGTCCAGATCCTCCAGGGACACGCGCTTGCGCTGCTTTGCCTGCAAGGCAGAACGCTTACGAGCATCGCGCTGGTTGGCAATCTGGCGGGCCACGCGGTCATCATCGACCACGAGCAGGTTATCGCCAGCACCCGGCACGCCGGACAGGCCTTGTACCTGTACCGGGCGGGAAGGACCGGCTTCCTTAACGTCCTCGCCAAATTCATCGAGCATGCGGCGCACGCGACCGTGCGCATCGCCTACCACGATGGAATCGCCGACGTGCAGCGTACCGCGCTGGACGATGACCGTAGCCACAGGGCCGCGACCGCGGTCCAGGTGGGCTTCGATGGCCACACCCTGGGCATCCATCTCTGGGTTAGCCGTGAGCTCAAGGGCGGCATCGGCAGTCAGGATGACAGACTCCAGCAACTGGTCGATGTTCTGGCCCTGCTTAGCAGAGATATCAACGAACATCGTGTCGCCGCCGTACTCTTCAGGCACCAGGCCGTACTCCGTGAGCTGGCCACGGATCTTCTCCGGCTGGGCCTCCGGCTTATCCACCTTGTTCACAGCCACGACAACCGGGATATCGGCAGCCTTGGCGTGGTTGATGGCCTCAACCGTCTGTGGCATGACGCCGTCATCGGCGGCGACAACCAAGATGGCCAGGTCGGTGGACTTCGCACCACGGGCACGCATGGCGGTAAACGCCTCGTGGCCAGGGGTATCCAGGAAGGTAATGGTGCGTTCGCCATCCACGTCAACCGTGGTCTGGTAAGCGCCGATTCCCTGGGTAATACCGCCGGCCTCGCCGGCTGCCTCATTGGTCTTACGGATGGTATCCAACAGGCGGGTCTTACCGTGGTCAACGTGACCCATGACGGAGACGACTGGAGGGCGGTGTTCGAGGGCTTCTTCGCCGCCTTCGTCCTCGCCGAATTGCAGGTCGAAGGACTCGAGCAGCTCGCGGTCCTCGTCTTCTGGGGAGACGACTTCTACCTTGTAGTTGATCTCGTCACCGAGCAGCTGCAGCGTATCTTCCGATACGGATGCGGTTGCGGTGACCATTTCACCAAGGTTGAACAGTGCCTGCACCAATGCTGCTGGATCGGCACCGATCTTCTCCGCGAAGTCAGACAGCGAAGCGCCGCGGCGCAGGCGGACGGTCTGCCCCTTGCCATCTGGCAAGCGGACGCCGCCTACGACGTGCTTCTGCTGCTCTTCAAACTCATGGCGCTTTTGTCGCTTCGACTTCTTGCCCTTGCGTGGTGCGCCACCTGGACGGCCGAATGCGCCAGCGGTACCGCCGCGACGTCCACCGCGTCCACCGCGGAAGCCGCCGGGACGACCGCCGCCTGGGCCACCTGGGCCTCCTGGTCCACCGTGGCCACCGCGACCGCGGCCACCGCGTCCCCCACCGCTCGGTGCCTTGGACGGCATCGAGGCTGGGTTTGGATGCGAAGGCATCATGGCAGGCGATGGACGACGTCCGCCGCCACCCTGGCCTTGGTTCTGATCCTGGCCCTGACGGTTATTGCCACCTTCATTGCGGCCGCCGCGCTTTCCACCGCGGTTATCGCCGGGGCGGTTGCCGCGCTGGCCCTTAGAGCCACCGGGGCGTGGGCCTGGGCGGTTGTCTCCCCCACCCGTGGAAAATGGGTTATTGGCCACGCGGCGGGATCCGCCGGGCTTAGGCATCGGTCGCGGCATGGCGTTGCCTGGGGTCGGGCGCTCGCCCGACTTCTTGGCATCGCCTTGACCTGCGTTCTGGCCTGGCTTCGGTGCACCTTGGCCGGGCTTAGGTGCTGGCTTGGAAGCAGCGGCGCCTGGCTTTGGTGCTGCCTGACCTGGCTTGGGGGCAGCCTTAGCGGACCCTGCACCTGGCTTCGGCGCAGCGTCGGATGGCTTCGGTGCCTGTGCACCTGGCTTAGGGGCGCCGGGCTTTGGCGCAGCGGATTTCGCGCCGCCCTGTGCACCTTGACCTGGCTTCGGCGCAGGCGATGCCGGCTTCTTGGCGTTGCCCTGGCCGGGCTTAGCGGGCTTGGCAGCCTTCTCAGTCTTGTCTACCTTGCCTTCGGTGGCATCGCCACCGGACTGTGCTTCATAGTGAGCACGCATCTTCTTGACCACCGGTGGTTCGATGGTCGAGGATGCGGTTTTGACGAACTCGCCTTGTTCCTTCAGGGTGGCGAGCAGTTCCTTGCTGGTTACTCCGAGCTGTTTTGCCAACTCGTGAACACGTAGCTTTCCGGGCACTTGTCTCCTCTTGGTATCGCCTAGGAGCCAAGGCCGCGAAAAACTGGCCTGACTCCTAGTTAAACGTTCTGGACTTTCATCGCTGATGCTTCATCGTTGTGCGCTCATCAGTGTTCGGTCTTCCTTTTTAACTCTGGTGTGTACGAATCTTGTGCAGCTTGTTCCGCACACGGTACTTTTTCGCCCTGTACATTTTCGCACTGTGCTTCCAAGTACCTACGTACCTGACCTGTGTCCACGGATGCGGACGTGCGGAGCGCGCGCTTGAAAGCATGTTTGCGCTCAGCTAGCTCGAGTGCAGAAAGCGTGGGGCTAATCCATGCGCCACGGCCAGGAAGCCGCCGGAATGGATCCGCCACCGCGCGGCTGCCGTGAGGATCATTGGCATCAATGACCACCCGCAGCAGCTCCGTATCGGGCATGCGGCGACGCGTAGCGATGCAAGTACGAAGCCGTTGAGTCTGCGACATCCAACTCCTTAACTTTCGCTGCGTCTACATGTCCCTTTCTGCATCTGGGCCGTTTACTAGCCTACGCTATATATCCGCATTTCCTTAATTCGCGTCCGCGTCTGAATGAATATCGATCTTCCATCCGGTCAAACGGGCGGCTAGGCGCGCGTTCTGGCCTTCTTTACCAATGGCAAGGGACAGCTGGTAGTCAGGGACGATGACGCGCGCCACCTGCTCCTCGCTATCGAGCACGGTCACCTTGATCACCTTTGAAGGAGCCAGGGCATTGCCCACATACACGGTGGGATCTTCGCTGTAATCGATGATGTCGATCTTTTCGCCACCCAGCTGACGCATGATGTTATTCACGCGCTGGCCGCGCGGGCCGATGCACGCACCCTTGGCGTTCAGGCCCTTCGCGTGGCCGATGACGGCGACCTTCGAGCGGTGCCCAGCTTCGCGGGCGATGGCGATCATTTCCACGCTGCCATCCGCAACTTCCGGAACCTCCAGTTCAAAAAGCCCGCGCACCAGCTCCGGGTGGGTCCTGGACAAGTTGATCTGCACATTGGCACCATTGCGGTTTACTCCCACCACATAAGCCTTGATGCGGTCACCGTGCTGCAGCTTTTCCCCGGGGATTTGTTCTGCGGGAAGCAGGATGCCGTCCTGCGATTCCAGCTCGGAGCCGAGCTGGACCACGACGATGCCGCGGGCATTGGCATGCGCATCGCGCTGGACGATGCCACTGACAACGCGCCCGCTCAGCTCCGAATAGGAATCAAAAGTGCGCTCAGCTTCGGCCTCGCGCAGCTTGCGTAAAATGGCTTCGCGCACGGCACGTGCACCCACGCGGCCAAAGTTATCCGGGGTGTCATCGTACTCACTGGTTACTTCCCCGGTTTCGGGGTCGCGCTCGGTAACGATGACGCTGACGGCACCGGTAGTGGTATCGATGTCTACCCGGGACTTGGCGCCTTCGGCCTTGCCCTCCGCGGTGGATTCGCGGTAATCCAGGTAGGAATACAACAAGGCACTTGCAATCGACTCCAACAGGTCATTGACTGGGACCTGCCGTTCGGATTCGATGGTGCGAAGTGCCTCAAGATCAATATTCACTTGTCTATCCTCTCGATTGCCGGTTAGCTCTCGGCTTCTGCAAATGGCTGGTGCACGGCGTCTAGCTCACGTTGTGATGGCTGTGCAAACTCAATTTCTACCACTGCGTGGGCAATGTTTTCCAATCGCTCCACTTCTGTATGAACCTCGTTTTTCTCAGAGGTGATAAGGACAACGGCATCTTCGTCCGCGTTGAGTGCGCCGATGCGCGCGGTATGGCTCTTGTCGTCGCCGCGATTAAAGGTCACCTTCCTCCCCTTGTTGCGGCGCCAGTGGCGCGGTGCAGTCAACGGCAAATCCACACCGGGGGTGGAGACCTCCAAGGTATATCCAGCACCAAAATTCAGCTCGCCCACAGCCTCTAGTTCATCGAAGAAGGCCGAAATATCGTCGGAGACTTCCTCTAATACGTCGGAGCTGGGACGCCTATCGCCATCGATGCGGATGATGACCTGTGATTTCTTTCCCGCCTTGGTGGTTTTAATATCCTCCACGTCGAGCCCGCGGGCTTCTAGGCGAGGTTGGAGCAAATCAGTTAATTGTTGTGCATCTGGGAAAGCCATGCCCACTAGCCTACGTCCTTCAAGGTACAGTCTTTTGGGTGAACCGCCGACGTATTGCTTTAACCTGTGTAGCCTCGACTGCCGCCCTGCCCGCACTCGCGGGCTGTTCCGCGGTCGATTCCGTCGTCGACTATTTTGGCCCGCGCCCAGAAGACGCGCTCGAGCGCCTTGCCGTGGCCGCCGCTAGCGATAGCCTCGCCCTCCAGGGCGTCGATGATGCGGCCGCGGATATGCGCAGCTCCCAAGCCGATGCGCTGTATGAGGAGATCGCGCGCCTCTGCGGCACCGATGACCAAGGAAACCTCCCGCACAGCTGTGAGGTGGAACGGCCCACGCAGGCACCGCCGGCCCCAGATTCCTCCCAGGTACTAGAAGAAGCCGCCTCGGCCACCACGGAAGCCGCCGATGAAGTCAGCTCTGAGTCGCGGCCGATAGTTACCCAACAGGCCATCACGCTTAATGCTTGGCTGCCTGGCGATGCCCCCGATATCCCCACGCTCTCCCAGCCGCACCGCGAGAGCGCGGCTGATTTGTTGCAGTGGGAATACGAGCAGGTCTTTGGCCTGGATTTCGCTCGGGCTTATAGCGAACCTGCTGCCGAGGGGCGCATCGATACGCTTTTAAGCCTCCATCATCGCCGCATCGACCAACTGCAAGAGGCGCTTAGCCAAAATGGCGAGGCTCCCCAGCCGGAGCCTGCCTATTCCTCCGGCGCAGCCACGCTTCCCAGCGATGCGGACTCCGCTGCCACCTTCCTCGATACCTTGGTTGAACGAGACGCCGACAAATGGCACGCGGCCGCGGTGGCTGCCGCACAACAAGAAAGCCCAAACCAGGAGTGGCTGAACTGGTTAATCGGCACCGCCGCCGAAGCCAAGGCCGCATAGTTCCCGTTTTTCCCACCGCGCCTACCTGAACATTCACTGTCCGGTGGGCAGCGAAAAATCAGCGAATTATAGGCCGATATTCATTGATAATTCGTCCAACCCCTACGTAACTTGGTGGATTACGTGCTTGATGGAGATTCCACAAGCCCAAAACACAATGAGAAGGAGTGCTTTCTCAATGCGTACTAAGAAGACCTTGCTTACTATGGCCGCAGCTACGTTGGGCATCGCCGGCATTGCCGCACCAGCCGCCAATGCAGCCCCGGCGAGCGCCTGGGACCAAGTCGCCGCGTGCGAGTCCGGCGGTGACTGGCACATCAACACCGGCAACGGCTACCACGGCGGACTGCAGTTCTCCCAGCAAACCTGGGCCGGTAGCGGCGGCACCCAGTACGCGGCTACCGCTGACCAAGCCACAAAGGAGCAGCAGATTGAAATCGCTGAAAATGTTCTTGCAAACCAGGGAGCTGGCGCATGGCCTAATTGCGGCGGCCCCGTGGCTGGCTAAACCTCTTCCGCCCGCAGCGGTCGCGTGATGCTGCGCTAGCGGCGGCATCACGCAAGCTACCGACCCCCGATTTCCTCTGGGTATCTATTTTCTTGGACAATTGGGGAGTCGGTTCTTTTTGGTTTTATGTCCTACCCTGCGCGATCTTCCATGCGTAGCGAATCAACGGAATCTGCAGCGGCAACCGAATGATGTGATACAGCTTCTTCGGCCATCCCGCGTCGCGCTCGATCCAGGCGTGGTACATATTCGCCGGCCACACGGCAAGAAATAGCGCCGCGGCTGACGCGCCACCGGACTCGCGAGTGGCGCGTTCAGTGAGCAAACAGCCGGTAGCTATTTCCCAGGCGCCGGAAGCAAAGTTATACAACCGCGGCGAGCCCGGCAGCTGCGGCGGCACGATAGATTCAAAATTTTTAGCGCGCAGGAAATGCAGCGTGCCCATCGTAATAAGGGCCATGGGGAGCACGTATTTATTAAGTCTCATGCTTCCCCAGGCTACCTTGCCCCTGCTTATGAGCGCTGGGCCTTGGCGCGGTGCTTTAAGTTAAGCCCGCACAAGCTCGAGGAGTTTATCCACGATTTTCTCCGCCGGAACTTCCAGAGTTTCCTGCCCGCGGATGCGCAGCTCAATGATGCCGTCTTTGAAGGCGCGTCCCAAGATGGCCACAAAGGGCATGCCAAGTAACTCTGCATCTTTGAACTTCACGCCCGGGGAGACCTTGGGGCGGTCATCGAAAAGCACCTCAAGGCCTGCCTGGGATAGCTCTTCTACCAGCTTATCGCCGGCCTCCATGGCCGCTGCATCCTTATTCGCCACCGCCACGTGCACTTGGTACGGCGCCACCGCCACCGGCCAATTCAGGCCCTTTTCATCGTGGCGCTGCTCTGCCAGCACGGCCAGCATGCGGGAGATGCCGATGCCATAAGAGCCCATCGTGGGGATGGCGCGCTTGCCGTTTTCATCGAGGATTTGCACGTCAAAGGCCTCGGTGTACTTGCGGCCCAACTGGAAGATGTGGCCCAGCTCGATGCCTCGCTGCAAGGCCAAGGTGCCCTGGTTATCCGGTGCGGGATCGCCCTCTTTGACCTCTGCTGCTTCCACGAACTCATCGACGTGGAAATCGCGGCCGGCCACGCAGCCCACGACGTAGCAGTTTTGCGCATCCGCGCCGGTGATCCAGGAAGATCCCTTGACCACGCGGGGATCGGCAAAGACCTTCACGCCATTGGAGTTCAGCGCGCGCGGGCCCACAAAGCCCTGTTCCAAGAAATCGTATTGCGCATAGATCTTATCGCTTGCCAGGGTGAATTCTGCCGGTTCCAAGGCCGCTTCAAGGCGCTTGGGATCTAGTTCGCGGTCGCCCGGGATCAGAATCGCCGCCAATTCCTTCTTCTCTTCAGCATCCTCTAGCGCCGGGTGAGTTACCTCCACCATGACGCACTTGAGGATATCCGCGGCCCGAGCCTCATGGCCGTCGACCGCTATGTCCTCGGTCTTCGCCCAGTGCACCAGCGCTTCAATGGTGGCGGCATCCGGGGTACGATATTCCTTTGCCGCGGGCTGACCCGCAATGTCCTTTTCTGGGGGCGCTTGGGTCACGACCGCCTCTACATTGGCCGCATAATCGCCTTCGGTGGAGCGAACAAAAAGGTCTTCGCCCACCTCAGAAAGCGCCAAGAACTCCTCGGAGGCGGATCCGCCCATCGCGCCAGAAGTGGCCTTACAAATGGCGTAATCGATTTCCAAGCGGTCAAAAATATTCTGATATGCCTTGCGGTGACGGGCGTAGGAGGAGTCTAAGCCCTCATCGTTCATATCGAAGGAGTAGGAATCCTTCATCACGAACTCGCGCCCGCGCAGCACCCCGGCGCGGGGGCGTTCCTCATCGCGGTACTTCGTCTGAATCTGATACAGGGTGACCGGGAAATCCTTGTACGAGGAGTACATGTCCTTTACGGCATTGGCAAACATTTCCTCGTGTGTTGGCCCCAGCAGCAGGTCCGCATTCTTGCGGTCCTGCAGCCGGAATAGGTTGGGACCGTATTCCACCCACCGGTTGGTCTTTTCATAGGGCTCGCGCGGTAGCAGCGCTGGGAAAAGCATCTCTTGCCCGCCAATGGCATCCATTTCTTGGCGTACCACGTCTTCAATCTTGCGCAGGGTGCGCAGCCCTAATGGCAGCCAGGTATAAATGCCCGGCGCGACGCGGCGCACGTAACCGGCACGCACCAGCAGCTTGTGGCTGGGGACCTCGGCATCGGCTGGGTCCTCGCGAAGGGTGCGGAGAAATAGTTCAGAAAGGCGGGTAATCATGGTCAAAATATACATCGCTACCCTATCTATATGCTCATTGTCCTCCCTCCTTCAGAAACCAAGGCCCATGGCGGCACGGGAAAGCCGCTCGATTTTGCGCACCTATCTTTTCCAGAACTTACCGATACGCGGCGCGAAATCGCCGCTGAGCTGCAGTCTCTTCCCGTTGATGAGGCGATGGTGACGCTGAAGCTCTCGGAAAAGCTGCGCAGTGAGGCCGAATCCAACAGCCAGCTTTTTACCACCCCCACCATGCCGGCGGTCGAGCGCTATACTGGCGTGCTTTTGATGCACTTTCGGCATCCACCCTTCCCTCGTGGAGCCGCCTTGCTATTGGCGATGCCCTCTTCGGCCTCCTGCGCGCCGACGACCCCATCCCCCATTACCGCTTATCGGGCGGAACCAAGCTGGGCGGTCGCACCATGAAGTCTTTTTGGGGCAAGCAGATAACGCAGGCACTAGAAAACATCGACGAGCTGGTTGTGGATCTGCGATCGGGCACCTACCAGCAATTGGGCCGGCTGCCTTCGGCGGTGACGGTGCGGGTGGAAAGCGTGCAACCGGATGGCTCGCGCAAGGTGGTCAGCCACTTTAATAAGCACTTTAAAGGCCTGCTGGCCCGGGAGCTGGCGCTTTCGCCCGCCGATGCCTTCAGCGCCGCCGATGTCGCCGCTATCGCCCGCGCGGCCGGCATGACGGTGGAGGAACCGCCGCACGGCTCACGGGAGCTTACCCTCGTCGTATCCCCGTAGAGTGTGAGTGCCTGGCAGGAGCTTAGACCACGGCGCGGCGGCGCTGGACGGCCGCTGCCCCACCGAGGACAGCTACCACCATGGCTAGGACGATAACGCCGGATACCCACTGCGGGGCCATGAGCCCGAAGGTGTTTTGGCCTTGGAAGAAGGTGCGCAGGTTGGCATCGGGCAAAATCTGCAGGATGATTTTGGCCCAGCCCATATCCATCGAGGTCAGTACGCTTTCGATGACGAAGTACTCAATAATGAGCAACATGGCCGCGAAAGTGCCGCTGCGCAGGATATATGCCAAGCCGGTAGCGAGCAGGGTGTAGACGATGTATTCCACAAAGGTAAATAGGAACACGGCGTTATCTGGGTAGTGCACGAAGCTGGAGAAGTCATACGAGCTGCCGAGCGCAGCGTTAAACAACATTCCGAGGATGCCTGCCAAGGCCGCGGCGGCAACGTTAGCCACGGTAATGACGAGGATCTGGCTCGAAAGCACTTGTAAACGCCGGTTGGTAGATAGGTAGCTCCAGGCTACGGTGCCTTTCTGTAAGTCGCCACCGACGAGCGTGGCCGAAGAAAAGATCATGATGACCACGGCGAAGATGGCGCCGATGGCTAGGTCAGAGGATTGGAGGGCGCTGTCGTCATTGCGGATAGCTCCCATCAGCACGTTGGCGGCTGTCAGCCCGACGGTGATGATAGCGAGGTATACCCACGTTGAGCGCAGGGAAAATATCTTGCGGGATTCGGAAACGATGGTATTCATGGCTCGTCATCTGCCTTTCTTAAGCGAGTTATGCGGAGCGGTAGTCCAGGTGGTCTGCGGTAGCGTCGAGGAAGGCGTCTTCTAAGGAGGGATGCTTGACCTCAAGGCTGCTGATGCGGATGCGGTGGTCAAAGCACAATTGGCCGACCTCGTCGCGGTCTAGACCGGTAATGCGCAGCACTTCCCCATCAAAGGAGGTCTCCGCCTGCGAATCGTGCAGCAGGCGAGCCAGCTCTTCGGGCTGGTCCACGACGACCTCCACGGTGGTAGCACCAGAGGCGTTGACGAATTCTTCTACCGTGCCTTCGCCGACGAGCTTGCCCTTGCCGATGACCACTAGGCGGTCCGCCGTGAGCTGCATTTCTGAGAGCAGGTGGGACGACACCAGCACGGAGCATCCCCCGGCGGCGAATTCGCGGATGCGGTCGCGCATCCAGTGCACGCCTTCGGGGTCGAGGCCGTTGACGGGTTCATCGAGAAGCAAGTGCTTGGGCTGTCCCACCATGGCGCAGGCGAGGCCCAGGCGCTGTTTCATACCAAGCGAATAGCCCCCGATGCGCTTTTTCGCCACCTTTCCGAGCCCGACGCGCTCCAGGGTGTCATCGACGTGATTCATCGATACCCCCTGCAGTGCTGCCATATAGCCCAGGTGCGCGCGGGCGCTGCGGCCGGGGTGGAACCAGTTGGCATCGAGCAGAGTGCCCACCATGGAGGCAGGATCGGATAGTTCGCGAAATGGGGTGCCATCGAAAGTGGCGGTGCCGGAGGTGGGATTTTCTAGACCGACGCACATGCGCATCGTGGTGGATTTGCCGGAACCATTGGGTCCAAGGAACCCGGTGACCTGGCCATCGGGAACCTCGAAGGAGAGGTTGTCTACTGCTGTAAAGGAACCGTATTTCTTGGAAAGCTGTGTGACTGTGAGCATGGTTTTATCCTGGCGCTTTCCCGGCGCGAAGTAACCATCCTCGAGGCGGATTTAGCCGTTCATCCCTGGGGATGAGAAAGCAGCTCCTCTACGGTGACTACCCCATGGGTATAGGCATACAGCACGGCCTGGACGCGGTCGCGGGACCCAGTCTTGGTCAGCACGTGGCGCACGTGGGTCTTGACCGTTGCCATGGAGACAAATTCCTCTTCGGATATTTCGGTATTGGAATACCCCAGCGCCATGAGCCTTAAAATATCCATCTCGCGCGGGGTGAGCTCCGCTGCAGGCGGGGTCGTGGCGGCATCGGCGCCGGGCTGCGCTGCCGCAGCGGTATGCGAAGCCGAGTGCTCCTTCCCGCTATCCCCACCCTCCTCGCTGCGGACTTGTTGGAGCACCTGGGCGGTAATGCGCGGCGAAAGCACGGCCTCGCCCGAGTGCACGGTGCGAATGGCGGAGAGCAGCTCCTCGGGCTCGACGTCTTTGAGCAAGAATCCAGACGCCCCAGCAGAGATTGCGCCGTGGACAAAGTTGTGATCATCAAAGGTGGTCAGCATGATGACCTTGGTCTCCGGGAATTCTGGGAGAACTTCCTCCGTGGCCGCAATGCCGTTGACCCGCGCCATTTGCACGTCCATGAGGATGATATCGACGGGCTCTTGCCGCGCAAGGTCCAGTACCTCATCGCCATCGGAGGCCTGCCAGACCACGCTCATATCCTCCTGCGAGCCGATCAGCATGGCGAACCCGGCGCGCAGGAGCGGTTGGTCATCGACAAGCGCAATGCGAATGGGCTCAGGTTCCTGTTCCGGATTAGACATGCGGTACCTCCACGGTGATTGCAAACGTTCCATCCTCGGCCTTGGTGGACACACTGCCACCATAGGCCTTTACGCGCTCTTTCATCCCGATGAGGCCGTAGCCTGGCGTGTGGTCCTTGTCCGGCTGCGCCATGGGGTTGTGCCCCTCGATAACAAGCGCCGACCTATCGCTGCGAAAGCGCAGGGTTCCCCTATTTTGGCTGGAGTATTTGAGCATATTGGTCAGCATCTCCTGCACGATGCGGTAGATGGTGAATTGATAGAGCTCATCGCTATCGGCGGGTAGCTTTTCCATGCCGTAGACGGTGATATCGAAGCCGGCGCGCCGGGCCTCCGAAAACAGCCCGGCGATGTCTGAGGTGCCTGGGGCCTTGGTTTCCCCGCGCGAATCCTCTTCGCGCAAGACGGAGAGCAGGCTGCGCATCTGTTTTAAAGACTCGCGCGAGGTGGAGGCGATGGTATCGAGCGCCTCCGTGGCTACCTTGGGGTCTTTGGTGGCGGCGAACCGGGCGCCATCGGCAAGCGCAATGACGCCAGCGAGGTTGTGGGCGACGATGTCATGCATCTCGCGGGCGATGCGGTTGCGCTCGACGGCGCCGGCCATCTCCGCGCGCTCGATGAGCAGCTGTTGGCCCTCCCGGCGCTTCCGATTATTGGTGCCGAGCAGGTAGAAAAAGCCCAAGACCGGCCAGCCGAGCAGGACCGTGCCGGCATAGGCAAGCAGCGGGCTCATGGTCGCATCGCCCAGGCCGATGTCGCTACCCGCGAAGAGCTTTTCCCCAAATAGGCTTGCGGTGGTTCCGGCCAAAGAGCCCAAGGCGATCCAGGCAAGCCAGATATAGCGCAAGCGCTTGCGGGAATGCGTGCCGATGAGAAAGGCCGTGTAGGCAAAAATCGGGGCGTGGAAGTTTGCCAGGGAGGCCAAGGGCGTGAAAATGCACAGCGTCATGGTGCCGGCAACGAAGAAAATGGACTTTTCTTGCAGCTTGGGATGCAGCCACAGCGCCAGCGGGATGCCGACGGTGTACAAGACCGCGACGATGGCCTGGAAGGGCGAATCGGTGTGTAAAAAGTTCGCGGCGTTGGGCAACAGCACGCCGAAGAACACGGGGATAATGATTCGCCACGGCGGTCCAATCCAGTCGCGCAGACGATCCGGCCAAAGCTTAGTCATAAGGGCAAGGCTAGCGCAGAAGCCAGCCTGCCGGCCTCATCCCCAGGGCTGACTAGACTGGCGGGCATGCAACTCCAGTTCTTTGAAGTCGATGTCTTTGCCACCTCGGCGTTTTCCGGTAACCCGCTCGCCGTCGTGGCCCATGCCGATGGGCTCTCGACGCAGCAGATGCAGGCCATCGCGCACTGGACCAATTTTTCTGAAACTACGTTCTTGCTCGAGCCCACCGATCCCGCGGCGGACTATCGCGTGCGCATTTTTACCCCGCACGAGGAATTCGATTTCGCCGGCCACCCCACCCTGGGCAGCGCCGCCGTCTGGCGGGCACTCGGCAATAAACCGCAGAAGGAAGGCACCATAGTGCAGGAATGCGGGGTGGGGATGGTCTCCGTGCGCGAAAGCGGGAGAATTTATTCTTTTGCCACCCCTCCCCTGCGCGCGAGCGGGCCGCTGAGCAGCGCCGAACTGGCAGAGGCCTGCGCGGGCTTGAATATCGCAGAAGCAGATGTCATCGATTCCGCTTGGGTGGACAATGGGCCTGGTTGGCGGCTTTTACAGCTGCGCGATGCCGCGGCCGTGCGCGCGGTTCAGCCCGCCGCAACCCGACCCAAGGTGGGCGTGGTGGGCATGTGTAATAGCAACGCGGGTACTGATTCCGCCGCCTATGAAGTGCGCGCGTTTACCGCAGGATTCGAGGATCCTGTCACCGGCTCCTTCAACGGCGGTGCCGCACAATTCATGCGCTCGCGCGGGCTGGTCCCTGCCCGCTACACCGCCTGCCAGGGCAGCCAGCTGGGACGAGACGGGGAGGTCTTTATCCACGATGACGGCGCCGATATTTGGGTCGGCGGCCGCGTCCACATCCGCGTGCAAGGAAAATTGGAGGTCTAAAATGCACCTACACCACGACTATGCAAAGCACCTGCCGGACTTGGTGGCGGCAACGCACGGCGAGGAACAACCGGATCCTAAGCTCGTGGTTCTCAATGAAGAGCTGGCCCGACAGCTGGGCCTCAATACGGACTGGCTGCGCTCTGCAGAGGGCCTGGATTTCCTCTTGGGCCGCGGCGGCGGGCATGCCATGGCCTATTCCGGTTTCCAATTCGGCTCCTTCAACCCGCAGATGGGCGATGGCCGAGCCATGCTCTTGGGCGAGGTGGAAAAAGACGGAAAACTGTGGGATCTCCATGCCAAGGGCACGGGGCTGACCCCCTATTCCCGCCTGGGTGCCGATGGCCGCGGCACCCTTTCATCCATGCTGCGCGAATACCTGATTTCTGAGGCCATGCATGCCCTCGGCGTGCCCACCACGCGCTCGCTCGCCGTGATTTCCACCGGCCGGCCCATCCAGCGCGGCCACGTGCAGCCGGCGGGCGTCCTGGTCCGCGTGGCCGCCAGCCACATCCGGGTCGGAACTTTTCACTATGCCGCGCAGTCCGGCCACCTCCAGGCTCTCGCGGACTACGCCATCGCGCGCCACTACCCTGGGGCAGACTACCGGGAGTTCTTCCAGGGCGTGATGGACCGCCAGATAGCCACCGTGTCTTCGTGGATGCGCTTGGGCTTTATCCACGGGGTAATGAATACGGATAACACCACCATCTCCGGTGAAACCATTGATTATGGCCCGTGCGCCTTTATGGAGGCTTACTCTCCCGATACGGTATTTTCCAGCATTGACCAGCAGGGACGCTATGCCTTTGGCAATCAACCAGCCATCCTGGGCTGGAACCTCGCCCGGCTCACGGAATCGCTCGTGCCGCTTTTTGATGCCGATATCAATGCCGGGGTCGACTTCGCGCAAGAGACCATCAACGGGTTCCAGGAGAAATTCGCCACCCAGCGCCACAGCGATATAGCCGCGGCCCTCGATTCCACCACCGAGGTAGCCTCCGCCTACCTTACTGCGATGCAGCTATCTCGCCCGGATATCACGTTGGCGCACCGTGCGCTTGCCGATGCCGCCCGCGGCCACACCCTTCCTGCCCAAGAGCTCTTCACAGGTACGGACTTCCTGGATAGCTACCTAGCCACTCACCCCGCCCCGGATGCCGTGGATGCTGCCATGCCCCGGGTCATTCCCCGCAACATGGCCGTCGAAGCCGCGCTGCGCGCCGCCGAGGCGAGCGATATGCAGCCCTTTACTGAGCTCCTCCACGCCGTGACCCACCCGTGGGAGCCGCATCCGTCCTACGAACAGCCCGACCCGAATGGGCTTGCAGGTTTTCTCACCTACTGCGGTACCTAATTTTCTAGCCACCCCGAATTCAAAAGTTGCACAGCACAAAGCCCTCCGCGCAGTACGTTCTGCACGGAGGGCACGGGCTGGGACTTAGTCCCAGCCGAAGGCGTTTTAGCGCTCTAGCTTCAGCGTCTTCTGGGTGTATTCCCACATCTCGTTGTAGAAGTCCTCATCATTGGCCAGCTTCATGCCGTAGGACGGGACCATCTCGCGAATCTTATCGCTCCAGTCAATCATGCGCTCGCCAAAGCAACGCTCCAGCAGCTCCAGCATGACGGCTGGGGCAATCGAAGCACCCGGGGAAGCACCGAGCAGGCCGGCAATATTGCCCTCCTGGTTATTAACCAAGGCGGTACCAAACTCGAGGGAGCCAAAGCGCGGTGCACCAGCAGGCTTGATGACCTGTACGCGCTGGCCGGCAATCACGGTTTCCCAGTCACTTTCCTTCGCATTCGGGACGTATTCGCGGAGGGAATCAACGCGGTCAGAGAAGTCCTTGCGCACCTCATCAATGAGGTACTTGGTCAGGCCGAATTCCTGCACGGCAACGCCCAGGTAGGAGGTGATGTTATCCGGGCGGATGGACTTGAAGAGATCCAGGTAGGAACCCTTCTTCAAGAACTTCGGGCTCCAGCCGCCGTACGGGCCAAACAGCAGGCCCTTCTCGCCGTCGATAACGCGGGTATCCAGGTGCGGCACGGACATCGGAGGAGCACCCACCGCTGCCTTACCGTAAACCTTAGCCTGGTGCTGCTCAATGAGCTCCGGATTCTTGGCGCGCAGCCACAGGCCGGAAATGGGGAATCCGGCGTAGCCAGCTACTTCCTTCACCTTTGCCTTGCGGAGCAAGTCCAGGGCGTAGCCGCCGGCACCGACGAAGACGAACTTCGCCTTCACCACGGTGATATCGCCAGTGTGCTTGTTCTTGGAATAAACCTTCCAGTCGTTTCCGTCGCGGTCGATATCGAAGACCTCGTGGCCGTAACGGATCTCCGTGCCAGATGCGCGCGCCGCGGTCAGGAACTGCTTGGCCAGGGCGCCGAAGTTCACGTCGGTGCCGACTTCGGTCCAAGAGATAGCGACCTTATTGGAAAAGTCGCGGCCGTCCGCCATGAGCGGCAGCTTCTCCGCAAAGGTGGATTCGTCATCAGAGAACTGCATGCCGGGGAACATGTGCTTTTCACTCAGCACCTCGTAGCGGCGCTTCAGGTAGTCCGCCTGGATTTCGCCCTGGGCGAAGGAGACGTGCGGGACTGGGTTGATGAACTCGCTGGGTTCAGTCAGGATGCCGTTGTTGAGCTGGTGGGACCAGAACTGGCGCGACTTCTGGAACTTCTCGTTGGTCGCAATGGCCTTAGAGATATCGATGCGGCCGTTCTTCTCTGGTGTGTAGTTGAGCTCGCACAGGGCGGAGTGGCCGGTACCAGCGTTATTCCACGGCGAGGAGGATTCCAGGGCGGGGCCATCAAGGCGCTCAAAGATCATCTGGGTCCAGCTCGGCTCCAACTCGCGGAGCATAGCGCCCAGAGTGGCGCTCATGATGCCGGCACCGACCAGTGCGACATCGACCTCATCTACAACTTGTGCTGTCTTCTTTGCTGAGGACACTGTGTTATAACCTCTTCGAATTGAAAATTTATATACATCGGCGCGTTCTGCACCATATATTTTAAGCGCTTTGCGCCCCACACCGCGACTGTTGTGCACAGCCAACCTGCCGATGTGTCACGCATTAACGCCTTACCTTACGCTTTTCTTTTCTCGATTGGTTTTTCTCCCCCACCCTGGTCACCACAATATGGGGCGACCTGTTATACAGTTCACATTTCACTGAAATAATGGCAGGTCACGCAGCTACCGTAGTGACGACCAACTGTTGACTAGACTCGTGTCATGGCTACAGCAACTCCGTCATGGGGGCCCGATATCCTCGGCCCCGATTTTCAATCAGCCACCCTCGACCTTGGCCCCGATCCCGATGGCGAGGGGGATATTGTCACCACCCTCGTCCGCTATGCGCCAGGCTCGGCCGCAGGCTCCACGGATTCGGGCCCCGCCGATCCTTCTTCGCCTTCTGCCACTTCCCGCCCGGCCTTGGTATGGCTGCACGGGATGACTGACTACTTCTTCCAAACGCACGTCGCACAGCACTTCGCGGCACAAGGCTATGACTTCTACGCGGTTGACCTGCGCAAATGCGGCCGATCGCACCGCCCGGGCCAGTCCTGGCACTACGTTTCGGACTTGTCCTTATATAACGCGGATCTTTCCGCAGCCCTCGATGCCATTACAAACGACGAGGTAATCGTTATCTCCCACTCCACCGGTGGCCTGATTGCGCCGCTGTGGATGGACTTCTTACGCCGCCATGACGCGGAGCGCTTCTCCCGCCTGAAGGGCCTCATCCTCAATAGCCCCTGGCTGGACATGATGGACGTTCCCAGCTGGGCCGTATCAGCGCTGAAGCCGGCGATATACTCCACCGCCAAGATCGCACCCAAGATCGCCTTGCCTGGGGGCAACCTCACTGCCTATGGCGAATCGGTGCACAGCGACTTCTACGGCGAGTGGGACTACGACCTCAGCCTGAAACCATTAGCCGGGCATAAGAAATATATCGGCTGGCTGGCCGCCGTCTTCCACGGTTTTGACGCCATACACAGCGGCCGCATTAATGCCGGGGTCCCCGTATTGACGCTGCAATCTACCCGCTCGCTATTGGGCACGCCCTACTGCGATGCGGTCAATCATGCCGATTGCATCATCGATGTCGCACAGACCCGACGGTGGGCAAAAGAGCTCAATGCGCACTACACGCTGCGTTCCATCGAAGGCGCGCGCCACGATGTCTTTTTATCCCTCCCCCACCCCTTAGAAGAGGCCTTCGCGGCGTGCGATGCGTGGCTTCCCACCATTGTGGAAGCGCCCACACCAGCATAAATACCCAAATTGGACACATGGATTAAGGTACAAATATGACCACAATTGATACAGCAAATACTCCGGCCGCTGAGGAACACTACGACCTCATCATCATTGGCACCGGTTCCGGCAACTCCATTGCCAACCGCGATTTTCACGATAAGAAGATTGCCATCATTGAAAAGGGCCGCTTCGGTGGCACCTGCCTGAATGTCGGCTGCATCCCCACCAAGATGTACGTCTACGCAGCCGATGTCGCCCTCGCCGCCCGCGAAGGCGAGCGCCTCGGCATTGACGCCCAGGTCAACAACGTGGAGTGGAACTCCATTGTGGAGCGCGTCTTCCACAACCGCATTGACCAGATCGCCCAAAGCGGCGAGGACTACCGTCGCGGCGACAAGACCCCGAATATCACCGTCTACGACGAGCACGCACGCTTCGTCGGCTCTAAGACCATCCAGACCGGCGATCACGTCATCAGCGCCGATCAGATCGTTGTTGCTACCGGCTCCCGCCCGGTAATCCCTGAGGTCTACGCCAATTCCGGTGTGAAGTACTACACCAACGAAGACATCATGCGGATGGACCGCCAACCAGAAAGCCTGATCATCGTCGGCGGCGGCTATATCGCCATGGAATTTGCCCACGTATTCGATGGCCTCGGCACCAAGGTCACCGTGGTCAACCGCAGCGAGACCTTGCTGCGCCACCTCGATTCCGATATCTCTTCACGCTTCAACGAAATTGCCCGCGAGCGTTTCGATATACGGGTTGCTAACGGCACCAAGCTGGAAGAAACCGACAAGGGCGTAAAGCTGAAGCTCGATAATGGCGAAACCCTCGAGGCAGACGCCATCCTGGTAGCCACCGGCCGCAAGCCAAATGGCGATCTCATGGATGTGGACAAGGCCGGCATCAAGCTGCTGGACAATGGCCGCATTTCCACCGATGCTCATGGCCTCACGGATGCAGAAGGCGTCTGGGCGCTTGGCGATGTCTCTTCGCCCTACATGCTCAAGCACGTCGCCAACGCCGAAGCCCGCACCATCCAGCACAACCTGCTCCACCCAGAGGATCTGCAGGATCTTCCGCACGACAATGTTCCTGCCGCCATCTTCACCCACCCGCAGATCGCCTCTGTGGGCTTGAAGGAAGAAGAAGCGCGGGAGCAGGGCTTCGATGTCACCGTAAAGATTCAGAACTTCGGCGACGTGGCCTACGGCTGGGCCATGGAAGATACCACCGGTATTTGCAAGCTGATTGCGGACCGCAAGACGGGCCAGCTCTTGGGCGCCCACCTGATGGGCCCGCAGGCTTCCACCCTGATCCAGCAGCTGATTACCGTAATGGCCTACAAGATCGACCTGCGGGACTTTGCCCGCAAGCAGTACTGGATCCACCCAGCCCTGCCTGAGGTCGTAGAAAACGCCCTCTTGGGCCTCGAATGGGACTAAGGCACCGTAGCTAAGATTCCATAGTAAAAGCCGCCTCCCTGGCCACGCGCAAAGATTCATGCGCGGCGGTTAAGGAGGCGGCTTTCGCCGTGCCTAGGCCTTGAAGAAGGGCCCTAGCGATTAATCCTCATCTGGGATGGTCAGGATTTCATTGCCATCATCGGTGATGACCAAGGTGTGCTCGAACTGGGCGGTGAACTTACCGTCCCGGTTCTGCACGGTCCAGTCATCATCCCAAATATCGTAATCCAGCGAACCCAGGTTGATCATCGGCTCTACCGTCAAGGTCATGCCCGGTTCCAAGATGTCGCGGTACGTGGTGGAATCGTGGTGCAAGACCACCAGCCCATTGTGGAAGGTGGGTCCTACACCGTGACCGGTGAAATCGCGCACGACGTTATAACCAAAGCGCTTGGCATATGACTCGATAACGCGGCCGATAACGTTAATCTCGCGGCCAGGCTTTGCGGCCTTAATGCCGCGCATCGTTGCCTCTTTGGTGCGCTCTACTAATAGGCGGTGCTCCTCTGATACGTCACCGGCCAAGAAGGTGGCGTTATTATCGCCGTGCACGCCGTTTTTATAAGCGGTGACATCGATATTGACGATGTCACCTTCTTCAATCACGGTGGTATCCGGAATGCCGTGGCAGACGATTTCATTCAGCGAAACGCAGCTACCCTTGGGAAATCCCCGGTATCCCAAGGTAGATGGGTATGCGCCGTGATCACACATATACTCGTGCGCCACGCGGTCGACCTCATCCGTCGTTACGCCAGGCTTTACGGCCTTGCCGGCTTCCTTCAGCGCGTTGGCCGCGATCTTGCAGGCCTCCCGCATCTTCTCAATCACTTCGGGGGACTGTACAAAAGGCTCGCCGATGGCCTCTTGTACCTCGTCTTTCCACACATATTCCGGGCGCTCGATATCTTCTGGCACCGGCCGGATGGGGGTTGGTTTACCTGGCTTCAATTTTCCACGAGTACTCATAATTGCCCATGGTAGTCCTCATACCGCGTAGCGCAGTATCCGGGTATCGCGTCCGAGGCTGCGGATTACTCGACCATCGGCGCTGGGCCATCATTGGGACGCGAGCGGTAATCATCCAGCTTCCGCAAGAAGTTATCCGTAATGGCTACCGAGGATTCAGAGCCACCGCCCAGCACGACGAGCGTGGCGAAGGCGATATCGTCTTCTTCCCGGTAGCCCGTAAACCACGCGTGCGAGCCTTCATTGATCTCGGCCTCACCAGTCTTGCCGTAAATGGTTCCGCCTGCTTGTATTCCGCGAGCGGTACCGCTGGTGACCACCTGGCGCATCATGCCGCGCACGTTATTCAACACGTCCTCGGGAATCTGCGCCGGCTTATCCGAGGCCTTGGTCTCGCGGCCCTCAATAAGCGTCGGCGTTGGGGTCTTTCCCGCCGCCACAGAGGCAGAAACCATAGCCATGCCGAACGGACTGGCAAGGTCGTAGCCCTGACCATAACCGGCTTCGGTACGCTCCAGTACTTCCTTGCCCTCCGGAATCGAGCCGGTCGTAGTGGTGAGCCCGGGGATTTCATAATCCACCCCGAAGCCAAACTTCTTGCCGGTTTCCTTCAGCTCACCGGGTGCCAGCTTGGTAGAAATATCCGCGAAGGTGGTATTGCACGATTGGGCGAAGGCCCGGCTTAACGGCACATTGCCGAGCGAAAACGCGTTGTAGTTGGTCACCACGCGGCCATAGATATCCATCGTGCCAGGGCACGGAACGATGGTATCCGTGTTCAGGTTTTGTTTTTCTACGCCCGCAGCGGCGGTAAGGATCTTGAAAACCGAGCCGGGCGGGTATTGGCCTTGCAAGGCGACGTCGCCGTCTTCGTCCGCCTTCTCGGTCTGTGCGACGGCCAGGATATCGCCATTGGAAGGCCGGATGGCCACCAGCATGGCCTGGGCGTCCGAGCGCTGATCCACTGCCTCTTGGGCCGCGCGTTGGACGTCATAATCCAAGCCCACCTTGATGGAGGGGGCGGCCTCGGGCGCATGCTTTTCGACATCGGAAAGCGCCGCACCGTTCTCATTGACGACGGCAATGGACCAGCCGGTCTCGCCGTCGAGCTCGTCATTGACGGCCGAGCGCACGCGCGATAAGAGATCGGGTGCGAGGCCGCGGTCCCGGGTCACCAGCGCGGGTTCTTCATTAATGCGGACGCCGTCCATCCCCTCCATCTTGGCGCGGATGACGGACTCCTGCTCTTCTGTATAAAGGCCCACCGAATAGGCAGAATCTGCCTTTTCTAGCTTTTCGGCGAGCTCTTTGGCGTCCACCTCCGCGATCGAGTCGTCCTCGCGGTGCGCCGCAGCAAGGGCGCTGCTGACCTTGGAGGCCGTGGGGCGGACATCGGAAAGCGAGCTCGTATCCACGATGACACGGTAATTCAGCCCGGGGCTCATCAGCTCCACCCCGTTGGAGGAGACGACGCTAGCGCGCGTGGCTTCCAAGGCGCGCAGCTCCAAATGCTGGTGCGCACCCAGGTCCGGGTGAATAATGCTGGGCTTCCACCGCACCGTCCACTCATCTTCGGCCTTGGTCAAGGTCATCTGCGTGGTATAGCTCAGGCTGCGATCCTTGGGCAGATCCCACGTGACCTTATAATCCGCCGTGGCCACGGTTTCGTCCTGCTTTACCCCCTCGAGCTCAATATCGAGGCCCTCTGCCTGCAAACCCGAGTAAGAAGCATCGAGGGCCTGCGTGGCGTCATCGGGGGAATCCGTAAGCTCTGCCAAGCCCTCGTTATTTCGGCTCTCCATGCCTTCAATGAACTCTTCTGCCACCGGCTGTGCAGATACGGGCTTAGGGGTACAAGCAACCACACCAGTTGCAGCAAGCGAGACTGTAGCAACCAGTGCGAATAACTTCTTCATGCTTTGGCACATTAGCAGCGCACGCAGCAAAAAAGACTGCCCCACACCGAGGTGCAGGGCAGTCTATTAATAATTAGCGTAGAGGCGCGCGGCTTACTGCGTCACGCGGACATCGGCCTTAGCGCCGTCCACGGCTTCGAGGCCTTCCTCATCCGCAATGCGCATTGCCTCTTCGATGAGGGTTTCCACGATTTTGTCTTCCGGCACGGTGCGCACCACTTCGCCCTTGACGAAGATCTGACCTTTTCCGTTACCGGATGCCACGCCCAAGTCTGCGTCGCGGGCCTCGCCCGGCCCGTTAACGACGCAACCCATGACAGCAACGCGGATGGGAAATTCCATGCCCTCGAGGCCGGCGGTAACTTCCTCCGCCAGCTTGTACACGTCCACCTGCGCGCGGCCACACGACGGGCAGGAGACGATTTCCAGCTTGCGCGGGCGCAAGTTGAAGGACTGCAGAATCTGGTCTCCCACCTTGACCTCTTCTTCCGGCGGGGCGGAGAGCGAAACGCGAATCGTATCGCCGATGCCTTCTGCCAAAAGGGCGCCGAAGGCGACGGAGGACTTAATGGTGCCCATGAACTTCGGGCCCGCTTCCGTCACACCCAAGTGCAGTGGGTAATCGGTCTGCGCGGCCAGCTGGCGGTAGGCCTCCACCATCAGCACGGGGTCAGAGTGCTTGACGGAAATGGCGATATCGCCAAAGCCGTGCTCCTCAAACAGGCCCGCCTCCCAGATAGCGGACTCCACGAGCGCTTCTGGGGTGGCTTTGCCGTACTTTTCCAACAGGCGCTTATCCAACGAACCGCCATTGACGCCGATGCGGATGGGGATTCCCGCATCGCCAGCGGCCTTCGCCACTTCCTTAACGCGGCCATCAAATTCACGGATGTTGCCGGGGTTGACGCGGATTGCCGCGCAGCCAGCATCGATAGCCTGGAAGATGTACTTGGGCTGGAAGTGGATATCCGCGATGACCGGGATCGGGGATTTCTTGGCGATGGCCGGCAGCGCCTCCGCATCCACCGGCTTAGGGCAGGCCACGCGCACGATATCGCAGCCAGAGGCAGTAAGCTGTGCGATTTGCTGCAGGGTGCCGTTGATGTCATGGGTCTTGGTATTAGTCATCGACTGCACCGAAATTGGGTAGTCAGAACCAACGCCCACTGGGCCTACGTGCAATTGCCGCGTTTTCCGGCGCGGGTGCAATACTGGCGGAGGCCCGTCAGGAATTCCTAGACCGATAGGACTAGACATGAATGCTCCTTATTTCTAGCTCGTGGCTCGTTGCTAAATGTTATTGCACAATAAGTGTTGAACGTCCCCACTCTAGCACTAGATGGTTAAGCGCTAAAGTGCGCGCTCGCGCTGTACACGTGCGCTAAGCGTTGGGCGCTCTACTCACGCCGAGCGGCGGGCACAGGGGCTAACGAACCTAGCCAAATAGCCTGATCGGATTGACCACATCCGCGATGATTATCACTACGCCCAGCGCCATAAGTAAGGCCGCCATGACATAGGTAATGGGCATAAGCCTGGTGTAATCGGCCGGACCCAGCGGCTGCTTGCCCATCAATTTGCGAATGCCATCGCGGATCTTCTCATACAAGATGACCGCGATGTGGCCGCCGTCAAAGGGCGGCAGCGGAATGAGGTTAAACAGAGCGAGGAAGAAGTTCAGCGTCGCCAGCATCATGAAGAACGATGCCCACAGGGAACGCTCCACGAGTTCGCCACCAACCCGCGATGCACCGACGACAGACATCGGCCCGTTGACATCCCGCTCGTGGCCAAAGATGGAGGCCACCACGCCCGGTACCTTAGCGGGGAATTGTTTGATTCCTTCCACCGTGGCCTCGAGCGAATAGGTGGTGAAATGCCACGTTGCGGGGACCGCCTGCGTTGCTGAATACTTCTCGACGATGTCGAGGACCTCATTGCTCAGCCCGATCGAACCGGCGTCGACCAATTCGCCCTGTTGATTCAGGCGCTTGACCGTTTCCAATTCGATGGAGAAATCTTTTTCCTCACCGTCTCGCTCTACTGTAAGAGTCACGGTCTCGCCGGGGCGCTGCATGACCTCATCGCGCAATTGCGTAAAGGAATCTAGGTGCTCGCCATCGAGCGCGAGAATGATATCGCCTTCCTGCACACCGGCCTTACCAGCGGGCCCGTTCCCGGTGCATGATTCCAGCTCCTGGTTTTCTTTTTGGTCAGCGGTGCAGGTTACCTCTCCCACCCGCGGGCGCACATCGGCATCTGGGTTGGGTAGCCCCGCAGTCATCGCCACGAAATACAAGATGACAAAGCCGAGGATCAGGTTGACGCCGATACCACCTGCAAGAACGATGATGCGCTGCCACCAAGGCTTTTTGTACATTGCATAGGGCTTTTCTTCCTCCGTAAGGAATTCATCCTGCGCGGTCATCCCGGCGATATCGCAAAATCCACCCACCGGGAACGCGGCTAGGCCGTATTCGGTATGCCCCTTGCGGAAGGAGAAAACGCGCGGGCCAAAACCAATGAAATACCGGCGCACCCGCATACCAAAGGCGCGGGCAGTAAACATATGCCCTGCCTCATGGAGTGCCACGGTCAGCCCGATGCCAAGGGCGAAAAACACGATGCCCAGCAAATTTGCCATTAAAGAAAGCTTTCTAGTCAGCTAAACGGTCAATGCGCGCATTCGCGCGCCTGCGAGCCTCACCCTCTACGGCGAGGATTTCATCGAGGGTAGAGACTACACCAGCAAACTGGGAAGACTCCCCGAGGATCTCGCCTACAACATCAACAATCTCTGGGAAGTGGATGCGACCAGACAAGAAGGCCGCAGCGGCCTCTTCATTGGCCGCGTTATAAATCACTCCAGTTCCCTGCGCCGCGGCCTCGCGGGCGAGGGATACGGCGGGAAAAGAAACATCATCAAGCGGCTCAAAATGCCACGTATGCGCTTGTGAAAAATCGAGCGCCGGCTGCGCCCCCGGCACACGCTGGGGCCAATTCAGCGCCAGGGAGATGGGCAGCTTCATCGACGGCGGCGAAGCCTGGGCGATAGTGCAACCATCTTTAAAAGTGGCCATAGAGTGAATGACCGACTGCGGGTGAACTGTGACATCGATGCGCTCTGGCTCAATATCAAAAAGCAGCGTGGCCTCAATGAGCTCGAGCCCCTTATTGATCAAGGTGGCGGAATTCAGCGTATTCATCTGCCCCATGGACCACGTGGGGTGCTGCGCGGCTTGCTGCGGGGTAACGTCCCACATCTGCTCACGCGTCTGGCCGCGGAAGGGGCCGCCCGAGGCCGTGAGGACGAGCTTCGCCAGCTCGCCCTCTTCGCCCGCGCGCAGGCATTGCGCCATCGCAGAATGCTCCGAATCCACGGGGATGATCTGGCCTGGCCGCGCGGATTTCGTGACCAGCGTGCCGCCGGCAACCAAGGACTCCTTATTCGCTAGTGCGAGGTACTCGCCCATGTCCAGCGTGGCTAAAGTGGCCTTAAGCCCGAGGGAGCCCACTAGGGCATTGAGCACGGTATCGGCGGGAACCGAGCGCACCAGCTCTTCTGCAGCACCATCACCAGAAAGTACCGTACCGCCTAAAGCCGCAGAAACCTCCGCAGCCGCCGCAGGCTGGGCCACAGCAATGTGGTCAAACGAAAGATGGAAACTACGGGCCTGCTCAATGATCTGCTGCGGGTTAGAGCCGCCCGCGGCAATGCCCACGACCTCGAATTTATCGGGGTTATCCGCAATTACTTCTAATGCTTGCGTGCCAATAGAGCCGGTGGAGCCAAGGATAAGGATTCGCTGAGTAGTCACCCCTCTACCCTAGCGGTCATTTACCGCGCCCTGCTATGGGGTGGAGCCGGTCAAGCAGGCGGGGGTGTTTAATCGCCTTTGCAGCCACGATGTTTTAAAATAGGTGTCAGTCAAATGGCATTGGTGTGCCCCCTCGATTAATGGACACACGCGATAGCGAAGGAGAGCAAGTGTCTTCCCACAAGCCGGTACCGCAGGTTTATGACGGTGTTTCTACCGAAGATGTTCCATCCGCAGGCTTCGGTTGGTCCCGCATCAGCCGCTCTGGTGTGCAAATCGCGGGTTGGATCTCCGTGATCTTCATGATTGGTTTCAACTTTGGTAACCACAAGGGCCACGTGGAGACCGTCTGGCTCGTCGCCCTGACCGTCCTGTTGGTTGTGGGCCTGCTCATCTTCACCTTCGAGCCGAAGCTCAACCAGGTGCGCACCATCACCGCTAATAATAAGCCGGCCGACCACCAAGAACGGGACTGGACTTATGACCAGAAGACCGTTTCTGGCGCCTACACCGAGTTGACCGACTCCCAGCTGCGCGCGTTGAATATCGAGCCTTCCCGCGTAGCCCACCTGCGCGTTGACTCCGCGTCCGACGCTGCCGAGGTAAGCTCCGGCAAGCACGCGCTATAATCCTAGCTACGGAAAACCGCCGATCCTCCTCATTGCGAGGGGCTCGGCGGTTTCGTGGTTTTACCGGGTACGTAGCCGTACTGCGTTTGACTGCACCGCACGTGTAAACGCAGAATACAACGAGAAAACCACCTAAGCACTTATCCAAAAATGCCTAGGTGACTGTGACAGCGGGCTCTTAGGCCGACATGTCTTCTCGTTCATCGGCGGCAAGTTGGCCACAGGCTGCCGCGATTTCATCGCCCTTAGTATCGCGCACAGTGCACGGCACTCCTTGTGCTTGGACGCGGCGCACGAATTCATCAAGCCGCGTCTTAGGAGCTGCGTCCCACTCCGAGCCAGGGGTCGGGTTAAGAGGGATCACGTTAACGTGCACCTTGGAGCCGAGCTTCTGGTGCAGCTTGCGGCCTAGCATATCGGCGCGGAAATCCTGGTCATTCTTATCCCGGATAAGGGCGTACTCGATAGATACGCGGCGGACGGATTTATCGGCGTAGTACCGTGCTGCGTCGAGGACCTCATCAACGGACCAGCGGTTATTTACCGGAACCAGGCTATCGCGCAGCTCATCATCCGGGGTGTGCAGCGACACCGCAAGCGTGCAGGCAAGGTCTTCGTCCGCGAGCTTGCGGATGGCAGGTGCCAAACCCACGGTGGATACGGTCACATTGCGCTGCGAGAGCCCAAAGCCCGTTCCATCCTGGCCGGTAATCTGGCGCACCGCCTGGACCACGCGCTTGTAGTTTGCCAGCGGCTCTCCCATGCCCATGAAGACCACATTGGATAAGCGCCCGCCTTCGGCCGCCATTGCTGCGGCTGCGTGGCGGAACTGTTCGACGATTTCGCCGGTAGAAAGGTTGCGGTCTAGTCCGCCCTGGCCGGTAGCACAGAACGGGCAGGCCATTCCGCAGCCAGCCTGGGAAGAAATGCACAAGGTAGCGCGGCCAGGATACCGCATCAGAACGGACTCCAATAAGGTGCCGTCGTGCAAGCGCCACAGGGACTTGGTGGTTTCCCCATCGTCGGTAGAAGTCGTACGAATAGGCTTCATGAGCTCAGGGAAGAAGGCCTCTTTGACTTCCTCGCGCTTGCCGGCGGGGATATCCGTCATCTCTTCGACGTCGTCAGTGAGATGCTCATAGTAGTGCTTGGCAATTTGCTTAGCACGGAATTTAGGTAGGCCAATTTCTGCGAGCTTATCGATGCGCTCGCTTTCAGAGAGATCTGCAAAGTGCTTGGGTGGCAGACCGCGCCGCGGCGCGGAGAAGTTAAGTTTTACTGGTTGAGCCATAATAACGCCCATCTTTCCACGGTTTACCGGTACTTTTCCAATTGGGAAGGCCTCAATTTATAGCCAAGTGGAATTTTGGAAGGGTTTACAGAAATAATGGACACATGACCAATCCGAAATACCCCGAAGATGACTTTTCCGCCTCCAATGATGAGGCCACCGCGGCAGGCGATAATGCCGCTTTGGCCGAAACCGGAAACAAGGAAGTCTCCACCGGTGCCGGCGCCGACGCTGGGACCACCGAGCCCGCTGCCGCACCACAAAAAGCCCAAGGCTCGTTCGCCGCTAGCACTTGGGCAGCGCTCATTGTCGGCTTCCTCTTGCTGATCGTGTTGATCATCTTCATCATGCAAAACCAGCAAGAAGTGCCGATGAACTTCCTGGGCTGGTCGGGGCAGTTCCCAGCGGGCATTGCCTACCTGATGTTTACCATCGGCGGCGCGCTCATCATGGCGCTTGTGGGTGTGTGGCGGATGCTTGAATTGCGCCGCCAATTGCGTAAGCAGGCCGAAGGCTAAAAGAGCCGTACCGCCGCTCTCCTCCCTGCCCTCGAGATATTTCCGGTGGCACAGGGGAAGCGGCGGTTTATGCGCAGCAGTCCTTATACGCGGTGACTGCGACTCGGTTTAGACCGCGAAATTTGCCATGAGGCTCATGGCCACCCAGGTAACCATGGCAGAGGGAAGCATGCCATCAAGGCGGTCCATCAAACCACCATGCCCGGGGAGGATGTGGGACATATCCTTAATGCCCAGCTCTCGCTTAAACTGCGATTCCACCAAGTCACCCAACGAGGCGCAAATCACAAGGCCGAGCCCCATCAAGGCGCCTATCCACGCCGAATGATGCAAGAGGAAATGGACGGACACGGCACCAACGATGACGCCGAAGCCAATGGAGCCGCAAAAGCCCTCCCAGGATTTCTTCGGGCTCACGGCCGGTGCCATGGGGTAGGAGCCAAACATCACGCCGACGATATAGCCGCCCGTATCGGAGGCGACCACGCACAGCATAAAGACCACGATGGAAGCAGCGCCGCTGGCCACCGGGGTAGAAATCAGCGATAGCATCGCAGCAAAGGTGGCGAAAAGCGGAATCCACGTCAGCACGAAAATGCCGACGGACATGTCCCGCAGATAATTGATGGGTGGGCGATGCCGCCCATTATGGAAAAGCCTGCCGAACATCAAAATGAGTACGGCGGTGACGTAGACGGCCACGAGGCCGGGCGCGCCAAGCGGCCAGGAAATCCACACCATGGCCTGGCCCAAGATGATTAACAGCGTGCGCGGGATATAGTACGAGTTCTCCCGCAGGCGGGTAAGAACTTCCCACATGGCCCCGCCGACGGCGACGGCTACCACCGCATACCAGGCCAAGGGGCCAGCCCACACGGCGAGGACAACGAGGGCGCCGAGCCCCACGCCTACTCCAATAGCCGCCGGTAAGTCACGGCCAGGGCCATTTTTCGGCTGCGGCAATCGGCGGTTCAAGGCGTCACTCACCGTGACCGGCTCCTTTCACTTGGCGTTGTATGCGCGTCGCGGGGCTTATCTATTTCCTATACAAAAATACTACGTACAGAAAAGCGCCGCCGGCCGAGGTGGGCGCGGCGGCAGCGGAAAAGGCCTAGACCTCCATCAATTCGGATTCCTTGTTTTCCACCAGCTTGTCAACCTGCTCGACATAGCCAGCGGTAATCTTTTCCATTTCCTTTTCTGCGGCAAGGACCTCATCCTCGCCCTCTTCGCCATCCTTTTGGAGCTTCTTCAGCTGTTCCATGGCCTTGCGGCGGATATTACGGATGGCAATCTTGCCGTCCTCGCCCTTGCTCTTGGCCAGCTTGACCATTTCCTTACGGCGTTCCTCGGTCAACTGCGGAACGGTCACACGCAGTACGTGGCCATCGTTGGTGGGGTTAACGCCCAGGTCCGAATTGCGGATGGAGTTTTCAATCTCTTGGATCATGGACTGCTCGTATGGCTTGATGAGCAACATGCGCGGCTCTGGCACGGAGATGGTAGCCATCTGAGTAATCGGGGTCGGCGCACCGTAGTACTCCGCGATGAGTCCGTTGAACATCGCCGGGTTCGCGCGGCCGGTGCGAATGGTCACCAGCTGCTCGCGGGTGTGCTCGACGGAAGCGGTCATGTGTTCTTCGGCTTCGAGCTGAATGTCATCGATCATGAGGCTGAATCATCCTTCAACGTTGAGGGGTAGCTGTATAAAAGGTAGCAGGTTCTGTGCCGTTTTAGAATTAGGACTGCACCAGCGTGCCGATAACCTGGCCGCTTGCGGCGCGGGCAATATTCCCCTCTTCCAAGAGGTTAAAGACCAAAATCGGCATGTCATTGTCCATGCACAGGCTAAAGGCGGTTGCATCGGCTACCTTGAGCCCCTTTTCAATAACCTCGCGCGGAGTGATTCGGGTGTAGAGCTCCGCATCGGGGTTCGTCCGTGGGTCGTCGGAGTACACGCCATCAACACCCTTGGCCAGGAAGAGGACATCGGCTCCGATTTCCAGGGCACGCTGCGCGGCGGTGGTATCCGTGGAAAAGTACGGCATGCCCATGCCGGCACCAAAAATAACGACGCGGCCCTTCTCCAAGTGGCGGTCAGCGCGCAGTGGCAGGTATGGCTCCGCGATTTGCGCCATGTTGATAGACGTTTGCACGCGGCAATCAACGCCCTTTTGCTTCAAGAAGTCCTGCAGGGCCAACGAGTTCATGACCGTGCCCAGCATTCCCATGTAGTCAGACCGGGCGCGGTCCATGCCGCGCTGTGAAAGCTCTGCACCGCGGAAGAAGTTGCCGCCGCCGATCACCACGGCGATTTCGATGCCCTGCTCGGCCACTTCAGCGATTTGGCGAGCGACGTTATCGACAACGTCCGGGTCGATGCCAACCTTGCCGCCGCCAAACATTTCGCCACCGAGTTTCAGCATTACTCGTTTGTATCCGGTTCGCTTCTCGTCTGCAGAAGTCACGCCTTCATCGTCTCCTTTTGCGGGGGCTGATTTATTTCTTTTCTATCTTACCTACACTGCCCTCGCTTCCCCACACCGCACCGCGGCCCGGCAGCCGCCCCTTCCCCATTGCCCCTAGACAGCAGAAAAGCCCACCGAGAGGGTGTACCTCCCGTGGGCTTTAAAGGCTAAAAAGCGGCTGAGGCTTAAGCGCCAACCTCGTAGCGGACGAAGCCGGTGATGGTGGTGCCGACCTCTTCTGCGACCTGCTTGACGGTCTTCTTGTTATCGGACAAGGAAGCCTGCTCCAGCAGAACAACGGACTTGTAGAAGCCGTTCAGGCGGCCTTCCACGATCTTTGGAAGCGCAGCCTCAGGCTTGCCTTCCTCGCGAGTGGTGGCCTCAGCGATGGAGCGCTCCTTCTCGACGATCTCTGCAGGAACGTCTTCGCGCTTCAGGTACTCAGCGTTCATAGCTGCAATCTGCAGAGCGGCAGCGTGTGCGCCTTCCTTGTTGCCTTCGTAGGAAACCAAGACACCGACTGCAGGAGGCAGGTCAGCGGAGCGCTGGTGCAGGTAGACAGCAACGTTGTCGCCATCGACGGTGACTGCACGGCGTGCCTGCAGCTTCTCACCGGTCTTTGCGGACTCCTGGTCAACGAACTCGGAGACCTTCTGGCCGTCGATCTCTACGTTGTTGAGTTCTTCCGGCGAGTTAGCCTTGGCTGCGGCTGCAGCTTCAACAATCTTCTTAGCGAAGGACTGGAAGCCCTCGTTCTTTGCCACGAAGTCGGTCTCGCAGTTGATCTCAACCATGGTGTTACCGGATACGGCAACGAGGCCCTCGGTAGCCTCGCGGTCAGCGCGCTTGGACACGTTCTTTGCGCCCTTGATGCGCAGGAATTCAACGGCCTTGTCGTAGTCGCCGCCGTTTTCTTCCAGCGCCTTCTTGCAATCGAGCATGCCGGAGCCAGTTGCTTCGCGCAGTGCCTTCACGTCTGCAGCAGTGTAGTTCGCCATAGTTAGGGCGATCCTCCTTGAAAATCAGTCAGTGTTCGTTGAGACAGCGTAGCCGAAGAAGCGGTCTCGCGCCGTCTTTGGGTGGGGGTATCTACCCCAGTTTCCTTCATCAATGCGATTGTACGGAGGCTAGGTTTAGCCGCCTCCAGCATAGATAAAAGTAACCCCCACCGCCGTAGCACACGGTGGTAGGGGTTAGGTAAACAGCCTTGTACAGGAATTATTCCCTAGCTGCCCCACACCAAAATGTGCGTGGGGTATTCAATTAAGTGCAGTTAAGAAAGAATCCTCACAAGAGGCAGGCCTACTGTGCAGGCTTGTCTGCGGGTGCTTCCTCAGCCTTTTCTGCAGAAGCAGGATCGGATGCGGCTGCAGCAGCCTCAGCATCGCGCTGTTCCTTCTCTGCGGAATCGCCGGCAGCTTCCTTAGCGGCTGCGAGCTGGCGCTCCTCGCGAGCCTTCTTGCCCTCTTCGACGGCGGAAGCCACGATGCCGGACAGCAGCTTGGTGGAACGGATTGCGTCATCGTTGCCTGGGATCGGGAAGTCAACGTCATCCGGGTCGCAGTTGGTGTCCAGGATGGCAACAACCGGGATGTTCAGCTTGTGGGCTTCCTTAACCGCGATGTGCTCCTTGTTGGTATCAACAATCCACAGTGCGGACGGGGTCTTGGCCATCTCGGAGATGCCGCCCAGAACGCGCTCAAGCTTGGCGCGCTCGCGGTTGAGCATCAGAACTTCCTTCTTGGTACGGCCCTTGTAGCCGTCCTCGCGCTCATCCATTGCCTGAAGCTCCTTCATGCGCTTCAGGCGCTTGGACACGGTCTGGAAGTTGGTGAGCATGCCGCCCAACCAGCGGTGGTTAACATAAGGCATGCCGACGCGGGTTGCTTCTTCAGCAACTGCTTCCTGCGCCTGCTTCTTGGTGCCAACGAAAAGGATGGTGCCACCGTGAGCGACGGTTTCCTTAACGAACTCGTATGCCTCATCGATGTAGGTCAGCGTCTGCTGCAGGTCGATGATGTAGATGCCGTTACGGTCGGTGAAGATGAAACGACGCATCTTCGGGTTCCAGCGACGGGTCTGGTGACCAAAGTGCACACCAGCGTCGAGGAGCTCGCGCATGGTTACAACTGCCATGATTCGCTCGCTTTCTTTTAATTGTCTTTCGGTTTTCCAATTGTGCGGTGTTTTATTCCGCACCCTAGCAACGAAGGCCCTGCCAACACCTTGTTTCCAAGGACCGCGTCAGCTGTCGGACCGCCACACCCTTAACTCAGGATGCGACAACTTCGTCGCGCGTAGTCAATGCCTCCGTGAGGGTTAACTCCCAGCGGACGCACTGCTATGAAAGACAATAATCCCAGCCAGCTGGATTTTCCAAACCGAACAAGCACTTTTCCACAAGTTTCTTTGAGCGTTTTACCTCGGTTGTCACTTGAGTTTCTTCCGCCCCACCGCTGCTGGTTTATCCACAGCCGGTCCACCTTTCGCCGGGCATTATTGACCGCAGCGCACCACACTGTGCCACATGCACTTATTGCCACGACCACGAAATACCGCCGCTTGCCGATGCCCCCTTATCCCCACCCTCGCCACCATCCTCACTGGTGCGCTAGTGCTACTGTGCGCCGCGCCCGCTGCCGCATACGTCGATCCCGCCTCGGGTAAACCGCGCCCGGTGCGAGTGCTGCGCGGCTTTGATAAGCCCGAGCATAAGTGGAGTGCGGGACACCGCGGCGTCGATATGGCCCTAAGAATTGGCGGCCGCGTCGTCGCCGCCGAATCCGGCACCGTCGCTTTTGTCGGCACCGTCGCCGGAACCCCGGTCATCTCGATCGACCATGCAGATGGCATACGCACCACGTATCAACCCGTGCACGCGAGCGTCACCCAAGGCCAAGCGGTGCACGAGGGCCAAACTATAGGCAAGCTCGCCCACCCAGTAGACGGCACACCAGGGCTGCATTGGGGCGCCCGGATTGCCAAGGACAGCTACATTGACCCCTTAAGCCTGCTGGATATGCCGGTTATCCGCCTCAAGCCTTTATAAGAATCACTCAGGCCCGCGGGTGGGCCTGGGAATAAACCTGCTTTAGCCGCTTTGCGGAGACATGTGTATAGATTTGCGTGGTACTCAAAGACGAGTGCCCCAGTAACTCTTGGACCACGCGCAGGTCCGCGCCGCCTTCTAAGAGATGTGTAGCCGCAAGGTGGCGCACCCCGTGCGGGGTTAGGCCACTTGTGCCGGTGACCGTGGCGGCTTTGTCCACGATGCGCCGCACCTGGCGCTGGTCAATGCGCGCTCCCCTGCTGCCTACAAAGATGGCCTGGGTATCTCCCCGCGCCATTTCTTTACGCCCGCCGTCTATCCACTGCTGCAGGGCATCGGTTGCGGCGGCACCAAAGGGCACGACCCGTTGCTTATTTCCCTTACCAGTAACACGTGCGGTGGACCGCTTAAAGTCCACGTCTTCTATATCGAGGCGGACCAATTCCGCCACGCGCATTCCGGTGGCATAGAGCAACTCCAAAATCGCGCTATCGCGCTGAAAATGCGCTTCATCGACAGAAACGGCGTTGCCCACAAGTTCGCCCGCCTGTTGCGGGGCCATCACCGTCGGGAGATGCTGTCCCACCTTCGGTGTTACCAATCGTGCCGCAACATCGCGGCTTAGGTAGCCTTCCCTTTCCGCCCAGGTAGAAAAGGCTTTAACTGAGGCTGTCCTGCGCGCCAGCGTTGCGCGCGCCTTTCCTTCTGCGACCGCGTTTCCTAGCCACTGGCGCAGGTTATTGAGGTTAAAGTCCGCAAATGCATCGATGTCTTGGGCCAGGTTTTTTAAGTCCGCGCGGTAGCCACGCACCGTGGCCTCCGCACGGCCCTTGACGTGGAGTTGGAAGTCCGCGAAGTCCTCGATAGCCTCGTCCATCTGCCCGACCGGGCCACGACTTACTGCGGCCTTCCATTTATCACTCATACCCCACGAGTTTACTTGCTTTTCAGCCCATCTCTAAGCGAACCCAGTTATTTCCCTCCCGCACGATCACACACATTTTCTCTAAGGCAAGCAATAAGTGGACGGTGAGGGGCAGGCGGAATCCCGCGTCCCGCGCAATATCTTCAGCAGTAGCCGGAGGGCTTCCTGGCGGCGGGGTCGCATCAAAGACTCGCAGCTCATTCCGCGATAATCGCTGCGTTAAAGACGCCGCAAAATTCATTTCATACTGCGCCTCCGGATCAACCGTCCCGGCGCGGCCCACCAGGGCGCGGACTTCGTCGGCGCTGGCGACCAACTGGGCTCGTCCATCCTGGATGCGCTGGTGGCACCCGAGCGAACCGCTCGTCGTAATTGGTCCCGGCACGGCCATGGCAACGCGCCCCAAGGCTTCTGCCCAGTTGAGGGTATTAAGCGCGCCCGAGCGATATGCCGCTTCCATGACCACGATTCCTTGGCTTAGCGCAGCAACAAGGCGGTTGCGAATGAGGAAGCGATGCCGCTTGGGTGCAGTCTCTGGAGCGAATTCGGAGACGATGCAGCCATTATCGGCTATCTGATCAAAGAGTCCACCGTTGCGGGCTGGATAATTCTTATCGATTCCGCACGCGGCGACCGCGACAGTGCGCCCCGCATTGTGCAAGGCGGTCTCATGCGCCACGGTATCTACCCCCAAAGCCCCGCCGGAGACGATAGTCCACTGATGATTCACTAGGCCTGAGACCACGCTTTGGGTTGCCTGCCACCCGTAGCGCGAAATGGCGCGCGTGCCTACGATTCCAACGGCCTGCCCTACCTCGGGTTTAAGCGCTGAGCCGCGTACCCACAAGCTATGTGGCGGCACCGCTTGCTCATCGAATGTGGCCGGCGCATCCGCGCCATTCTGGTAGAAGCCAAAGGCAGAAGAAAACGCCTCGGCTGGCCACTCGGGGCTATCGGCAGTGATCAATCGCGCCCCCACGCGCTCTGCGGCGGCGAGGTCTTCTTTTTGCCGCACCCAATCAAACCGCGAGGCGGTGCGGGCTAAAAGAGGACCGATCCAATCGGCTCGGTGATAAATCCCGTGGGCAATCTCTTCGGCCGAATGATGTTCCAGCAAGGCCTGCAAGGAGGCGGACGGGCCTTCCACCACGCGATTGAGATATACCCATGTGGCAAGTGGAGTCGATAAATCAAGATCGCTCATGCCGAAATCCTCCCTACCGTCTGGCTCGAACGAAGGTCGAGGGCTTGGCCCACTTCCGCAAGATCGGGTGTGGAGCTGCCGTGCAAATCCGCCAAGGTCCACGACACGCGCAGGACGCGGTCGATGCCGCGCTGCGAAATCTCGCCCTCGGCGAGGTAGGCAGACAACATGATCATGGCGGACTCGGAAGCCGGGCGGTGCCGGCGCAAATATGACGAGGGCACGGCGCCGTTGACGCGCGCGGGAATGCCGTCGGCCGCCCAGCGCACCCGGGCACGGTCGCGGGCCGCGGCGACCCGCTCGGCAATGGCAGCAGAGGATTCTTCGCCCTCCGCATTGATGGTGGCTGACTGTCCGGAGAGGGTGACCACCATGTCCAAGCGGTCGCGCAACGGCCCGGAGAGATTCGATAGATAATTAAGCCGGTCATGCGGATTGCACGTACATTTAGAGGGATCTTCGGCGGCGCACCGACAGGGGTTGGCTGCCATAATCAGTTGGAATCGCGCCGGGTAGTCAATCTCCTGCTGCGCGCGTGCCAGGCGGACATGGCCTTCTTCCAAAGGCGCGCGCATGCCGTCGAGCACTGGGGCGCTTACCTCGCTGACCTCATCGAGGAAGAGCACCCCATTATGGGCCAAGCTCACCGCGCCTGGGCGAGGATGGCCGCTTCCTCCACCAAGGAGCGCCGCGCGGGTAACCGAAGAGTGCGGGGCGATGAAGGGTGCGTGGGACACCACTTCACCGGGAGTTCCCGTCAGCGAGTGGATGGCAGTGGTTTCTACCATCTGGTCTGGGCTTAGCGCCGGAAGAATGCTGGGCAATCGCGAGGCAATCATGGATTTCCCCGAGCCCGGTGGGCCGATCATTAACAGGTGGTGCCCACCGGCGGCGGCGACTTCTGCAGCCCACTTTGCATGGTGCTGGCCGGCTATATCGCAATAGTCGAGCCGTTCCTGTGTGGGTGCCGGTGCGAGTTGGTCAGAGCAGCACTCGGCCGCGCGGGGTAGGTCGCGCTCTCCTAGCGCCCACGCAAAGGCATCAAAGAGCGTGGCTGCAACCAGCACATTCATATCGGGAACGAGGGTAGCCTCGGCAGCATTTCCTGGCGGAATGACCAGCGTAGAAATGCCCTCCTCGCGGGCAGCGAGAAGCGCTGGGATGATACCGGGTACTGCTCTAACCGTGCCGTCCAGGCCTAGTTCCCCAAGCACCAGGGTTTCTTTAAGAACCTGACTGGGTGACTGCACGGAACGCGCGTAGTCAGCGCCGTGCTGTTCTACGTGGGCGGCGAGAATCGCAAGCGCCATAGGCAGGTCAAAATGGGATCCTGATTTTGGGAGCGAGGCCGGCGACATGGACACGATCACCTTGGTTTTCGGCCATGGCAGGCGGGAATTCGCGGCGGCGGTCTTGATGCGGTCGCGGGATTCAGATATCGCGGTATCCGCATGCCCCACCACATGGATTCCGGGCAGGCCGTGCCCTACGTTGGCTTCGACGTTGATGACGCGGGCGAGCACGCCGTGCAGGGAGACTGCTAAGCATTTACCGAGAGCCATCGTCGACCCCCGTAAAGTGCTCTAGTTCAAAACCCTCGCCTTTGACCACGAGGGCTATGACATCGAAGCGCACGGTGGCCAGTGGCTTGCCGTCTAGCCACTGGACGGCGGCCCTGCGCATGCGGGCAAGCTTGTGTGGAGTCACGGCCTCGGCTGTGCCATAGCTCGCGGTAGAGCGGGTTTTTACCTCTACGAAGACGATCGTGCCATCGGGCTCGCGGGCAATAAGGTCGATTTCTCCCACTCGGTAGGAGACGTTGGCGGCGATGATATCGGAGCCACGCTCGCGGAGGTAGCGCGCGGCGAATGATTCTCCCCGCTTGCCCAGTTCTTGCCTGTGCCGAGGGTGCTTCGTAGCGAGGTGATTATCGGATGCAAATTGCATGTGCGGCGTCCTTTTCTTTCGTGCTGTTTGTGCTGCACGCACAGAACATCGCAGGATGCGGGCCGGCTGCAAGCCCGAAAACCAGAAAACCGCCGCGGATGTGAATAACTTCGGCATCACGAAGAGTTATCCACAGCTGCGGCGGGATGAAGCGGGCGCCGAGTTGACAGGCGCCCAGTTCCCTAGTCCGGCATGATGAAATCCGGCTTATCCAGTTCCTCGATATTGACGTCCTTGTAGGTAATGACGCGGACGTAGCGCACGAATCGGGCGGAACGGTACATATCCCATACCCAGGCATCGGACATGCGCACCTCGTAGTACACATCGGGCCCGGCGGTATGGGGAATCAGTTCTACGGCATTGGCCAGGTAGAATCGTCGTTCGGTTTCTACGACATAAGAAAACTGGCTGACGACATCGCGATATTCGCGGTAAAGGGACAGCTCTACCTCTGCCTCGTAGTTTTCGAGTTCCTCTGCACTCACTGTGGACCTCCAAAATATGGGATAGCTCGCCCTAGCTTAGCGCGCAGAAACCACAATTTTCGCTAGGCACGCGCAGTGAAGTGGGCATGCGCGCGCTGCACATTGCTGTAGCTCATGCGGTGTTCTGGACTCGCCCCCAAGGCGGCAATCGCGGCCTCGTGTGCCTTGGTTCCATAGCCCTTATGCCCAGCCAATCCATAACCTGGAAAGCGCTCGTCTAGATCCCGCATGAGGCGATCTCGGCTTACCTTGGCCAGCACGCTCGCCGCCGCGATGCACCGCGCCGCCGCGTCCCCACCGATGATGGGCAGGTGGGGTTGGGTGAGGCCGGGGATAAAGAGGGCATCGGAAAGCACATAGCCTGGGCGCTGTTCCAGGCGCGCTATCGCCCGGCGCATGCCTGAGGTATTGGCGTGCTGGATGCCGCGCTTGTCGATGTCCCCCGCACCAATATGCACCACAGACCAGTCTACAGCCTTGTCTTTGATGATGGGGAAGAGCTTTTCGCGCTGGCGGGGCGTGAGCTTTTTGGAATCAGTTAAGGTATCCAATTCGCTCACGATGCGCTCGGGCAGGATGCAGGCGGCGACGGTGACGGGGCCGCAGCACGCACCGCGGCCGGCCTCATCCACCCCGGCGACGGGGCCGAGCCCCGCCCGGGCCAACGCCACTTCAAAGGTGCGCTGCTGTTTAAGCCGCCGCATCCTGGATATCCGGATCGTCGATGCCGCCAAAGCGCGATACGGGCAGGATCACGGCTTCTACCTTGCCGCGCACGTTGTCCACCGGTACGGTGCCTTGCAGGTGATCGCCTATGTGCGCGCGAGAGTCCAGGGAATTGGTGCGGTTATCCCCCATGACCCACATATTGCCTTCTGGGACGGTCACGGGGCCAAAGTACTGGCCACCGCAAGCCTGCGAGCCGGAGCTGGGATCGACCGGGATCTCGGGCGGATCCAACGTGAAGCTCTGGTCTATCGGTGCACCATCCACCATCACCGCGGAATCGCCCTCCTCGCACTTGACCGTCTGACCCTCGGTAGCGATAACGCGCTTGACCAGGATATTTTGCCCATTGGGCAAAAGCCCCACGGATGCAAGGGCATTTTGGGCACCGCGCACCAGCACGTTTTCGGAGCGCTGCACCTCAAATTCCGTATTCCAAGACTCAGGTCCTTCAAATACCACGACATCGCCTGGGGCTGGGTCGTGGAAGTAATAGCTCATCTTTTGCACCGCGATGCGGTCATTATCGCAGCCGGTACAGCCATGCAGCGTGGGCTCCATCGACGCGGAGGGAATGACATACATCCGGCCAACGAATGCCTGCAATAAGACTAGGAGCACGAAGCCGCCTATGACCGGCGCAAGGAAATCGCGGGTGCGCAGGCGCTGTTGCTGTGGTTTAGCTTTGGATGTCTGGGTCATCGACCCCACCAATGCGGTTGAATGGCCAGAATACGAACTGCACCTTTCCGCGCACGTTATCTACGGGGATCGTGCCGTGGAAGTTATCGCCCATGTGGTAGCGCGAGTCAGCAGATGCGGTGCGGTTATCCCCCATGACCCAGATATTATCCTCAGGCACCTTCACCGGGCCGAAATACGGGCCACCGCAGGCTTCCGATCCAGTCGATTCATCCACCGGGTAGGTCGGCGGATCCTGCACGTAATCCTGCTTGATGGGCTTGCCATCCACCATGACGGCGGGATCGCCTTCTTGGCAGGACACCGTCTGCCCGCCGGTGGCGATAACGCGCTTGACCAGGGTATTTTCATCTGGCGGCGCCAAGGAGATAAAGCTCAGCGCATCCTGGACGCCGTGAATGACGGCATTGGATGAGCGCGGGGAGACGTAACTTCCGTTCCAGTCGTCGGTGCCCTTAAAGACCACGACATCGCCTGGCTCTGGGCCCTTATCGCCGTAGTAAGAGACCTTTTCTGTAAAGATGCGGTCATTCGTGCATCCCTCACAGCCATGCAGCGTCGGCTCCATGGATCCTGAGGGAATCACGTATTGGCGGCCGATGAAGTTTTGGAATAGCCCCACGACCACCAGCACGGAGACGACGACCACGAGAGTCTCCAGCCACCACGGCATTTGTTTTTTCTCCGTGGTTGCTTCCTCCGCGGCCGCTTCTTTGCCCTGCGAGATGCTTTCGTTATTCACCCGTCAGATCCTAGCAACTGCGTGCCCGCAATCCGGATTGGCTCTCGTGAGTGCGGGGCGATTCACAGGAAATCGAAATGATTCGAGGAGTGCACAATAAAAATCTCCCTTCCTTTTCGGCATTGTGCATGCAGGAAAGGAAGGGAGATAGGCGCTGCCCAGGGCGGGCGCTAGAACTAGCGACGCTCCTTGATGCGAGCCTTCTTGCCGCGCAGATCGCGCAGGTAGTACAGCTTCGCACGGCGAACGCGGCCGCGGCGGGAGACCTTGATGGACTCGAGGTTCGGGGAGTGAACCGGGAAGGTACGCTCTACGCCGATACCGAAGGAAACCTTACGCACGGTGAAGGTCTCGCGGATACCGGAGCCCTGGCGGCGGATGCAGATGCCCTTGAAGAGCTGTGCACGCTCGTTGTTACCCTCAATAACCTTGACGTTGACGTCGAGGGTATCGCCGGGGCGGAAGGACGGGATGTCGTCGCGCAGCTGCGCTGCATCGACCTTGTCGATAATGTTGGTCATACCAATATTCCTTTTCAGTTTGGGACAGAGGACCCTGGCGGCCGGAGGCCTGACCGGTTCGTGCCCGTTACATAGAACGATGGATTATCTTTCCATAGGAACCGGCCAATTCCAAATTCCTCAACTTCGCGGATTTACTACCCTACCTGGGGCGAGCCGGACACTCAGCACGCCTTAGGCAGGCATGGGTGAGCGGAGGATGGAGTGGTGCTCATCGAGGATCTTTGCCGTGCCCAGGTATCGCGCCCGGAAGACCAAGTACGACGCCACCACGGCACCCACCGTGATGCTAAAGAGGATAATGATACTGCTCCAGAAGGTGCCATCATGAATGCCGTCGGTAGCGCGGGTGAACGCGTCCTTGGCGTAGGACATCGGGTGGAAAGGGTGCAGCAGGCTGAGCGCGCGCGGAATCGCCAGGACCGGCCAGACCCCGCCAAAGACCATCACGCCCAGGGCGAACGCGCCGGCTGCAAAGATCGAACCGATCTTGCGCCCGAAGGTAATCAGGAAGAACTGGTAGGTCGCCGCACCCACGGCGGAAATCGCGGCGAGCACGAGCGCGATCATGGACCAGCTTGCCGGCTGCCACCCCAGGGTGGAAGACATCAGGGCCATAAACGCCAGTATGAGGAAGTTCAGGCCGGTCAGCGCGGCAAAGGCGCCGAATACGCTGCGGGCCGGGCTGGTGACGCGGGCTCCCCGGCGCGCCATGTAGTACGGCAGCGTCATCGCCAAGAGCAGCATGACGAGGAAGCCGAATACGAGCACGAAGAGCATGGAGGCGCCGCCGGTAATATTCTTTTCGGTCGGGTCCGCTGGGTTGACCACCGTCTGAACGGGGTGGACATTGGATGCGGTGAAGTTAATGGGAACCGCTATATTTTGCGCGGAATCCTCTGGGCGGGAAATGGTAGGTGCCTTGGCGGCGCCTTCGGCAAGCTTTGTGGATAGCTCGCCAGAGCCTTCCTTGAGGCGGTCCAAGCCGCCCTTGAGCTCGGCTCCGCCTTCAGCCAGGCGGCCGGTGCCTTCCTTAAGCGCTCCCGTGCCATCGTGGAGGCGGGAGGCACCATCCTGCAAGCGGGTCGCACCGTCCTGCAGCTGCGAGGTACCGTCGCTGAGCCTGCCAACTCCGCCGCGCAGCTCTTTGATGCCATCGGACAGGCGGTGCGCACCGCCATTCAGTGTGGTCAGCCCACCGAGGTATTCCGATTGCGGATCGGACAGGTTGTAGTGCAGTTGCCCGGTGCCTGCGGAAAGCTTCTCCAGCTGCCCCACCATATTTCCACTAGAGGCGGGATCGAGCCTGGATACCAACGAGTAGAGCTGATCGGCTTGCTGGGTCATGCCGAGCCCGCGCAGGATGTCTACCAGCTGGGTAAGGCCAGGAACCACGGCTTGGGCTTGCTTCAGCACGGGGATGAGCATGCCGGTGAGCTGATTGACCCCGGCGTCGATCTGGCCTGCACCATCGGCAAGGCGGCCGGTACCGGCAAGGAGCTTATCGGAGCCATCGGCAAGCCGGGAGGCACCGTCATCGAGGCGCGCCGCGCCATCACTCAGCTTGCCTGCACCATCATTCAACCGCCCGACGCCGTCATTGAGCCGCGTCGTTCCGTTGAGGAGCTCGGCCGTGCCGTTATCGAGCGTGCCCGCACCGTTGTCGAGCTTGTTGATGCCCTCAACCGCGCGCCCGCCGCCCTCTTGCAGCTTTCCAGCGCCCTCATCGAGGCGCCCCGCGCCGTCCGCGGCATTGCCCAGGCCGTCGCTCAGCTTAGTAAGCCCCTCAATAACCTGGTCGGCGTACTTTTTGGAAATGGCGTTTTCCACGCTGGTTTGCACCTGCGGAATGAGGCTGGAGGAAATCACCGAGCCATTCGTGCCGTAATAGTCATTCGTAGCGAAGTTGATCTCCGGTTTTTCGGGCTTATCGCTGATGATGGTCACGGCCTGCTCAGAAAAGTTCTTCGGGATAGTCACCACCATCAAATACTTGCCCTTGACCAAGCCCTCTTCGCCGTCGTCCTTGTTGACCTCAGAGAATTTGAGGTAATCGGTCTCTAGCAGACCCTCGACCACCTGGTCGCCATAGTTAGTGTGCTTGCCCTGCTTGTCCACGCCCGCATCCTCATTGACCACTGCGAGGTCAATATTGCGCATGTACTTGGACGGATCCCACATGGCCCACATCATGGTTCCGGCCACAATGATGGGCGCAACGAGGAAGAATACGATAAGCACCCGCGACAATGCGCTGCGCGGGCGCCAATCCAGAAGGCGGTGCCAGCCCAGCACTCCCCGGCCCTTGTGCTCCTCGCCGCTTATCGAGGGCATCGCTGCGGTGTCCTCGGCACCGTGACCGCTATCGGCCGCACGACTCATAGTTGTCTCCTTATGGCAGTAGTTCGACGCCCCGTTGTCTCATCCACTCAGGAGTGCCTCGCTAAAGCGGGGAGAAACAGGACGCCATTTACTTAGTTTTGCCAAACTTACCATTATTGGACGCAATGGGCCGCATCGACTGCGATGTCGCGGGAAAATTCTTCTGCGCGTGTGCGGTTGGCGGGACGAATGCACCCCACCACCGCAGCAGGCAGCGGCCCTCCACCGCGCGGCTGATGGGGGCCGATTTCGGTAGCTAGAAGCCGGCCTTCTTCAGGGCATCGGCCATGGTCCCCTTGGCTGCCGGGCGCCCGCGGGAGCCTCCACGATCGGAGTTGCGTCCGCCCTTCTTCCCCGCTGCGCGCGAAGGCTTTTGACCGCCGCGCTTGCCGGATCCGCGCTGCGAGTCGCCGCCGCGGCGCTTCGGCGCGGGCTGGCCCGGCTCATCATCCAGCCGCAGCGATAGGCCGATGCGCTGGCGATCGACGTCGACCTCCATCACCTTGACCTTGACCACCTGGCCGGAGCGCACGACCTCATGGGGATCAGAAACAAACTGATGGCTCATGGCAGAGACATGGACGAGGCCGTCTTGGTGCACGCCGACATCCACAAACGCGCCAAAGGCCGCCACGTTGGTGACCGTGCCCTCCAGCACCATGCCTGGGGTAAGGTCAGAGACCTTATGCACGCCTTCTTTAAAGGTGGCGGTCTTAAACTCAGGGCGCGGATCGCGGCCGGGCTTATCCAGCTCGGCGATGATATCGCTCACAGTTGGGATACCGAAGGTTTCATCGGCGAAATTGGCGGGATCCAGCTTGTCCAGCACGCGGGTATTGCCAATGAGCTCGCCGATGCCCAGCCCCGTCTGCTCCGCAATCCGCGTCACGATGGGATAGGCCTCGGGGTGAACCGCGGACGCATCGAGCGGGTCCGCTCCCCCATTAATGCGCAGGAAGCCGGCGGACTGTTCAAAGGCCTTCGGCCCCAGGCGCGGCACCTTCTTCAGTTCCTTGCGGGTAGCAAAAGAACCGTTGTCATTGCGGTAGGCCACGATATTGGCGGCAATGGTGGGGTTCACGCCCGCCACGCGCTCCAAGAGCGGCGCCGATGCCGTATTGAGGTCAACGCCAACGCCGTTGACGGCGCTTTCCACCACGCCGTCCAGCGTTCGTGCCAGCGACGTTTGGTTCACATCGTGCTGATACTGGCCCACGCCGATGGCCTTCGGATCGATTTTCACCAGCTCTGCCAGCGGATCCTGCAGGCGCCGGGCGATGGATACCGCCCCGCGCAGCGAGACGTCCATATCAGGAAATTCCTCCGCCGCCAGCTGCGATGCGGAGTAGACCGATGCGCCGGATTCGGAGACCACGACGGGCGTCGGACGCTGGCCGCCAGCCTGCTTGAGCAGGTCAGCAATCTCGTGCGCAAGCTTTTCCGTTTCCCTAGAGGCAGTGCCATTGCCGATGGCCATGAGGTCAACCGAGTGCTGCGCGCACAGCGTGGACAGGGTCTGCACCGCCTGCGACCACTGGTTTTGCGGCTGGTGAGGATAAACGATGGTCGTATCAAGCACCTTGCCCGTTTTATCCACCACAGCACATTTGGTGCCGTTGCGGTAGCCCGGATCGAGGCCGATGGTCGCGCGCTGGCCCGCGGGGGCGGCGAGCAGAACATCGCGCAGGTTGGTGGCAAAGACCTTGAGCGCGCCTTCTTCTGCCACTTCTTTCAAGCGCATGCGCACATCCAGGCTGGAGGAAACATACAATTTGGTGCGCCATCCCCAGTGCACGGCATTATCCAGCCACGCGGAGCTGCGATCCAGATCGAAGCGATCCGCAATGAGGTCCTCGTAGTCGGCGTCGTCACCGGCGTCCAGGTGCAGCTGGAGCACGCCCTCGTTCTCCCCGCGCAGTAGCGCCAGGATGCGGTGAGAGGGCAGCGAAGAAAAGGGCTCGTTGAAGTCGAAGTAATCCTTAAACTTCGCCCCCTCGGCTTCCTTTCCTTCCACAACCTGCGCTTGCATGGTGCCCTGGTCAAACATGCGCTCGCGCACGCCTCCCACCAAGTCCGCATCGAGCGCGAAGCGATCGATGAGAATGGAGCGCGCACCCTCGAGCGCCTTCTTGGTATCGGGAAAACCTTCCGTGAGATAGTCCTGCGCCAGTTCCTCCGGCTGGGCCTGCGGCTGCGCGATCAATGTATCGGTCAGCTCTTCCAAGCCGGCTTCGCGCGCGATATCCGCCTTTGTCTTTCGCCGCTTTTTATACGGCAGGTACAAATCCTCAAGCCGCGCCTTGGTATCGCAGGCAAGGATCTGGCCGCGCAGGTCATCGCTAAGCTTGCCCTGCTCATCAATGGCGGCAAGGACCGTCTCTTTGCGCTCTTCTAGCTCGCGCAGGTAGGTGGCCCGCTCTTCGATGGTGCGCAGTTGCGCGTCATCCAAACCACCCGTGACCTCCTTGCGATAGCGCGCAATGAAAGGCACGGTATTTCCCTCCGCAAGGAGTTTCAGCGCCGTCGAAACCTGGGTTTCTTGAGCGCCGATCTCCGCCGCGATGGTGGCCGCAATATTCACGTAGATTCCTCACACTTCTATTTCAAAGCTTGGTACGGGACCCACCCAATCTACCGCATGCCTTGTCCACCGCCCCGGCCTGCCACCGCCGGACACACAAAAATCCTCTCCCTCCCGCACGCTACAAGCAGGAAGAAGAGGAGTAAAAGACGCCCCGATTTAGTGGATGACTACCTCGGCCCGATCGCCGCCGGTGCAGCTTACCCGTGAGGAGCTGCCGGAGCAGTACATCGTATAGGTACCACCGGTAGTAGGAGAATAAACGCTCAAGGTGGCATCCGTTCCGCCACCGGCCACCCAGTTATTCATGAAGGTGTTGTAGACGTTTTTGGCAAAGGCCTCTGAGGTTTTGCTCGTGGCCGCGTAATAGCTCGTGTAATCGCCCCACGAGTGCCCATTGCCGCTGCTTGCAGCCGCCTGTGCTGGGGCGGGCGCGGGGGCCTGTTCGGTCTTGGTCACGGTAGCTTCACTGCCAGACTTCCCGTCGTCCTTGGCATCGACCTTGGTGGAGTCAACCTTTTGCTGGAATTGGCTTTCCTGCGCGGTGGCGCTGGACTTATTGCCATTTCCCTGCACGAAAAAGAATGCGGCAGCAGCAACGGCCACTAGCGCCACAACTCCCAAAATGATCGCCGCAATCATGGCCCCATTCCCGCCGCGGCTCTGTTGCGGCTGGGAATACGCGGGGTACTGGTTGTACTGCGGCTGTTGGTTGTATCCGCCAAAGTCATTTCCATTGGGAGAAGTCATGCGAGAGATCCTTGGAGAGCAAGTAAAAAATGCGAGTAAATGCTGCACTTACAGTAGCACTACCCAGCATCGATACACGTTTTTCTAGAGAGCTTTTCTTAAATTTCTTCGGAGGATTCTGCGCTCCATACGGGCTCGGCCGACCACGCGAATTCGGTATGGCCGATTTCCGTGCTCCCCAACCACGCCGCGGTGGGCGGTAGGCACTCAGCAACCACCGGCGCGACGGAAGGCAGGGCTGCTGCGGTATCGCCATTGACGATGACCCGCCACAGCGGCGTTCCTTCCGCCGCGGTTCCATTGCTGAAGGCATATTCTTGAGCCAATGGGCTATCTTTCGGCGCCGATGGGGCAACCACAGTGGCAAAAATATTTACCGGCGTAAAACCTGCATCGCGTAATTTCTGCGGCATATCTTCCTGGCATCCTTCCCATTCTTCCTGGGGCATCAGCACAGAAAGATCCACGCTCACCTGCATTATTTCCCCTTGCCTTCAGATTCGCGTGCGCGCAAGTTCGCTACATACGCTTTATCCGCCTTGCTCAACTCCACCTGGTCCAATAACTCCGGGCGACGCTGCCACGTGCGCTCTAATGCTTGTTCCCTGCGCCACCTATCTACCAGCCCATGGTTTCCAGACGTCAAAACCTCCGGCACCGCAAGCCCGCGCCACTCCCGCGGCTTGGTATAGCTCGGTCCCTCTAACAGGCCATCAGAAAAGGAATCCTCCTCATGCGAGCGCTTATTGCCCAATACCCCGGGGATAAGGCGGACGACGGCTTCTGCAATCACCAATACGGCGACCTCCCCGCCAATGAGCACATAATCCCCGATGGATACCTCCCGAACGCGGTAGCGCTTCTTTGCATCTTCAACCACGCGCTGGTCGATGCCCTCGTAACGCCCACAGGCAAAAACAATATGCTCCTCGGTAGACCATGCCCGCGCATCCGCTTGGGTAAACGGCGCCCCAGCCGGGGTGGGCACCAGCAGCAGCGGGAGATCGCCATCCTCACTGGCGTCCTCGTGCTCCTCGTGCGCCGCATCGGCGCCATAGGCCCGAGCTTCGACGCCCTCTACTTCATCGTGGCGCGGGCGGTTGAGGTGCGGTAGCGAGGACTCGAGGGTGGGCGCGGTGGTCCCGAGTGCGACATCGTCAAGCGCAGGGCCCCAAACCTCAGGCTTCATGACCATTCCTGGGCCGCCACCAAAAGGCGAGTCATCGACCGATTTATGCGCATCCGTGGCCCACTGGCGCAAGTCGTGCACGCCCACCTCGAGGCGGCCCTGCTCGATGGCCTTGCCCAAAAGGGCGTGGCGCAGCGGCTGCAGATATTCCGGAAAGATGGTCACTACATCGAGCCTCATAGGTCCAACAGCCCTTCCGGGGGTTCGATGGTGCACGTGCCGGCTTCCACATCGACCTCTGGGACGATGGCATGGACAAAGGGCACCAGGGCGGAGCCGCCCGTAGACAACTCAACCTCTAAGAGGTCTTGGCTAGGCCCGTGCACGACGGAAACCACAGCGCCGATATCTTCCCCGTCGCGGATAACGCGCAGGCCTTCGAGCTCGTGATCATAAAAGCCCTCGTCATCATCTTCTAACGGGGCGGCGAAAAATTGGGTGCCGCGCAGGCTATCCGCTTGGGTGCGATCGGCAATTTCCTTGCACGTCACCAAAAGCCTGCCCTTGTGGTTGCGCACCGCAGAGATGGTCAATTCGTGTTCCTTGCGGCCCTGCCTTCCGTGCAGTTTTTCTCCCACTGCAAAGCGCACCTCAGGCTCATCGGTGGTGGGTTCTACCACCACTTCTCCCTTGATACCGTGCGACTTAATGACGCGCCCAATCATCAATTCCATGGCGCAGAGTTTACCGCATACACCCCGTTACCTTTATCTCCTGCCGCGTTCCCCACAATCCCGCCGCCAAGGATTAGGCTTGTGGCATGAACGACTCACCCAACCCTGCTTCCGAACCACGCGGTGCACATCAGGAGGCACCGCACTCGCCCTTGATTGACCTTGACCTCGTAGCCTTGGCGCCTGCCACCGATCCTGAGCGCAAGCGCCCTGGGGTCAAGCGGGTCTTGAACGGTGAGCGCGCCAACCTCATCCTTTTTAGCTTCGCACCGGGGCAAACCTTGCCGGACCACAAAGCCGCCCACCCGATTACCGTGCAGGCCATACGCGGCGAGGTGAAGTTCACCTGCGGGGAGAAAACGGTCACCCTATCCCCGGGTAATATGGTGCACTTGCCGGCTTATACAGTACATAGCGTTGCCGCGCCCCTGCCGGAGATGGATTCGGATTCGCCCGCACAACAGGCGGACGCGCAGCCTGCACTGATGCTTTTAACGATGCTTACGGGCTAATTGAAATACACACACGGTTAGGACAGATTTTGGATACAACGCAGTCTCATAACAAGCCTTATCACCACGGAAACCTCCACGACGAGCTGCTGCGCATCGCCGTGCAATTAGGCAAAGAAAAAGGTCCTGAGGCTATTACCATCCGCGCCGTCACCCGCGCGGCAGGAGTGTCCCCTACGTCCGCTTACCGGCACTTTAAGGACCAGGAAGAGCTACACGATAAGGTGGCCGAGCTCGCCACCGATGAGCTCGTGCGCCGCCTGCACCGCACCACCAATGAAGCTGGTGACCTTGCCTTCCCCGATCACCTCGTGCAGATAGGTTTTGCCTACCTCGACTTCGCCCTGGATGAAACGAATTTCTTCCGCTGCATGCTGGAGTGGAAGGCGCTGCGCTTTATGCTCGGCGTGGACCCGTCAACCCCCGATGATCCAAAAAGCGAACACCTGAACCTGATTCAGCGCTACTTCGATCTCTTGGCGCGCCATGCGCAGGCCCTAGGCCAAACGCCCAAGAAAGAATACTTCCTGCACAATAGCTTGCTGTCCTGGTCCGCCGTCCACGGGTTTACCGTGCTTGCCATTGACGGCCCCCTGTCCAAGCTGCCGCGGGAGGAAATCTATAAGCTTTTCAAGCCCGTCGTCGCAGGCAGCCTGCGCGGAATGGACTTTGAAGATCCGAACGATGTATATGGCAATTACCCCGAACTGCGCCCACACGATGGGGAGCATTAGGCACTAGCCTGCGGCGGCCGCGCGCTGGCCAAGCGCGCAAAGTCCCCCACTCGCCACCGTATGTCAATGCAACGATGGCAGGTGGGGGATGAAGTTTATGCAAGCGCCCTCTTATTGGTAGAGGGCGCTAGAAACCCGAGCAGATTACTCTGCGGACTCCTCAGAAGCTTCTGCTTCAGCGTCTGCTTCGCCGGCAGCAGCAGCGGCAGCCTCAGCTGCAGCAGCCTCTTCAGCTTCCTTCTTCTTCTTTGCTTCTTCCTTGGCCTTCTTCTTTTCGGTGATGGCCTCGATGGTTGGGCCGTTATTAGCCTCAGCCAATGCCTCGTTGAAGAGGTCCAGCTTGGACTTCTTCTCCTCAGCAACCTTCAGGGTGCCCTCTGCGCCCGGCAGGCCCTTGTGCTTCTGCCAGTCACCGGTGACCTTCAGCAGTGCCAAGACCGGCTCGGTGGGCTGTGCACCAACGGACAACCAGTGCTGTGCGCGCTCGGAGTCGATCTTGATGAGGGAAGGCTCTTCCTTCGGGTGGTAGATGCCGATGTTCTCGATGACCTTGCCGCTGCGGCGGGTACGAGCATCAGCGATAACTACGCGGTATTCAGCGGCGCGGATCTTACCTACGCGCTGCAGTTTAATTTTGACAGCCATGATGGCTCCTTTTCTAGTCACTGGGCAGTTCAGACACGCGCCTTTTAGCGCGCCGGTTCAACCCTTGGATTTTATCTGCGCGTGACGTACCGGCCGACCGTAGACGGGAACGGTGTTACGCAGAATGAAACGTCTCATTATCAGCAGCAATTCGCACCGCTGCGATAACCTGAACCATTTTAGCGTGTGCAGGCAGTATTTTAAAATCTTCGCGTCTCCCGCATTTTACGTTGCCCCGTTATGCCTTCGAGACCTTTAAAGAGTACCCTTATTAGCCGAATGTAAACCTTTGCCACAGAAGGCTTTGAAATACGCCGCGTTTGTTTTCCATGAACAAGCGCACGAAATGACGTTTTATGACAAATGATTCTCCACGCAACTTTCGATACCGCTATGACCTCGATGGTCTGCGCGGTATCGCAATTGGCCTCGTAGTTATCTACCACGTCTTTGTCGGTCGTGTATCTGGCGGCGTGGATGTCTTCTTACTGCTTTCCGGTTATTTCTTCTTAGGCTCGCAGCTGCGCTATGCCGGCAAGCCCAACGCCTCCTTGAACCCATGGTGGCCAATCTGGCGCACGCTGCGCCGCTTGGTACCAAGCCTCGTTTTAGTCATCGGTGTGACGTATATATTGGTGCGCCTTTGCACGCCGCAGCTCATGCGCACTGAATTTACCCAGCAAATTACAGCAACCATGCTGTACTACCAGAACTGGGAACTGGCGCGCCAAAACGCTGACTACACTGCGGCCGCCGCCGATACTTCCCCGCTGCAGCATATGTGGTCGATGTCTGTGCAGGGCCAGTTCTACCTGATGGGCATAGCCTTTGCCCTCATCCTGGCCGCGATTATGAAATGGCGTCCGCAGCATTCTTCGCTGCGGACCAGCCGCTTCCCCACGGTCAATCAAATCGCCGGCCCCATTCTCATCGTAGTGACCATCGTGTCCTTTGCCTATGCCTCGCGCCATGGGCTGCACGGAACGCCAGAAAACTACTACTCCACGTGGTCGCGTGCCTGGGAGTTGACCCTCGGTGCGGTTCTAGCCATCTACGGTTCCGCATGGAAAATCCCTGCACGTTTTTATGACCTGTTTACCGGCCTTGGCCTTTTCATGCTGGTCTTTACCGGCGCCATCATCGCAGAGACCACCGCCTACCCAGGACCGCTCTCGCTTTTGCCTTTGGGCGGTGCCGTGCTCATCATTTTGGGCGGTGGCGGCAAGATCTCCAAGGCCATGGCCTCTAAGAAGGCGCGCTGGCTAGGCGATATCGCCTATCCGCTGTACCTTTGGCACTGGCCGCTGCTTATTCTGTCCACCTCGTACTTGGGTCAGCAGACCCCGTCGTGGTGGCTGGGCATCATTATTATTGCCATCTCCCTGCTGCTTGCAGATATCACGCATCGCTTCATCGAACGCCCCCTGCGCCAGCACCGCAAGCGACCCTTGGCAGAGGACCTTCCGGCCCACAAGGCGGTCTCTAGTCTGTCCACCCGTGCCGGTGCCGGTCGAGCCATCGGCGGTGTCGTAGTGGCCAGCTGCGTCGCGGCGCTGCTTCTCATTCAGCCGCTGTGGCTGCGCACCATTAATAATGCTGACGCGGAAATGCTCAATCCTCAGCAATATCCCGGAGCCACGACATTCATTAATGACATCACCCCGCCGGACGGAGTAGAAATCAAACCAGATCCCATCGTTGCTGGAGGAATCGAGCCGCCGGTTGCTGCAAACTGGTGCTTCGTGCCCGATACTCAGCCCGCTGATTTCTTCTTTGAGACGCGCAGGGACGGCAAGACCCCCTGCATTTTCGGCGACACCACTGCCGAAAAGGAAGTCTATTTGGTGGGAGGATCCCACGCGGAGCAATACTCCTCTGCCCTGGACCGCCTCGGCCGAGAGATGGGTTTCAAGCTGGTTCCTCTCTTGCGCCAAGGTTGCCCCATCGAGCTTGGCGATGACGTCACGGTCAACCCAGAGTGCGCCGAGTGGGGTGAACTGGTCATGGACCGCATTGCCGAAGCTCAGCCAGAGTTGGTTATCTCCAATACCACCCGCCCGCAAAACGAGTTTGGGCATGGCCCCGACGCGGTGCCCGCCGGCTACCAAGCCTTCTGGGATGAGCTGTCCAAGCGCGATATCCCCTTCCTGGGTTTCCGCGATAACCCGTGGGGATTCGATGAGGACGGGGAGCCGCGCGAATTCGATGAGTGCTACGTTGCCACTGAAGACGCTGTGGGCTGCGGCATGCGGTTTGAGGAGGTTTACCAACCTTACGATCCAGGTGCCGTTGTTCTATCGCAGTACGAAAACATGCTGTCACTCGATACCGCGCCGTGGTTCTGCGATGCTAATGGCGATTGCCCGGTCATCATCGGCAACACCATGGTCTACCGCGATATGCACCACATCACCAATGCCTTTGCGGATTCCGCGATGCCGATGATCCGAGAAGCCCTCACCCCCTTCTTGAACGGCGAAAAAGTCCAGCAAGAGGCGCCAGAAATCTCCCCTGAAGAGGCGGAGGCAGCACTAGAGGAATCGCCAGCTTCCCCCACCACCGGTGGTGCGCGGCGCGCCAACCCAGTGCCGTACCCCAATACCCCGGAAAACGATCCAGTTTAAACGCTCCCCCGCGACGACACGCACAAAGGTGGCCCATTACCTGTAAGCAATGGGCCACCTTCTATTTATGTCTCTGCCTATTTATGTCTCTGCGCGGCTACTTTTTACCCTTGCCAAAGTTGAGGTTATCGAGGTCGATATTCTCCATGCCTTTGGGCATCTTGGGCATACCAGGGATCTTTCCACCACCGAGGCCACCGGCACCGCCAGCGCCTCCCATCTGCTGTTGCAGCTGCTGTAGCTCTTCCATCGACGGCATACCGCCGCCCATTCCTGGCATACCGCCTGGCATCTTGGGCCCGCGGTTGCCGCCGCCACCTTTGCCCTTCTTGCGCTTGCCGTTTTTGCCCTTGCGCCCCTTAGGCTTTTTCTTGGTGGCAGAACGTCCGCCACCTCCCATGCCAAATTGGCCGGCCATCTTGGACATCATCTTCTTGGCCTGGTTGAAGCGCTCGATGAGCTGGTTGACCTCGGACACGCTCACACCGGAACCATTGGCGATGCGCTTGCGGCGCGATGCGTTCAAAATCTTCGGGTTCTCGCGCTCTTCTGGGGTCATACCGCGGATGATGGCCTGGATGCGATCCAGCTGCTTTTCATCCACCATGGCGGCCATCTCATTCATCTGCTTGCCGCCAGGCATCATCTTCAGCAAGTTGCCAATGGGACCCATCTTGCGGATCATCAGCATCTGATCCAAGAAGTCATTCAGCGTGAGCTCGCCGGAGCCAAGCTTAGAGGCTGCTTCTTCGGCCTTCTGGTGATCCAGGGTGGCTTCCGCCTGCTCAATTAGGGAGAGCAGGTCACCCATGCCCAGAATGCGGCTAGACATGCGCTCTGGGTGGAAGACATCGAAATCATCGAGCTTCTCACCGGTAGAAGCATACAAAATCGGCTTACCGGTCACCTCACGAATGGATAGCGCTGCACCACCGCGGGCGTCACCATCCAGCTTCGTGAGAACCACGCCGGTAAAGTCCACGCCATCGCGGAAGGCCTCCGCCGTTTGCACGGCGTCCTGACCAATCATGGAGTCGATGACGAACAGGACTTCATCCGGGTTTACGGCGTCGCGGATATTGCGCGCCTGCGTCATCAAGGTTTCATCAATGCCCAAGCGGCCGGCGGTATCGATGATGACCACATCGTGCTGCTTCTGCTTCGCCTCAGCAATACCGCGCTTGGCGACGTCCACTGGGTCCCCGTGAGAGGTACCCATCTCGTGGTCATTGGAATCCAGGGAGGTACCTGGGTCTGGGGCAAAGGTAGGGACCTCCGCGCGCTCGCCGACGATCTGCAGCTGCTGCACAGCGCCTGGGCGCTGCAAGTCACAGGCCACGAGCATGGGGGTGTGCCCCTGCTTCGTGAGGTGCTTGGCCAATTTACCGGCCAGGGTGGTTTTACCAGCACCTTGCAGACCGGCCAGCATGATGACGGTCGGAGGATTCTTGGCCAGGTTCAACCGACGGGTTTCGCCGCCGAGGATCTCAATGAGCTCCTCATTGACGATCTTGACCACCTGTTGGGCGGGGTTGAGCGCCTCAGATACTTCCGCGCCGCGGGCGCGTTCCTTGATGCGCTTGATAAACCCGCGCACCACCGTCAGAGAAACGTCAGCTTCCAGCAATGCCAAGCGAATCTCACGAGTCGTGGCGTTGATATCCGCCTCAGTTAATTTGCCCTTACCGCGCAGGCCCGCCAGGGCTGACTGTAGGCGGTCTGATAGTGAGTCAAACACTACGGATGCGCTCCCTTAAATTAGATCGATCTAAAGTTCAATTATTCAATCTTAGTCCCTAGCCAGGGCCCTGGTCACATTCCCCACCACCTGGGCGCGAGAAACCGAAGCTCCAAAGAACACATGCACAATCATCGTTGCACCCAAGATCTCATGGCGCAGCCACATAAACTCCGGCAAAGCCTCCACCAGATAGCCCAACGCGCCTATCCTCTCCACGGTGCGAATCTCTAAGATTCCACCCACGTTAAACGCCGCCGTCGTGGGCTCACCTGCGATCTCGGGAAGCTCGGTGTACGTCCGCGAATTATAGGACTGGATAAACCTGTCCGGTTCCGCGGCCTCTCTAAGCGTCTTTTGCACGGTGCGGATGACAAACTCCGCCTGATAACCACCAGCATCACCGCGCACAAAATTGGCCCGCACAATGGTCCACCCTAGGGCGGAAATCAACGCAAAAATGCGCTTAAACTCCGCCTTATTGGCGCCGGACCAGGTGACGGTGACCACTTCCTCCTGCCAATCAACCGCAAGCCCTACCCCATACTCATCCTGCGGAACACGCACTATGGGGCGGGTCACTATGCGTGGCTTATTGGCCTCCAAGGCGCGGGCCACGATCAGGGCCTGCGCCTGAGCGGTGCGAGCGGACCAAACCCCAGGGCCCGTCGATAAGGCATCCGCCTTGGATAAGGTGGCAAGCAGCGAAATGGTCAATTGGTCATAATGGCACGCATTTAATAGGGCATCGCGCGCGGCGTCCGAACTCGGATCCATCGTCGCCGCCAATCGCGCCAGGCTCGTATGCTCTGCCACCACGGTTTGCACGCGAGATATATCCGCAAGGTTAAACCGCATGCGCGCGGCTTGCCGCGCCACCAGCTCTGCTCCTACCTGCTCGTGCGGGCGGTCATGGCCCTTGCCCAGATCGTGGTACAACGCAGCCAAGAGGAGGAGATCTGGGCGGGCCACCGAGGTCCGGACCTCGGCGCAGCGCGTCACGGTGGCAACCAAGTGATAGTCCACGGAATGCATGTGGCTGCGTTCCCTGGGCAGTAAACCGCGCACATGACCCCATTCGGGGACCAAGCGCTCCCACAGGCCATAGCGATCCAGCTCCGCAATCACCCGCGGGGTATGAGAAGGCGAAGACAAAATGGCGAAAAAGTCATCGACGGCCGCCCGCGGCCACCGCTCCGGTGGAGCCGGCAGCTCCTGCAACGCCCGCCACGTCGCAGGTAATACGGAATAACCCGTCCGTGCTGCGGCCGCCGCGACTCGGGTCAACAGCCATGGATCCGCACGATTGGGCGTACGGGCCAGGGAGATAACGTCGCCATCGGCCACGACGTCCACGTCGAGGGGACGCCGCACGCGGCTCCTTCCCTGCGACTTACTAGCGCTGCGGCTACCCAAAACGTCGCGGGCCGTGGCCAAGCTACGCTCTACCGCTTCATCGACAGCAGATGCCGCAGTTACCAATGCCGCCGTTAGCTCATAGCGGCTGTTAAAGCCCATTTCGTCAGCGACATCTGCGGCAAAGTCCGGATCCAAAATATCGCGGTGTCGGCGAGCCTTTACGTGCAGCAGGGTCCGTGCATCGAGTAACAGCCGCCGCTCTTCTTCCAGCGCAGGCAGATCGCAAAGGTTTCCCAGGGCTAAAGCGCGCAGGAGCTGAATATCGCGCAATCCCCCTCGCCCGTTTTTCAGATCTGGGTTGGTCATGGTGGCAACGGCGCCAGAACGGTTCCACCGGGCGATGACGATAGCGACGAAGCTATCAAAGCCCCGCTGCAGCTGCCGCCGCCACGCGTGCAGGAGGCGCTGACGGGCGTCATCGACAAGCGGCTTATCGCCAGCGATATAAGTCAGGTCCAATTGCGCGAAACCGGCCGAGGCATCCTGCAGGGCAATCTCCGCGCACTCCTGCGGGGTACGCAGAGCAAAGTCCAACCGATACTTGGCATCCCAGACCGGATACCACAAGTCCTCTACCAGGTTGGCATCTGGCTCATGGTCCTCTGGGAAAATCAAGATGACATCAATATCGGAATAGGGAGTCATCTCCTGGCGGGCTAAAGAGCCGGTTGCTGCTAGCGCCGTGTGCGGCGGCAGGTCCAAACCCTGGACTATGCGCACCGCCGCTGCATAAGCTTCGCTGCGAAGAGCGGATGCTGCCACCATCTGTAATTACAGGGCGGTCTCGCCGCGCTCCCCGGTGCGGATGCGGATGACGTCTTCTACCGGGGTAATCCAAATCTTGCCATCGCCAATCTTACCGGTATAAGCGGCATCCACGATGGCATCAATGAGGTCTTCCACCTGGTCATCAGCGGTCAAAACTTCAAGTTTCACCTTGGGCACAAAGTCCGTCGCGTATTCGGCGCCGCGGTAAACCTCGCTGTGCCCGCTCTGCTGCCCAAAGCCTTGGCTTTCGGTCACTGTAAGGCCGTGTACATCCTGCTGTTTTAACGCCTCCCGGATATCCGGCAGAGTAAACGGCTTAACAATGGCGGTAATTAGTTTCATTTAATCCTCCTAATGAAAAGTATAATTCGGCGGCCAAGCGCGGCGCGGATATGCTGCGTTCCAGTCTAGCCCGGCCCAACTTCCGAATGTGCCCGAATTACGGTGGCGATCTGCAATTACAACTGCATCCACTGCGTTAAACACCGCGGCAGCGCAAAGGAAACGCGGGCCGCACACCCTCCATGGAAAAGGTACGAACCCGCGCTGCACACTAGGGTAGGAAAACCTAGATTTCGTCTTCATCGGCGTAGACGGTCTGAATTTTCTCATTATTGTGTTTGGCGTGCTTGACGTCAGTAACCGCAACGCCATAGATGGAACGCCCCAGGTAGAACGAGCCGACCGAGCCGATAATCCACACGCCAAAGCAGGCAATAAGCCCCTTGATAAGAAGCGCCAAAGAAAAGCCATCTTGACCAAAATCCACGACTAGCTTGGCGAGGATAATAAGCGGAACCGCCAACCCCACGGTCGGGCCCATCAGGTTGGCACGCGTCAGGGCATCCGGTGCGCGCCACAAGGAGACCACGGTTGCCACCACTAGGATGGTGGCCACAATGAGCAGAACCGAAGCAATAATCTCGTATACAGCCATGGCTTATCGCCGCCCTTTCGAAATAATGCGGGCCATAGACAACGTCGGCAAAATACCGGCAGCGATGGCGCCAATCAGGGCAATATCATAGGCCAATGGAGCATTGTTGATCATTGCCCAACCGAGGTACATGCAGATCATGCCGTAAAAGACGATGTCTGACATCACCGCGCGGGTGAGCTCGTCACGGGTGCGCAGCGCCAATAGCACCCCGCACCAGGCTGCCCCGCCCATGATGAACACGCACACCAGTACAACCCAACCGAATGGGGACAATGTTGCAAAATCAATCATCGGTCGGTCTCCTTCCTGCGTTGAATTTTCCGGGCGAGGTGCTTGGGCTTTTCGACGTCCGCCTGGCTCTCCGAAAGCGGAGTGTCCTCCGCCCGCGCGAGGTCCGGCGAGCGCATATAGCGGCCGAGGGTATCCAAGGGGAATTCGTAGAAAGCCTCATCAAGCTCCGTCGTATCCCCTTGCCCAGGAACGCCATAGTCGATGCTCTTAACGCGCGGTGCCAAATGCTCTTCCATATCGGCCAAGTCAGCCACAATCGCCGCAGGATCGGAACCCTGTACCGCTTGTACTAGCACGATGCGGGGCAAGCCCTTGCGCGGTGGTTCGCGCAGTCCCAAAGACAGCGTGCCAGGGGTAGCGGTAATGGAAGAAGTGAACCAGAAAATCTCCCAGGCGCTAGTAACGCGCAGTGGGTACCGAATGATCACCGGGTGGTATTCGTTATCGGGCTTAAATGCTGACATCGCCAGGGTGAACCCAGCAACGAAAATCTCCTTGATGAGCCAGAGTGCATAAGCTACGGCATGCATTTATCGGCCCTCCTGAATGTCATCGATATTAGGTAGTGCGGCTGAATCATCGCCCAAGATGGTGTCAGTATAAGCCGTCGTGTCCAGCAGTTGCTCGGCTGCGGTTTCCACCGCATCAATAACCACGCCGGAGAAAATGAACATGCCCAGCGAGACCAAGATGAGCGCTGCGGAAGGCGCCATCAGCTTCTTGCGGATGATGAGCTCATCTGGAACCTTGTCCGAGGGCAAATCGTGTCCCCAGAAGGCTTCGCGCCAGACGCGCAACATCGCCAAGAATGCTGCGAAGGAGGCGATGATGATGGCGGCAATAGCAATCCAGGCCCAAGCGCCGCCATTGCGGGCGACCTCGAAGACGATCATGAGCTTGCCCCACATGCCGGAGAATGGCGGGAAGCCCACCACGGAGAAGGCACCGGCGGCAAAAATCCAGGCGATGATGGTATCGCGGCGCGCGAGGCCGGATAGCTTGGTCAAGTCACCCGTGCCATAGGTCTCTTCGATAGCACCGGACGCCAGGATCAACGAGCCAACGGTCACCATGTGGTGAATCGTGTACATGATACCGGCGGCCAGGGCGCGGCTTGGGTCTTCCGAGGTAAAGGCCAGCATCACCAAGATGAACGGCATACCGTTGAGCATCTGGTAACCCAGCACACGGCGAATCGTCTTTTCGGTCAGACCACCAAAGGCGCCGATCATCATCGAGATCAGCATGAGGGCGATGATGAGGACGTTCCACCGCTGTTCGAGATCGAAAAGCTGCACGTACAGCCGGTAGAGCATGTAGACGGCGACCTTCGTGTGCAGGCCGGAGAAAAGGCCCATCACTGCGGCCGAGGTGCCTGGATAGGTACGCGGCAGCCAAGACTGCACCGGGAAGACACCGGCCTTGGCGGTAATCGCAATAAGGATAATGCCCGCGGCGACGGTCACCGGGCCGTTGCCGGCGGCGGCTCCCTGCAGGGCAGCCAGGTTAACCGAGCCGGTGACGGAATAGATATAGCCGACACCAACCACCAGCAGCGTGGAGGCAAAAAGGTTAACGAGGACGAACGCGCGTCCTGCCGCCAGGCGCGACCACGTACCAGACATGGTGATAAGGCCGTAGGACGGCAGCAGCATGACCTCAATGAACACGAAGAAGTTAAAGAGATCAGCGGTTAGCAACGCACCGCATACACCGGTGATAAGAATCAGCGTGAGCGATGGATAGTAACGAGACTTAGTTTCCCCGCCCACAATGGCGAACCAGTTTGCGCCAAAGGCCACGATCATCGTGGTGATGATCATCAGCGCAGAGAACGCATCCGCAGCGAGCGGAATACCCACGTTGCCTACGTAGAGGCCCACGGTATGCGCCACTACCCCATTGTTCATGGTGTAGATCAACAGTCCCAGGCCGGCGAAGACACCGACTCCGGGGATGATGAGCATGATCGCATCGCGGACGGCGCGCCACGGCGCCAGCAAGGCAAGAGCCGCAGCAATGAGCGGAATGCCCGGGAAAAGCGGAAGAAGTTGGGCTACAACATCAGCCATTATTTTTCATCCTCCTTCTTCCTATTTACCCCGCGTTCAGCCACAGGGGTGTCGTGGTCTACCCGGCCAATGCGATCGAGCTCATTCGCGGATTCTTCCAAGATCGCACGGTTCTGGGCATCGCGGCCCAATGTAGAAAATGCGTGATCGATAGTGTTGTCATCGACGGGTTCTACAACATCGGTGTCATCGTTTTTGCCCATCGCAGCCATGGTCAACAGGATGGTCGAGGTTGCCATGGAGATAACAACTGCCGTCAGAACGAAAGCCTGCGGTAGCGGATCGGCCATCTGGTCATGGGGTACCTCTGAGGGAAAGGCTTCACCTCGGTAGGAGTACACGCCAGTGGCCAACAAGGTCAGGTTGGCACCGTGGCCGAATGCCATCATGCCCAACACAATGCGGACCAAGCCGCGTTGCTGAATGAGGTAGACGGCGCCACCGATGAGGATGGCGATAGTTAACGCGAGAATCATTACTTCTCCCCTCCTCGGTTGGCGTTAGAACGGCGACGTTGCTTTGTCTTTGTCCTTGCCTCTTTGGGGCTCAGCAAAGCGAGCGGATCCGTCGACGGGTTGATTGGGTCTGGATACGGATCGTCCGCATCCTCAACGGCAATGCGCGGCGTGGCCGGCAGGGCCGAGTCATCGTCATGAATCCACGGCAGGTAGTCCCGCTCGGTACCAGGCCTGAGGTAGCCGCCCAAGGCGTTGATGGCCATCGTGAGCATGCCCAACACGGCCAGGTAAATACCGAGGTCGAAGATGAGGGACGTCGTCCAGTGCTGGCCAAAGGCTTCGCCGTGCAGGGCGGTGAGGAAACCACCATTGCCAAAGCCGTCGTGCCAGAAACCAATAAAGCCTGCCAATAGCGCCGTAATGATGCCAATGCCGGTGAGGTGCACTGGGGTCATCCGGCCGAAGACGATTTCATCGGAACCGCGGGACAGGTAGGTCAGGCCAATAGCCGCACCCATGATGAGCGCCGCGGGGAATCCGCCGCCGGAGGCATTGTGCCCGCGGAAGAAGACGATGACGGACATAATGATGAGCAAAGGAATGACAATATTGATTCCCTTGCGCAGCGGCACGGAGTTCAGCTGCGACTGACCGAATGGCGCCGGGCGCGTACCCGAGCTGAACGGGAAGCGCGGCAGCGTCGTAGTAATGGCTGCGATAACGACGGCGGCCATCCCCAGCACGGACAGCTCGCCCAAGGTATCGAGTGCACGGAATTCCACGATGATGGTGGCCACGACGTTATCGCCACCCGTGATATCCGGTGCCTTGTCGAGGTACCACAGCGCCAAATCCGAGCGTTCGTGGCGGCCCATCAGGCCCCACACGCCGAGGAAGGCCGCAATACCGGCCAAGACGGCAATGACGATGGAGCCTACCCTGCGGGATTTATCAGTAACCGGCTGGAAAGTCTCCGGCAGATAACGCAGCACCATCATCATGACGACCACAGAGAGTGCTTCCACCATGAACTGGGTAAGTGCCACGTCCGGTGCACCCAAGAGGAACATCTGCAAGGTAACTCCCGTACCTGCAATGCCGATCATGACGGCGCCGGTAAGGCGGTTCTTGGTGCGAACCAACCCAAATACGGACAAAGCAATGATGCCCAAAGGCAGCAGGTCCCACGGGTTGTCGAGGCCATCGACGCGCGGTTGCAACGGTACGCCGTCGACACCCTCACCAAACAAGGTAGTACCCGCGAGGACGATAACCACGATGACGATCGGCAGGATATGACGGGAAGGGTTGTGGGAATCGGACATCTTGCCCAATACCTGGCCGAGCTTGGCGCAGCCATCTTGCAGGCTTTGTAGGAGCTCGTTGCCGCTGCGCGGCATGAAGTTCCGGCCTTCGAAGGCCGGCCACATCTTCTTGCGGGCAAAGAGACCGGTGATGCCGGCCACCAGCACGAGGATCGAGATGATAAATGGCACGTTGATTCCATGCCATACCGCAAGGTGCGAATGCGTTTCCATGCCCACGGCGCCAACGGCATGCTCCAAAGGCTCATCGAAAATACCCAGGACGAAGACGAGCGGCAGGGACATAAAGCCTGGCAATGCCGCGGGAAGCCACAGGGCAACTGGGGCTTCGTGGACATCGTCCATAGAGCGCGGTCCATCGAAGAATGCGCCGAAGACGATCTTCGCAGAGTAGGTGAAGGTAAAGAAGGCACCGATACCTGCCACGATGAGCAGGATTGCTTGACCTGCGCCGCCGATCGGGGCGTCCTCGAAGGCGGTAAGCATGCCTTCCTTGGATACAAAGCCCAGTAGTGGAGGTACCGCAGCCATGGATGCGGCGCCGATGACTACAGAACCAAACGTCCACGGCATCTTATTCCACAGCGGGCCAAGGCGGCGGATATCGCGCGACCCTGCTTCATGGTCAATGACGCCGATGAGCATGAACAGCGAGGACTTAAAGAGCGCGTGTGCCAAGGTGTGCACCAGTGCTGCCCCAATAGCAAACGGGGTGCCCACACCGATGGTGGCGACAATCCAACCCAGGTGAGACACGGTGGAATAAGCGGTCAGCTTCTTCAGGTCCGTCTTTTGCACCGCGAATACCGCGGACATAACCGCCGTGCCCATACCGACGACGATGAGCACCCAGTTCCATACCGCGACATCGTAGAAGACCGTGGAGAAGCGAATAAGCAAGTAGATACCCGCCTTAACCACGGCCGCGGCGTGCAGGAACGCCGAGACTGGCGTAGCGGCGGCCATGGCTTCTGGCAGCCAGAAGTGGAATGGGAATTGAGCGGACTTGGTAAAGGCAGAAGCCGCGATAAGCACGGCAACGCTTGCAGTCACGCCTGGACGTTCATCCCATACCGAGGATGCAAGGATCTCAGAGATGGTGGTCGAACCGGTGGTCACCGCGGCGATGCCCAATGCCGTCAATAGCGTCAGGCCACCGATGAACGTCAGGATTAAGGTGCGCTGCGAACCTGCCTCTCCCCCAGAGCCAGAGCGCGCAATGAGCATGAAGGAAGCCAAGGAGACAAGCTCCCAAGCGAGGAATAGGACAACAACGTCATTGGCCAGAACCAGCAACAAGATAGACAGCGTGAATGCCGTCATCAATGTATAAAAGCTCGTATTTCCCTCATTTTTCGGGAGATACGCTGCCGAGTACGTCAACACGACAGCGCCAATAACGAGAGCCAACATGGCGAAGAAGATGCTCAATGCATCTCCGCGCAGAGCGAAACTTACGTCAACCCCCGGTGCAATAAAATCGCGTACCCAGGTGGCTTGGAAACTGAGTTCCTCCCCCGCTGCAATGGCAGAAAAATCCTTAGCAATGAGCACCGCTGCGATGAGAAAGAGGACGGCTAATGGATAGCCCGCCTGTCGGTCCATGACCTTTACGGTCACCGGTGCCAAGATCACTGCCAATGCCGCAAGGAGGACAGCAAAAAGTAGCGTCACGAAATACTTGCCTCACGAACCTTGGTCTTGGATTGGTGCGAATTTCGCACAAATCACTAAATACAGCCATACCAGATTACCATTGCTCACCAGCCCAATCCAGATCACAGTAATCCACGGCTCCCCATGCTCGCGGGGCATACGTGCACGGCACATAGACGAGCGAAAACTCCCCAGCGTCCGCGGCTCTCTCGCTTTTGTAAGCAGCCGGGGTACTGAGGAGTTATCTAAAACGATTGAGAGAGAAGACCCTATTTCTCACCTAACAAGGCATCGACGAATCCTTCGACTTCAAATGGCGCAAGGTCATCGGCGCCCTCGCCCAAGCCCACAAGCTTGACTGGAACGCCCAGCTCCTCTTGCACCTGGAAGACGATGCCGCCCTTAGCCGTGCCGTCCAGCTTGGTAAGCACCACGCCGGAGATGTCCACTACCTCGCGGAAAATGCGGGCCTGTGCCAGGCCGTTTTGGCCCACCGTGGCATCGAGGACCAAGAGAACCTCATCAACCTCGGTCTTCTTTTCTACAACGCGCTTGACTTTGCCCAGCTGATCCATCAGGTCGGTCGAGGTGTGCAGGCGGCCGGCCGTATCAACCAAGACGACATCGACCTGCTGCTCCACACCGGTGGCCACGGCGTCAAAAGCCACGGAGGCGGGATCTGCGCCTTCCTTGCCGCGCACGGTTTCGGCGCCCACGCGGCGTCCCCACGTTTCTAGCTGATCAGCTGCTGCGGCACGGAAGGTATCTGCCGCACCCAGCAGGACGCTGTGATCCATCGATACGAGGACGCGGGCGAGCTTACCGGTGGTGGTGGTCTTACCGGTGCCGTTAACGCCTACGACCATGACGATGGCTGGCTTGCCATCATTAGGCATCGCGCGAATGGAGCGATCCATTTCTGGGTGGCAGGCCTCGATGAGGCATTCACGCAGCATCGCACGCGCTTCTTCTTCGCTCGACACGCCACGCTCTGCGATCTTGTCACGCAAAGAATCGGTGACCTTCATCGTGGACTTGGTGCCGAGATCCGCCATGATGAGGGTATCTTCGATTTCCTCCCAGGCGTCTTCATCCAGATCACCGGCGGAAAGAATTCCCATCAGGCCTTGGCCGATGGCGTTCTGAGAACGAGAGAGGCGGCCGCGCAGACGGCCGAGGCGGCCTCCCGCCGGAGCGATGTCCTCGGTGGGTTGGGCCGCCGCAGCAGGTTCGCCATCTGGTACCGGGGTTTGTTCCTTCGCTGCTTCCGCGGCATCCGTTTGTGCATCGGCTGCAGCTGCGGCTTCTTCGGCTTCCTCGTGGTTATCGACGCGTTCTTCGATGTGGTCTGCGTCTTTATCATCTACTACCGCGTCAAAGACCGGCGATTCGTCCTCTACCTCGGCGGCCTCGACGGATACAACGTCTTCTGGGTCTTTTTCTTCATGGTCCAGCGCGCCGCGGTCGTCCGCACTTTCTGCCGCAGGTTTCTCGGCGGCGGCTGGGGCGGATTGCTCGCTGCCGTTCGCTTCTTTACCTTCTGCTTCCTTCTCACCAGAAGCAGGCATAGAAGCCTGCGCGGAATCCGGCTTACCAGAGTGATCCTCTGCTTGGCCTGCAGCTTCCTTTTCCGCTTCGTTATCTGCGGCGGATTCTTGTCGGTCACCAGAGGCTGCAGCAGCGGCACCGACTCCCCCAGTGGCGGCTGCAGCGGCAGCGGCCGTGCCGGCAGTGCCCTTACCCTCAGACTTATCCGCGACAGGCTTGGACTCGGACTCGGCCTTAGCTTCATCGCCAGCGCCGTCGTCTTTTCTTATGCCCTTATCCTGCTTGGCTACGCCGCCCTCGTCTGCAGGTTGCTCAGGTTCTGCGGGCTTCTTTGACTGCTCGTCAGATGCAGGTTCTTGGCGCTGCGGTTCTTCCTGCTTGGCCGCTTTATCGGGGGCAGCGTCCTTGTCCTTAGCCGGTTCAAGCCGCTTAGCCGCCGGTGGCTCTTCACCGTTGAGCTGGGCATTCGCGATATCGGTGGCGCTGGGCTCCGACTGCTCCGAAGATTCCGGCTGCTGCGGCTGCTTAGCCTGCTGCGGTTGGGTCTGCCGTGGCTTCTCCTGCGCTACCTTTTCGGGGTCTTTTGAGCCCGCTGGGGCAAAGTTGAAGCCGGACTTCGCCTGGTAATTGCCGGACTTTTGCTCTTGGGTTAGCTGTTTGGGCTCTTCTTCCTTGGGTTTTTCGAAAGAAACCTTCTTGGATTCACCGCGCTTTTTGCCGATTGCAATGAAGACGACAATCAGCACAATGACAACGATTGCTATGCCGATCCATAACCATAAAGAATTCATGCCTCTATAGTGCCAGCCTTTCGGGCTTGCGGCACATAGGGGCGGCGAAATCTTCTATTCCGTTGATTGCGGTGCATCAACTCCAAGCCGCGTCGCATCCCGGCTTGCTTGCTCGGCTCCCGGCGCGAGACCGGCTGGATTCATGCGCTGGGAAATGACCCGGGTGATGCCATCGCCGCGCATGGTCACGCCATAGAGGACATTGGCCACATCCATGGTCGGCTTCTGGTGCGTGATGACAATGAGCTGGGAATCTTTCCGCAGTTCCTCGAATAGGGCGATGAGCCGACGCAGGTTGACATCATCAAGCGCTGCCTCGACCTCATCCATGACGTAGAACGGGCTGGGGCGCGCGCGGAAGATCGCCACGAGCATGGCCAGCGCGGTAAGGGATTTCTCGCCGCCAGAAAGCAGCGATAGGCGCTTGACCTTCTTGCCTGGCGGGCGGGCTTCGACCTCGATGCCGGTGGTGAGCATGTCTTCTGGCTCGGTAAGGATCAACCGGCCCTCCCCACCCGGGAAGAGGGTATTGAATACCTTGGGAAATTCCGCTTCCACATCGCGCCAGGCATCGGTAAAGAGCTGCAGGATTTGCTTATCCACGTCCGAAATCACCCCGGCGAGATCCTGGCGGGCTTGGATGACATCGTCTAGCTGCGTAGAAAGGTAGCTGTATCGCTCCTCTAGCGCCTTATATTCCTCCAAGGCCAAGGGGTTGACCTTACCCAAGGAGTTCAAATCCTTTTCCGCCTGCTGCAGCCGCGACTTTTCCGCGCTGCGGTCAAAGTCTTCGCCCGGGGTGAAATCGCGCAGCAGGTCAGCGATGGCGATACCCAGCTGTTCGCCAATCTTTTTCTCCGCTTCATCTAGGCGCACCTGCGCCTGCGAGCGCGCCAGCTCTGCTTCGTGCGCCCGCGCCGTTAGCCGGTCGCTATTTTGGCGTGCGGCCGATACCGCCTGCTTGGCCTGCTGCAATTGGGAATTTAAGGAGTTGCGCTCGTGGACAAACTCATCGCGCTCAGAGGTGGCGCGGCTTAAAAGCTGGTTCGCCCGCGCGGCCAAATCCTGTGCATGCCGTGCCACTGCCGATGCCAATCGCCCCTGCGCCTTGCGGCGGGCCATCGCCTGTTCATGGCGGGCCTTTGCTTGGCGCTCGTGTTGAGCCTGGCGCCGCAAATTATCGGCCTTGCCGGCAACTTGACCCACGCGCTCTTGCGCCGAGCGGGCCGCGACTTGGGCCTCCATTTCCATGGATTTTACCTCTTCCAGCGCGGCCGAGGCGGCATCCCTATCGGCGGACGAGGGCTCGTCTGGTTGATCGTCGGCATCGACGCGGGCGAGCCTATCGCGGGCATCGGCAAGCTCCTGGTTGGCTTTCTGCAACCGGATCTCGATCTCGGTGGCGCGCTGCGCGGACTTTTCCAGCTCCGCCTTATTTGCCTCGTACTGCTTCTCCAGGCGGTGATGATCGCGCTTCCAGGCATCAACCTCGGTATCGTGCTCCCGCAATGCTGCCTTGGCGGATGCGGCCGTCACGCGGGCATCCTCGGCGGCAATCTTTGCCCCCTTCAAGGTGCCAGAAAGCTCGTGCAGGGCTTGATTTGCCTGCTCTAACTCCTCTTCAGCCTCCGCGATGCGGGCGGTGACCTCCACGGTGGACGAGGAACCGGTGCCGACCTCGACCCACCCTTCGCCGATGACAACCCCGGACGCGGTCACGGCGCGCAGGCGCGGATCATCGGCCACGAGGCGCCGGCCGTGGGCAATATCGGGGACGAGGGCGACATCGGCAAGCAGCCGGTGCAACGCCACCGAAACCTCAGGTTGCACCGTGACGTGATCCAGCAACCAGGAAGCTTGCGGCGGCAGATCGGCATCGACGCGCCACGAACTCGCGGGCGCTGAAGCCGCCGCATCTAGCAGCGCCGAGCGCGGGCCCTTCTCCAGATCCGCAATCAAGCCCTCGGTCAACTGCCCCGCCTGCGCCTCTGCGAAGGTGCCCAACGCGGCCGCAACCGCCGATTCATAGGTGGTGGAAATATACGCGGCCAATGGCTGGAATTCTTCGCCCACCTCGACCGACTCGGGGATGGTCTGGGACAGCGTATCGATGCGGGACCGCAACGTATAGACACTGCGCTCGCGCTCGCGCTGGGCATCGCGGAGCTGATCCAAGCGCTTATCGGCAGCACCGGACTCGCTGGCAGCCCGCGTATGCGCCTCCTCCAAAGGCTGGCGCTCCGCGGCATAATTATCCAACTTCTGCGCTACCTCAGCGGCTTCTGCCTGCGCATTCTGGGTGCGGCGCTGCAGCGAAGCCACGGCCTCTTCCTGCCGCGCCAGCTCTTCTTCCGCGCTGGCTACCTGCCCCGCCGCCTTTTCTTCGGCGGCAAAAAGGCGCACAACTCCCTCGCGGCGGTCCGCAATGGCGCGCACCTGTGCCATATGTTCGTGCTCGGCGGCCTCGAATGCTTGCCGACGCTCCGCCACTTCCTCCCGAATGCTTTCTAACCGCTCCGCAGCTTCTTCTGCCGCTACCACGAGCTCCTCGTGTTCCTCGTCCGCGCGCGTCGCCTTGGCCTCAAGATCATCCGGATCCTGGCCGGCATAGGCGACCTGGGACCCGGCATTATCCGCCCGCTCCTCTGCGATGCGCTGGGTCGCCGCAATGCGCTCGGACAAGGTCGAGAGATCAAACCACAGTTTTTGGGCCGCTTCCGCTTGCGGATTGACCTCCTCCAGCTGGGTTTCCAGCTCCATTTGGTGCTCGGTCGCTTCTTCGAGCTGCGCCGTGGTCTCTTCCACCTGGGTAGATAAGACCGTCGCGGTCTGCTCGGCAGCGGAAAGCTTCTGCCGCAGGCCGACGATGCGGTCTCCGGCCAGGCGCAGGCGCGCATCGCGCACATCAGCCTGCACCGTGGCCGCGCGCTGGGCAGCTTCTGCCTGCCGCGCCAAGGGCTTGAGTTGTTTTCCCAGCTCATCAGTCAAATCCTGCAGGCGGTCCAAATTGGCCTGCATGCCCGTGAGTTTGCGCTGGGCTTTTTCTTTGCGGCGGCGGTGTTTGAGGACACCTGCGGCTTCCTCGATATAGGAGCGGCGATCCTCGGGGCGCGATTCTAGAATTTCAGAAAGCTTGCCCTGCCCCACGATGATGTGCATCTCTCGGCCAATGCCGGAATCAGAAAGCAGCTCCTGGATATCCATCAACCGGGCCTTTGCCCCATTGATTTCGTATTCGCTCGCGCCGTCGCGGAACATGCGGCGGGTAACAGATACCTCGGAGTACTCGATGGGCAGCGCACCATCGGCATTATCGATGGTGAGCGTGACCTCGGCTCGGCCCAGTTGCTTGCGGTCGCCTGCCCCGGCGAAGATGACGTCTTGCATCTTGCCGCCGCGCAGGGTCTTTGCGCTAGCCTCTCCCATGACCCAGGCAAGGGCATCGACCACGTTGGATTTGCCGGAACCGTTCGGGCCGACAACAGCGCAGATGCCCGGCTCAAATTTGAGAGACGTCGCCGACGCGAATGACTTAAAGCCTTTGAGCGTCAGCGATTTCAGGTGCATTTGGGATAGTGTAGCAAGCCTTTAAGACACGAGTTGCAGCAAGCATTGGGTTGGCTATTAGCGCTCGACAAAGCCGCTTTCGCCCTTCGCAGCAGCCCACTGCTCGACCACTAAATCGACGCTGCCGGGGCGGCGGGTGGTGCTCGGTTGCTCCTGCAATAGTTCCAAGAGCTTCTCGCAGTCTGTGCGCGGGCCCTCAGCAACAACCTGCACGCGGCCGTCTGCCAGGTTGGTCGCATGCCCAGAAAGGCCTAATTCCAGTGCGCGCGACCGCGTCCACCAGCGAAAGCCCACTCCTTGCACGTTGCCGTGCACAAAAGCCGTCATTCTTTCCATGTCACTGCACCATCCTCATTAGTAGCGATCGGCCTCGCCGCGATCGCGCAAGATTTTACGGTCCGCAGCGCTGCGGCGGGTCACTGGGTCAGAACCGTCCCAGCACTCCACGCCGGGCACACCCGGAAGCATATCGCGGTGGAAGACCGGATCGACTCCCTTACTGCGCTGCTCGTTGAAGTTCTTCAGCAATTGAATGGCCACGCCGGATAACGGAACAATGGCGATGATATTCAGGATCACCATCGTCGCCGCACCGGTATCCGCCAGGGCGAAGACCAATGGCAGGGACCCGACGGCACCGAACCAGACAAAGAACAGCACCACGAGGCGGAAGGTATTGAGCACCGTCTTATTGGTGGTGAGGTATTCCAGGTTGGCTTCTGCCAAATAGTAATTGCCCAAGATGGAAGAAAAAGCCAGGAAGAACAGGATGAAGCTGACGAAGTGAATGCCCCAGTGGCCAACCTCGGCGGACAAGGCCGCCTGGGTAAGGGAAACGCCCTCGGCCTCTTCACCGTAGGCAACTTCCGGGCCAAGCAGGATCAGGAAGGCGGTAATGGTACAGACCACGATGGTGTCGAAGTACACGCCCAAGGTCTGCACCAGGCCCTGCTTTACCGGGTGGGAGACGGTGGCGGTCGCCGCCGCGTTAGGAGCAGAACCTTCGCCGGCCTCATTGGAAAACAGGCCACGCTGGATGCCCTTCATCATAGCGGTGCTGATGCCCGCACCGGCGATTTCCTTAAAGCCAAGCGCGTGGCCGATGATATCGCCCAGCATGCCCGGGACCTTGTCAAAGTTCGTAATGACCACGAAGCCACCTATGAGCAGGTACGCCAGGGCCATAAACGGAACGACTACCTGGGTGATATTGGCAATGCGCTTCACGCCGCCAAAAATGATGAGGCCCGCGGCAATCGCGATGATGATGCCAATGATGGAGCCAAAGGTGGCATCGTCTTCGCGGCCGAAGGAAAAGGCCACGGCCTCTACAATGGCGTTGGTCTGGAAGGAGTTATAGACCAAGCCAAAGGTAAAGACGATAGCAATAGAGAAAAGAACGCCGAGCGGGCCCCAGCCCAGGCCACGCTTCATGTAGTAGGCCGGCCCGCCGCGGTACGTATCGCCATTGCGGACCTTCCACAGCTGCGCCAGGGTGGATTCCACGAAGGCGGTCGCACCACCAAGGAGGGCGATGATCCACATCCAGAAGACGGCGCCAGGTCCGCCTACGGAGATGGCCACCGCGACGCCGGCAACGTTGCCGGTGCCCACGCGCGATGCTGCGGAGATGGTAAATGCCTTAAATGCGGAGATTCCCCCGCTTCCTGCGCCCTCATCCTCATCATCGCTGTTGGGTCGCTCGACCACGGCGCGCAGCATATCGGGTACTTTGCGAATCTGCACCACCGCGGTACGAGCGCCAAATAACAGGCCTGCACCGATAAGCAGCCAGGGCAGGATGTATGTCCACACGCCATCGTTAAATGTCGTGACGACATTTTCGAGAAATTCCATGCGAATTAATTTACTGCCTGAAGGTGCACAACGTGAACCTCACGGGTGCGAGATTATTGGCAGTGGGGGCAATAATGGCTCGAGCGTCCCCCGATAACACACCGCTCAATGGGCGTGCCGCAGCGGGAACATGGCTGGCCAGCGCGGCCATAAGCTGCAAGCGAGCGCGCGAAATAGCCGGATTCACCATTGACGTTAACGTACAAAGAATCAAAGCTCGTTCCCCCCGCTTTGAGGGCGGCAGACATCACGGTCTGCGCCGCGCTTAATAGCGCCACGGCGTCTTTTTGCCGCAGCGCAGAAGCTTTCTTGCGCGGTGAAATGCGTGCTGCCCACAGCGCTTCATCTGCGTAGATATTGCCAATGCCAGATACCAGCGATTGATCCAATAGCGCCGTTTTTGCCGCGGTTTTCTTCTGCCGCAGGCGGCGCGCAGCGCTAGCGATATCAAAATCGGGTTCCAGGGGATCCAAGCCGATATGGGAGATCTTGGACCACGGCGCATATAGCCAGTATCCAAAGGTGCGCTGGTCCACAAAGTGCAGGTCGGTGCCATCGCTGAGCCCTACCGTGATGCGGCGGTGCGGCGAATCGGTAGGGCCGATGCGCAACTGACCCGACATGCCTAAGTGAATAAAAAGCACGTCGCGGTGGCTATCCATCGGATCCTCCCCCACGAATTCCAGCCACATGAATTTGCCGCGGCGGGCGACCGCTGCGATTTCCTTACCCACTACAAGGCCCGCTAGCGGTTCATCTTGGCCGCGGTTCGCCCGCGGATGCGCAATGTCTACCGCCGTAATCTCTTGGCCCACGACATAGCTTTCCACCCCGCGGCGCACCGATTCCACTTCGGGCAATTCTGGCATTAGTTAGCCTTCTTTATGGGCGGTTCCTTGCACCAGCAACGGGGTTTCGCGCAGGGTTTGGCACGCCTCTTGCGCGGCCTGCTGCTCCGCTAATTTCTTATTGTGGCCCTGCCCATGGCCCACGGTCAGCCCGGCAACGGTCGCGACCGCGCTGAAGGTTTGATCGTGTTCTGGGCCGGTAGCGGTAGCCGAATAGACCGGCATGGGCGCCTTCAACTCGGCACACAGCTCTTGCAAGGTGGTCTTCCAGTCCAAATGGCGGCCGCTGACGGAGGCATTATCAATCTTTTCCGCGAAGAGGCGCAGGATCACATCGCGGGCGGTTTCAAAGCCGTGCTCGCGGTAAATGGCGCCGAAAATCGCCTCGGTGGTATCCGCAAGGATGGAATCCTTATCGCGCCCACCGGTGGACTGTTCGCCCTTGCCCAGCAGGATATGCGGGCCCAGGTTGATTTCACGCGCGATATCGGAAAGCCCATAGCGCGAGACAATGGACGCACGCATCTTCGAGATATCGGATTCGGGGCGCGATGGATACGTCACGTACAGCTTCGCGGCCACCGACAGACCCAAGACGGCATCGCCCAAGAACTCGAGGCGCTCATTATTAGGCAAGTGCCCGTTTTCATTAGCAAAAGAACGGTGCGTCAGCGCCAAGCGCAGGTTTTCCGGTTCAAGGGCAACACCGAGCGATTCCAAGAGCGGGGTGTGATCGACCGCCGCAAAGGTGGCCTCCCACGCTTCTTGCCCGGTTAGCTTCTTCGTGCGGCTCATAGGAATTTCTCCAGACCTGCCCAGCGCGGGTCTATCTTCTCCTCTTCCTCTTCTTCCCCGGAGATTCCGGTGGTCACACCCTCGGGGGTCTGGATATCGCAGCCGTCTTCGCAGACGGGGGCGAAGGGAAGATTCAGGCCTGCTTCATCGATAACCGCCTGGAGTAGATCCAGTTCATCGTCCTGGATTTCGGGGATTTCATCGCCCGAACCGGCATCGTCGGATTCGGCTTCGTCGCCGCTGACAAAGGACTCATCGGCGGCGAAGACCTGGGTCACGTGCAGGTCTAGCTGCGGGTGGAGCTCTTTTAAGCAGCGCGCACATTCGCCCGTGAGGACACCGGAGATATCCGCATCAACCAGCACTCCTGAGCCCAACGGGGTCAGGGTCGCGGCAACGGTGAGATCTTCGCCCTTGGGGATGGCGATCATTTCCACGCCGATCCTTTCCGGTGCAGGGCCCGTCTGGGTGCGTTGTTCCGGCATTGCGTCAGCGCCTTGGGCGTTTAATAATTCGCCCACATCGAACTTCAATGGAGATGTCATAACAGTTGGTAGTCTACCCTGCCTCGCAAACTCCGCGTAGTTGCTGGCACGACCGCATTTTCTGGCAAGAAACTGAAGGTTTGGGCATAAAGCGCTATGGCTTGCCGGTTTTCCCTTTCCTGCAGGCCGCGGCGGCCTTAGCCTAAAGACATGACTTACAACTTGGCCGCGGCCTCAGGAGATTTGAGCGCTATCGCTCCAAGATTCGGAGTGTTGTGCTGCCTTCCCGCCACCTTCTTGGTCATCTCTGGGGCAGTCCTCCATCGCCTGCCCAAGGCTGACCACTCTGGCATCTACGGCGACAAGGGCCTGCGCCTTTCCTCCGCCCTCATCCTCAGCATGTGCGCCGGGCTTATCGCCGGCGCGATTTTGGTCATCCCCTCCGGCCTCGACCTCACGGTGCTTACCGGCGCCCTTGTATTTTCTGCCAGCGCCGCCGCCATCACGTGGCTCTCGCGCGAAGCCCTTGCCTGCGCGTTGCTTAGCGTCGGCGCCATGTTCCTTACCGCGGGCGCGGTCATTAGTCTTAGCGCGATGTTCTTCCCCCAAGACTTTATGAACGGTTCGGTGACCTCACTCTCGTCCTACTTCACCACGGCCTTGGTCACCTTCCTCTTCCCCGGCCTGGTCAGCGCGGGAATCGTGGCCTTCGTGGCGGTCCAGAGCCAGCGCCCTCATTCCGCGAATTATGCTGATGCCGCCGCGCTTGCCGATGCCCCCTCATCGTCCCCCACCCCGCGCTACTCCAACTCGCGCAGCTCGGTCTAGCCTCCCACAGGCACAATAAGTCCTGCTACACGGTGCCGCGATTTTCTTTTCGCGAATAACCCCGTGCAGCAGGACTTTTTTAAGCGTCGTGCCTTGTAAATTAAGCGTTTAGCGCTCGGTATAACGGCGATCGTAGCCGTCGTCTGCGCCATAGCGCGGAGCACCAGCACCGCCGGCACCACCGGTAGCACCACCGCGGGAAGACCCAGCGTTAGGGGACGGCAGGTAGTCGCCGCCGCGAGAGCGCACGCCAGCCCCACCGCGCAGGGCGGAACGATCGGAGTTTACGGTGCGCAGCAGTCCGCTAAGAGAGCTTTCAAATTCGCTGAGCTTGCTATCTACAAAGTCATCGCATTCCGTGCGCAGCCGGTTAGATTCGGTGTATGCGGTTTCCACGATCCGGTTGGCTTCTTCATTGGCGCGGCGGACGACTTCAGACTCGGAGACCAACCGCTCTTGTTCCTGGCGGCCTTCCGCCACCGAGCGTTCATATTCCTCGTTGGCCTGAGCAATGGTGCGGTCTGCATCTGCCCGGGCTTGCTCCACGGTGTTTTGAGCGCGCGCCTCAGCATCGGCCACCAGCCGCTGGGCATGTTCTTCTGCCTGCGCGACCGTGGTATCGGCCTCTTGGCGCGCCTGATTCACCATGTCGGTGGCCTCCGCAGACGCCTCATTAATGGTGTTATCCGCGCGCTCTTCGGCGCCGCGGATAATCTCGTCTTGCTTGTCTAAAACGTCCTGCGCATCGTCGATTTCTACAGGTAGCGCGTTGCGTAGGTCATCGAGAAGCGCCAGCATCTCATGGCGGGGGACCAAGCAATTGGAGGTCATGGGAAAGCCAGAAGCCTGCTCCAAATGCTGAACTAATTCATCAAGGGATTCAAAGACACGGTACATGCTGGGAATTCTACAACGCAGGACCTCCATTGTGTGGAGGGCGCGCCTTGGGTTCTCAGGCCGGGGCAAGGAAGGCTAAAGCTCTCCGAGTTCGATTCGCTTCCCGTGTTCGTTTAACCTATTTTCCCTCCACATACCCGCGGCACTGGCGCACACGGCCGCCGTATCCTCGCAGCAATGCAGAAACTCCCCACCTCTCCGCGAGTACGGAGAAATGGGGAGCCGTGGTTTATGGGAGTTTAGATAACACCCTGTGCCAGCATGGCGTCAGCCACCTTCTTGAAGCCGGCGATATTGGAGCCAGCCACGTAATCGCCTTCACGGTCGTATTCCTTGGCCGTGTTGTCGATGTTCTTGAAGATGTTGCTCATGATGCCACGCAGGCGGTCATCGGTGTACTCGAAGGACCAAGAGTCGCGGGAAGCGTTCTGCTGCATCTCCAGTGCGGAGGTTGCCACACCACCGGCGTTGGCAGCCTTGCCGGGGGCGAAGTTGATCTTGGAGTCCTGGAAGACGTGTACCGCATCCGGGGTAGACGGCATGTTAGCTCCCTCTGCAACGTAGCGCACGCCGCCCTCGACGAGCTTCTTAGCGGATTCGCCATCGAGCTCGTTCTGGGTTGCACACGGCAGTGCAACGTCAGCCTGCACATCCCAGATGTTGCCACCCTCGTGGAACTCCACGCCGTTGCCAGCTTCCTTGGCGTAGGTGGAGATGCGCTCGCGGCGAACTTCCTTGACATCGCGAAGCAGGTCAACGTCTACGCCATTCGGGGTGGTGATGTAGCCGGAGGAGTCAGACATTGCGACGACGGTAGCGCCCAATTCCTGTGCCTTTGCGGCGGCGTAGATGGCAACGTTACCGGAGCCGGACACGATGACCTTGGCGCCATCGAAGGACTCGCCGTGGGTCTTCATCATTTCTTCGGTGATGTAGACGGCACCGAAACCGGTCGCCTCGGTACGTACCAAGGAACCGCCCCAGGTCAGGCCCTTACCGGTCAGGACGCCGGACTCGTGCTGGGTGGTCAGGCGGCGGAACTGACCGAAGAGGAAGCCGATTTCGCGGCCGCCGACGCCGATATCGCCGGCAGGAACGTCGCGGTACTCACCGATGTGGCGGTGCAGCTCGGTCATAAAGGACTGGCAGAAGCGCATAACTTCCTGCTCAGACTTGCCCTTCGGGTCAAAGTCGGAACCACCCTTGCCGCCACCGATGGGCAGGCCGGTCAGGGAGTTCTTAAAGATCTGCTCGAAGCCCAAGAACTTAATGATGCCCAGGTTTACCGAGGGGTGGAAACGCAGACCGCCCTTGTACGGGCCGAGCGCGGAGTTGAACTGCACACGGAAACCGCGGTTGACCTGCACCTCGCCGTTGTCATCAACCCATGGGACGCGGAAGATGAGCTGGCGCTCCGGCTCACACAGGCGCTCAACCAGACCGTAGTCTGCGTAGTGCGGATCCTTATCCAGGACGATCTTGAGCGAATCCAGCACCTCGGACACCGCCTGGTGGAATTCCGGTTCACCGGCGTTGCGCTTGAGTAGCTTGTCGTAGTACTCAGAAATCTGGCTATCAACAGACATAGTGTATAAATCCCATTCTCGTGGAGTTTGACTAGCAGGAACTAGTTTCCTATCAATCTACCGATAATGCAAGTACAATTATTCCCCACTCCCCCACTTACCCGCATTCACCTGCGACAATAAAGATAAATATTTTCTGTAGAACGTTCGGATTCCTAGTAAAAGCCGCCGCGCGGGTCGCGGGCTTTATAATCGCGGGCATGCATATTGTTGTCGCGCCTGACTCTTTTAAAGGTACCGCTTCTGCCACGGAAGCCGCAGCCGGAATCGCCAACGGAATCCGCCAGCACTACCCCAACGCCACCGTCACCACCTTACCCATGGCCGATGGCGGCGAAGGCACCGCCCAGGTGCTGGCCCAGGCCGCCGCGGCGGGCGGGCAAGAAACTCAAACCATTACCCTGCCCACGACGGATGCGGTGGGGCGCTTGACCGAGGCGCAGTATTTCCTTGCTGGGCACACGGCATTCATCGACGTCGCCGCCGCCACCGGGCTGCCCGCGGTCCGCGACGCCCTCGATCCCCTCCACGCGGATTCTTATGGCACGGGCGTGCTGCTTGCCGATGCCCAATCCCGCGGCGCCACCTCCATCGTGCTCGGCCTTGGCGGCACGGCAAGCATCGACGGCGGCATGGGCATCCTTGCAGCACTCGGCGCCGCCGCCCACGACAAACGCGGCTATGCCCTACCCAAGGGCGGTGCCCCGCTGGTGCAGCTCGATTCCATCGATACCGCGCAATTAAATATCAAAGCGGGCATGGTTGATTTCACGCTCTTGGCTGATACCCGGGCTATGGCCATGCAGGCTGCCACCATGTACGGACCCCAAAAGGGCGCGGAAGGCGAACAAGTAGCCCTTCTCGCCGGGGCACTCCTCCAAATGTGCAAGGTCACCGGCACAGATCCGGAAACGGAATTTACCGGTGCGGCGGGCGGCATTCCCATCGGGCTTACCTGGCTTTCTCGCACCCTGTGGGGCAGCGATGAGCACGCCCGCGTCGTTTCTGGCGGGGCCCACGTAGCGAAGGCACTCGGCGTTGCGGAAGCCATTTCTCAGGCTGACCTCGTCATCACCGGCGAAGGCGCCTTTGATGAGCAATCCTTAACCGGCAAGGTCGTCGGCACCGTTGCGGACTTGGCGGCGGAAGCTTCTACCCCCGTCGGCATTATTGCCGGGGCCATCAACCAGGACACCGAGCACTTCACCGCGGAGCTAGACCAAGAAGGTGGAATGCCGGAGCAGCTGGCTAGGGCCGCCAGGGACATCGTCAAGCAGCTGGGCTAAGGGCGAATCTCGACCGTCCACGGAAAGATGGCGGGGCGCTCATGCGCTAATTCATCTTCTAATAGCACGTGATCCTTGGGCAATACGGCGTGCGGCGTGAGCAAACGCGACAACACCATAGCCAGCTGGTTCACGGATCCGGTCGCCCCCTCCACCGCGATGTTATAGCGGTGTGCGTGTGCGCCTTCCAAATCGCGCTCTTCATGTTCATCGCGGTAATTTTGCTGCAGCTGTTCCTCCAGCCCCTCAGGGAATCGGGGATCTGCTGGGCGAGTAACCTCGGCGGAGGTAAGCGATCCGCCCGCTACCAGCTTATCGGTGGCAGTGGTAAAAATTTCCTCCACGCGGTCCGCTTGCTCATCTGGAACCAATACATCGAATTGAATAGTCGGCATATAGCTGACCCTACCCTAACCAAAGGGATGAAAACTATGTCTTATTCCACAAACATCGCTTCCGTGGTCCACTCTGCGGATACTGACCTGGCGTGGCAGCGGGATTTTTACGAAGATCTGCACCGCCACCCCGAGCTCTCCCACGAGGAAGAACGCACCGCGGCGCGCATCCGCGCAAAGTTAGCGGAGTTTGATTGCGAGGTAGAAGAAAACATCGGCGGGCACGGCATGGTCGCCATTTTCCGCAATGGCGATGGCCCCACCGCGCTGATGCGCGCCGATTTCGATGCCCTGCCGGTCAAGGAAGCCACCGGCGTGGAGTACTCCTCTACGAATGACTACATGCACGCCTGCGGGCACGACATGCACACCACGGCTCTACTCGGAGCCTGTGCGCTTCTCGATGCCTCCCGCGACACTTGGTCCGGCACCTTCCTCGCCCTGTTCCAGCCGGCGGAGGAATCATCCATGGGCGCGAAGTACATGATCGCCGATAACCTCACCGAGCGCATCCCCCGCCCCGATATTTGCCTAGGCCAACACATCATGCCCGGCCGCGCCGGCACCGTACGCCATACCGCCGGTCCCATCATGGCCGGGTGCGATTCCCTACGCATCCGCATCTTTGGCAAATCCGCCCACGCCTCCATGCCGCATAATTCCATCGACCCGACCTATACCGCGGCGATGATCGTCACCCGGCTCCAAGCCATCGTCGGCCGCGAGGTAGCCCCGCACGAGTTCTTCGTCATCTCCGTAGGCGAGCTACATTCCGGCGATAAAAACAACATCATCCCGGAATCCGCCGAGCTCGTGCTCAATACCCGCTTCTATGATCCAGCTTTGGCGGAGAAGGTCTATGCCTCCCTCGAGCGCATGGTGAAAGCCGAATGCGTGGCCTCCGGCTGCGAAAAAGACCCCACCTTCGAGTACTACGCGCACGGCGAGGTCACCGATAATGACGCCGCCGCCTACTCGCCCATCGACGAGGCTTTTACGGCCACCTTCGGGGAAGAATCCGTTACCGCCTCGCCCTCGACCGCTTCTGAAGACTTTTGTTACCTCCCGCAGGCATGGGGCGTGCCCTACGTCTTTTGGCACGTAGGGTGCACCCCGGAATCCGAGTTGGCAGATCCCCCAGTCAACCACCAGGCCAACTTCCTGCCGGATTACGAGCCCACGGTCAAGGCCTCTACCCAGGCCGCCCATGCGGCGGTGCTGGCGTATCTGGGCGCATAAAAAATCCGCCGCGTCCACTCTCTCACTGGAGTGTGGGGGCGCGGCGGCTTTTTCAGTGCGCTAGTCCTTGATGGTTTCTCCCAAAATGTGGCACTGAATCATGTTGGTATTGCCGGAGATTCCCGGAGGGGTACCTGCAACGACGACGACCAAGTCATTCTCGTCGTACTCGTCCAAGTCCAGCAGGTACTTATCGATGGCCTCCATCATCTCATCCGTGGACTTGACATCGGGGCTCAAGAAGGTCTCCGCACCCCAGGTCAGCGCCAGCTGGGAGCGCACATCTTCGTGCGGGGTGAATACCAGCAGTGGTAGGTCAGAGTGCAGGCGAGCAACGCGCTTTGCGGTATCGCCGGAAGAGGTAAAGGCAACAATGGCCTTGGCGTTCAGGCGCTCTGCAATATCGCGGGCGGAATAGGACATCACGCCGCGCTTGGTACGCGGGACGTGCGCCAGCGGCGGGACCTGGCCATCGGTCTCGGAGCGCTTGACGATGCGCGACATCGTCCGCACCACGTTGTGCGGATCCGCGCCCACAGAGGTCTCGCCGGACAGCATTACCGCATCGGCGCCGTCGAGCACGGCGTTGGCCACGTCAGAAGCCTCCGCACGGGTCGGGCGGGAGTTCTCGATCATGGAATCCAGCATCTGGGTGGCCACGATGACCGGCTTTGCGTTCTCGCGGGAAATCTGGATAGCGCGCTTCTGGAATAGCGGCACCTCTTCCAGCGGAACCTCAACGCCCAAGTCACCGCGGGCAATCATCACTGCGTCGAAGGCCAAGATGATGGACTCGAGGGCATCGACGGCCTCGGGCTTTTCCAGCTTGGCAATGACCGGCACGCGGCGGCCTTCCTCGTCCATGATCTCGTGGACCTTGTCGACATCGGCAGGCGAACGCACGAAGGACAGCGCGATGTAGTCCACACCGAGCTGCAGGGCAAAGCGCAGGTCCTTGATGTCCTTCTCAGACAGTGCCGGCACCGAAATGCTCATGCCGGGCAGGGACACGCCCTTGTTATTGGATACGGGGCCGCCCTCGGTAACCTCGCACACCACGTCATTGCCGTCTACTTCCTTGCAGACCACCGCGACCTTGCCGTCATCGATAAGCAAGCGATCGCCCGGCTTGGCGTCTTCTGCCAAGCCCTTGTAGGTGGTGGATACGCGGTCGTGGGTGCCTTCTACGTCGTCTACGGTGATGCGGACGATTTCACCGTTATCCCACTGCTCTTCGCCGTTCTTAAAGCGGCCGAGGCGAATCTTGGGGCCCTGGAGATCGGCCAGGATACCTACGTTCCGGCCGGTCTTTTCGGTGGCTTCGCGGACCCACTTGTAATTGGCCTCGTGGTCCGCATGCTCGCCGTGCGACATGTTAAGACGCGCGACGTTCATGCCGTCTTCTACAAGACGCAAAATTCCGTCCCCGCTAGCTACCGCGGGGCCGAGAGTACAGACAATTTTGGTTCTTCTATCCAGCATTATTGGCCTATTCCATCGGGGAAATTGAACAACCCCCAACCTACTCCCTCGCGCGCCGACAGGCCACAATTTTTTGGCGCCTTAACTACGGCAATCGGACACAATCACACATAACCGGTCATTTCCGACCGCTAGCAGTGCCCGAGGCGCCTTGTGCACGCGTGTTGTCGTATTCCTCACCGCCGTCTTCTGCAGATCCCTCAGTCTGCTCGCGGTAGTAACGCGGGTCGACTTCGGCCGGGGTCTCTGGGCCCTTGCGCTGCCTGTCCAGCAAGAAAAAGACGATGAGGCCTGCGATAAAGACAACGGCGGAGACGATGAGGTTTACGCGAACACCAAAGATTTCGGTGGCTTCATCAGAGCGCATGCCTTCGATGAAGAAGCGGCCCAGTGTGTAGCCCACGACGTAAAGAGCGAATACCCGTCCGCGCCCCAGCTTCCATGCCTTGTGTGCCCACAACAGGAACAGGCACACCAGCACGTTCCAGATGAGCTCATACAAAAACGTTGGGTGCACCGAAGCGATGACCTCACCGGTAGAGTGCCCGGAAACCGGCGCGTACTCCCCTGCCTCATCGACACGGTAGTAAATATCCAGCGCCCACGGAACGTCGGTCGGCCGGCCGTAGAGTTCTTGATTGAACCAGTTACCCAACCGGCCAATGCCCTGGGCAAGGATGAGGCCAGGCGCTACCGCGTCCGCAAATGGCGCCAGGGGGATCTTTTTGATCCGGAACATTACCCACAGCGCTACTGCGCTTAAGGCAACCGCGCCCCAAATGCCGAGACCACCATTGGTGACCTTGAGGGCATCGACCGGATTGCAGGTATCACAGAAGTACTTCTGGTTATCCGTGATGACGTGATAGAGCCGCCCGCCCACGATGCCTGCGGGGATAACGACGATGGTCGCGTCCCACACGGTATCGGGATTACCGCCTCGGGATGTGTATCTCCTCAGCGTCATCCACATACCCACAAGGATGCCGGTGATGATGCACAGCGCATACGCATGGATTGGAATGGAGCCAAGATGCCACACCACGCCCTGCGGCGGAGAGGGAATATTTGCAAGATTCTGAGTATGCACGTAGATAGTGTGCCTTATCAGCGTGCCCGTGAGCTAGTTTGGGGTCACTTTTCCTAGGAACTTTTACGCGAGGGGCACGCAGGGTGTTGGCCCGCAGCCACCAGAGAGCGCGCCAAGGCGGTGGGATCCTGGGCCGCCATGACGGATTCACCAACCAATACCGCATCCGCCCCACGGGAGGCATAGTGGAAAAGGTTGCGGGCATTATTCACTCCGCCCACGGCAATGCGCAGGATCGATTCCGGCAACCCCGGGGCAATATCGTTAAAGGCCTCCCGGTTGATCTCATCAGAGGCGAGGGACCAAGCATTGATCGCGATGACGCTACTGCCGGCCTTGATGGCGCGGTTGACCTCCCCGCAGGTTCGCACCTCCACGACGGCGGTCATCCCCAGCGATTCCGCGCGGTCCAAGAGGGCTTCCAATCGGGCTTGTTCTAAAAGCTCGACCTGCAGCGGGATCGCATCGGCGCCAAAGCAGCGGGCTTCGTGAATCTGGTACGGATCCACGATGAGATCGCGCGCCATCATCGGGATATCGATGGCAGCGCGCGCGGCCGCCATATCCTCAAGCGAACCGTTAAAGCGCCGCGTATCCGTCTGGCAGGCCATTAAATGCACGCCGCAGTTCTCAAAGGTGCGCGCCCATTCGGCCATCTGCTCGGCCGAGCCCACGTGGGCGATTTCTCCGGTATAAGGAACTGCGCGTTTAAGTTCAGTAATGACTGAACAACCGGGTTTTAAGAGGGCTGCGCGGGCATCGCGAGGAGGTTCCATATCCCGTGAGCGCGCCTTTATATCTTGGAAAGAAACGCGGGATTCGCGCGCGGCGACATCCTCTAGCACCCCAGCGACCAGGTGATCGACGGCAATGGGTGTGGGCATGAGCACCTCCCTCCGAGCGCGATTAAAATCACACTTAGATTAACGCTATTCGGGGCGTTTCCGGAAACTGCGCTGTGCGAACGGGGCTATTTACGGCCCACATCGGTCGGGTCGATATCGCTATCAAGCGCGTCCCACATCACGCGGCCGGAATCAGATGAGGTCTCCAAATCTTCCGCCAGCTTTTCCTGGCGGGCGGCGGGGGTTTCGTATTTGCTCGACGCCTTGACCTTGTCCTTGCCCGGGTTCTGGGCCAAGAGTACGGCGCCGAAAAATGCCAGTGCTGCCCCGATAATGGCGACGATGGGGCCGAGCTTGGTGACCTCCGTGGAAATGACGGTCGCCCAATCAGAGATTGCGGCTGAATCCACCGCGTTCTCATTCGCGGACGCGCCTTGCAATATTTTTTGCGCGCGCTCGGCATCGGCACCGCTGGTCAGCAGGCTAATGGGACTCCACGCGGCGGCTGCTGCGGCAAGGGCACACACAATGGCCACGATGCGGCGCCCCGTTCGGCGCAGCGCAATCCCCGCGAGGACCCCGGCGAGGAGGACCAGCGTCAATGCCATCAACTCTAGGGACCACGCGGAACCCACGATCTCATTGGTTGCTGAGCCCGATTTATCGTCCTCGCTTACGGCTTTTACCCAGGTGCTGCGGGAAGAAAACCACAGCACTGCCGTGCCCACCGCGATAAGGAGTGGGCCAAGTCGCCTCGTCATTAGGAATCATCCCCTAAAAGAACTGTTGCATCGAAGCAGGTCCGGTCACCGGTGTGGCACGCGGCACCGCGCTGGCGCACGGTCAGCAAGATGGTATCGCCATCGCAATCAAGGCGCACACCAAGCACCTCCTGCGTATGTCCTGAGGTCTCGCCCTTAATCCAATACTCACCGCGCGAGCGCGAGAAGTAGGTGCCCTTGCGCGTGGCCAGCGTGTGTGCGAGCGCGTGGTCATCCATCCAGGCAAGCATCAGTACCTCGCCGGAATCGGCCTGGGCAATAGCTGGCACGAGCCCTTGCTCATTGCGCTTGAGCAGCGCAGCTATCTGTGGGTCTAGCTCATAGTCTGCGGGATTGCTCATCGGCGTACCTCGTATCCGGCATCTGCCAAGGCCTTTTTGACCTCGCCAATTTCTACCTCCCCAAAGTGGAAAATGCTAGCTGCTAGGACGGCATCGGCACCGGCTTCAACGGCGGGTGGAAAGTCCGCTGCCTCGCCCGCTCCGCCGGAGGCAATGACGGGAATATTCACCGTCTCCCGCACCGCGCGCAGAAGCTCGAGGTCGAATCCGGCCTTCGTGCCATCTGCGTCCATGGAGTTTAAGAGGATCTCCCCCACGCCCAGATCGGCGCCGGTGCGGGCCCATTCCACAGCATCGATGCCAGCCGATGTCGTCCCGCCGTGCGTCGTAACTTCAAAGCCCGACGGTGCGTGCGCCGCGTCGGTGCGCCGTGCGTCCACGGATAAGACGATGCACTGCGAGCCGAAGACTTCCGCCAATTCGCGCAGCAGGCTGGGATTGCCAATCGCGGCGGTATTGACCGATACCTTATCCGCGCCAGTACGCAGGAGCTCGCGGACATCGTCAACGCTGCGCACTCCCCCGCCCACGGTGAGGGGGATAAAGACCTGATCGGCGGTGCGGCGTACCACATCGAGCATGGTGGACCGGCCGTGCTTGGACGCGGAGACATCGAGAAAAGTCAGTTCGTCTGCGCCCAATTCCTCATAGCGCGCGGCTAATTCCACGGGGTCTCCTGCATCGCGCAGGTGGGCAAAATTCACGCCCTTGACTACGCGGCCTTGATCCACATCAAGGCACGGGATTATGCGTACGGCTACAGCCATGCGGGGCTTACTCCTTCACAGGTCGGTGGGGTGGGATTAAGTTGAGTGGTGAGATAGGATTTCCAGGATTGTCTCGTGTACCTGCGGGGTACCGGAGACCATACCCCCCGACTTCACGGTCCATGGATTGCCCTCTGGATCCGTGACGATGCCCCCGGCGGCCTTAATAAGGAGCGCTCCCGCCGCGTTATCCCACGGGTGCGGCGAGAAATTAACGGCGCCGTCAAAAACTCCCTGGGCCACGAAGGCACTATCTAGTCCCACCGAGCCCGTCATGCGCGGGCGCAAGCCGGTTTCGCGCAATTCGTGGATTGCCGCAGTGGGAAGATAGGAGGAACAACCCACGTGTCCACGGGCTTCATCCAATTCTGGGGACTCTTCCCCGCCACCGAATCCGCCGGACGGCCCGCCTGCAGAACGCAGCGGCGAACCGTCGCTGGCAACCAAGCGCCTGCCCAAGAGCGGAAAGTCGGAGACAGCCGCGATGGGCTGGCCTTCGTGAACCAGGGCCACCAAGATGCCAGCCATCGGGTTGCCCGCGGAATAGTTTGCGGTCCCATCGATTGGATCGACGACCCACACGGTGTCGTGGATACTACCGCCGGATTCCTCCCCGTAGACCGGGATACCGGTCATCTGCTGCAAGATATCGCGCAGCTGCTTTTCGATGGCCAAGTCCACCTCTGTGGCGAAATCGCCCCGGCTCTTAAAGTGGGCCGGTGGCGCCCCGATGCCGGATCGAAAGATGGGCTCGACCTGGTCAACGGCCGCCTCCGCGAAGGCCACCAACTCGCGCGGATCCATCATCGTTTACTCTTCCTCGGGGTCATAAGGATCGATGGGCACCTCTGCGGGAAGCGGCTCTACCTCTGCCACTACCGCTAGTGCCTCATTCAGGCTGAAGTTTCCCTCATATAGCGCCTTGCCGATGATCGCCGAATCGATGCCCTCATTTTCATACCGAGCCAGCTCGCTAAGATCTGCCAGGGAGGAAATGCCGCCGGAGGCGGTCACCTTGGCATCGGTTGCCATAGCTACCTCGCGCAGTAATTCCACATTGGGCCCAGTCAGCGTCCCGTCCTTGGACACGTCCGTGACCACGAAGCGCTGACATCCTGCGGCATCGAGGCGCTCGAGTACCTCCCAGAGATCCCCGCCATCGGAGACCCAACCATTGCCCTTCGTGCGCCACTCGCCATCTTCTAAACGCACAGCCAAATCCACGGCAACTTTCTCGCCATACTGCCCAAGGATCTTTTCTATCCACTCTGGGTTTTCTAAGGCGGCGGTGCCAATATTGATGCGGTTCGCGCCAGTGGCCAGTGCGCGCTCTACCCCTGCATCATCGCGGATGCCGCCGGTAAGCTCGACATTAATACCGAGTTCTTGGGTAATCCCCGCCATTTGCTCGTGGTTGGAGCCGCGGTTAAAGGCAGCATCGAGATCAACAAAGTGCAGCCACTGGGCGCCTTGGCGCTGCCACTCGAGAGCGGCGTCCCGCGGGGCGCCGTAGACCTTTTCGGTGCCGGCTTCTCCCTGATCCAAGCGCACGGTCTTGCCGCCGACGACATCGACTGCGGGCAAAAGCGTAAAAGTCATGGTTTCATCCTACCTAGAGAGTCTGCATCCAGTTTTCCAGTAGCTGCGCGCCCGCATCTCCGGATTTTTCGGGGTGGAATTGCGTAGCCCAGAGCGCGCCATTTTCCACTGCCGCCACGAATGAATCACCGGCGTGCGTGGACCAGCTCACCAGCGGCGGGCGGGTAATGACGGTTTCTAATTCCCAGCGGCGCACGCCATAGGAATGCACAAAATAAAAACGCTCGTCAGCGCTAAGCCCGGCAAACATGGCGCTGTCATCCGGCATCTCGACGGTATTCCAGCCCATGTGCGGCAAAACATCGGATTGCAGGCGCTCGACCGTCCCCGGCCATTCACCGCAGCCGGTGGAGTGGATGCCGTGCTCGACGCCGGCATCGAAAAGCACTTGCATGCCTACACAAATGCCCATGACCGGCCGTTCGCCTGCTAGGCGCTGGCCGATGACCCTCGGCCCATTTACTGCCTTAAGCCCTTTCATGCAGGCATCGAACGCGCCCACGCCGGGAACCAGCAACCCATCAGCCTCGAGGGCCTGATAAGGATCCGCCGTGACGGTTACCTCCGCCCCGACGCGCTCGAGGGCACGCTGCGCGGAGCGAATATTACCCGCGCCGTAGTCCAATAACACCACCGATTTTGTCATGGGCTATACCTTACGCATTCGACGCAAACGGGTGCGGATATCGTTGGTCTCGCTGATTCGAGTCCGGCCCAAGATGAAGTCCGCCGTGGTGAGGAGCAGCCCGGCGATGAGGATCGCAACCCCCGCTCCGAAGGCGCCGTCGTAGCCGTAGCCGGCCACCATGGCGCCGAGCAAGGTCGAGCCTAAGCCGGTGCCGCTATCGTAGAAAATATTCCAAATGGCCGAAGCCTCCGAAACTCGCTCGCGGGGCAGCCGGTCAAACATGGATAGCAAGGCCTCGTTTTGTGCGATACCGAAGGCGCCACCAAAAAGAACGGCGCCGAGCACCAGCCACCAGATGGAGCTTTCCATAAACAGGGTCAGGGAAATCGTCCCGACGCCGATGATCGCCATGATCTGGCTTGGAATGTACAGGCTACCTGGGGCCCCGGTGCGGTCTGCCACCACGCCGGCGAAATACCGGAAGATCATCGCCGCACCGCCCACGATGGACAGCATGACGCCGGCCAGGCTGGCGCCCTTTGCGGCATCGAGTTCTTGCATTGCGGGGGACAAGAAAGAGGAAATGGCACCGTAGCTCATGGAAAAGGTAGTCAAGGCCAGGGCCGGGACCAGTACCAGCTTCCAGGTGGGAACGCGGATGATATTGACTTCCTCGTCATTATCCTCGGCCAAGGTGACCTTGATCTTGGGGATACGCAGGCACATAGCAAAGCCCAAGAAGCCGATGAGACCGGCGGTGATATAGGTAGAGGCGTATCCTAACGAATCCGCCATGAACAGGCCGAGCGGCAAGAAGATCATCTGCCCCAAGCCTGTGAATACACCAATCATGCCGGTGGCTTTGCCCAACAGACGCACCGGGGAGAGCTCTGCAATCAGCGCGGATTCGGACACGGTGAGAGCGCCGAAGCCCACCCCGCGCATGGCGGAAAATAGCAAGACGATCCAGGCGTCGGTGCCCAGCAGGTGGCCAAAGGCCGGGACGCCTAGGGTAAAGGCGGATAGCGCCATCACGCGCCGGTAGCCCCAGCGACGCAATAGCCACGGGGACATGATCTGCGTGGCTACGGTAAAGGCCATGAAGATACCGGTGGATCCACCCGCCAAAGTCGCGGAACCGCCGGAGTCAATGACGGCCAGCGGGACTACGGGAAGCAGGATGGACCAGGCGCCAAAGGCGGCTGCGATGGCTACCATCGTCGGCGTATAGCCGGGCACCTTCCAAATATTGGTCTCTTGGGATTCGCTCATTTGCTAAAGCCTCCAACCATCCAGGCGATGGCCGCGGCCACGGTAATAACGGCTAAAAGCGCGGCGACGACCGTAAAAAACTTCGAGTCCTGCTGATACGCGGACCAGGCCCCTCCTACCAAGAGGCCCGCCACCAAAAACAGGATAAGGATCATAAACTGCACGGGCTACAGGGCTCCCTTCGTCGAAGGGATGCCATTCTGGCGCGGATCTTGGTCCACGGCAGCACGCAGCGCGCGGGCTACTGCCTTGTATTCCGCCTCGGTCACGTGGTGCGGATCGCGGCCGTAGCGCACGTTGACGTGCAGGGTAATGGCTGCGTGGGTGGCCAGGGATTCGAAGAAGTGGCGGTTAATCACCGTTGCATAGTGCCCGCCGATGACCTGCCACTGCAGGTGCTCCGGCTCGCCATTCATCACGAAGTATGCGCGGCCCGAAAAGTCTGCGACCGCTTCAACCAGCGCTTCATCCATGGGTAGTAATTGGGAGCCGAAGCGGCGAATCCCGGCCTTATCCCCCACGGCTTCACTCAGGGCCTGGCCCAGCACGATGGCGGTGTCTTCCACGGTATGGTGGGCGTCAACCTCCACGTCACCAGTGGCCTTTATCTGCAGGTCAAATAGACCGTGTGTGGCAAATGCGGTAAGCATATGGTCAAAGAACGGCAGCCCAGTGGAAATATCGCTTTTCCCGGTGCCGTCTAGGTCGATGGAAACGGTGATATCCGATTCCGATGTTGCTCTTTGGGCACGCCCCACACGGTTTGTCATATCTCACTCCTTTGAAGTATCCGCTCCTACTGTAGTCGCTAGCTTTTCCGCCGCAGCCAGAAAGGCCGCATTTTCTTCCGGCAGGCCAATGGTCACGCGCAAGTACCCATCAATTCCTACATCGCGGATGAGCACCTCTTCATCGAAGAACTTCTCCCACACGCGGTGCTGGTCCGCAAAATTGCCAAAGAAAAGGAAATTCGATTCGCTCGGCATGACGGTATAACCCATCTCGCGCAGGCGCCCTGCCACCATGTCGCGTTCGGCGGCGATGGTCGCCACGGTGGCGAGGGTATCTGCGCTGTGGCGCAGGGCCACAGTGGCCGCTGCCTGGGATAAGACGGACAGGTGATACGGCAGGCGCACCAGCATGATGGCCTCCACGAAGGCCGGGTCCGCCACGAAGTAGCCCAAGCGCCCTCCGGCAAAGTCGAAGGCCTTCGACATCGTGCGCGAGACCACGAGCTTGGTGGGGTATTTTTCTAACAGGCTCGTCGCGGACGGCGAGTCAGAAAACTCGGCGTAGGCTTCGTCCACGATGACGATGCCGGGGGCGACATCGATAAGCGCGGCAATATCTTCCAGGCTGGTTACCCCACCGGTGGGGTTATTCGGGGTGGTAACAAAGATGACGTCGGGCTGGTGCTCGGCCACTGCTGCCAAGGCACGGTCCATATCGATGGCGAAGTTCTCATCGCGCGGGCACTCTATAAAACGCGTGTGAGTACCGGCAGAAAGGATCGGGTGCATGGAATACGACGGCGTAAATCCCAGCACGCTGCGCCCGGGCCCGCCGAAGGCCTGCAAAAGCTGCTGCAGGATCTCATTGGAACCGTTGGCTGCCCAGATCTGCTCGTAGGTGACATCCACCCCGGTTTGCTGCGAAACATAGCGGGCCAGCTCGGTGCGCAGCTCGACTGCATCGCGCTCTGGGTAGCGGTTCAGCGAGCTGGCACAGCGGCGGACCTCGTCCACGAGGGCATCGACAAGCGCGGACGAGGGCGGGAAAGGATTCTCGTTGGTATTGAGCTGGTAGGCCACCCTCAGCTGCGGGGCGCCATAGGCGGTCTCGCCGCGCAATTCCTCGCGCAGCGGTAGGTCATGTAGCTGGGCCATTTATTTCTCCTCGAATCGGGCGCGGATAGCCTCCCCGTGGGCGGGAAGGCGCTCGGCATTAGCAAAGGCGATGACGTTGGGGGCGATTTCTTCCAGGGCGCCGCGGTCATAATCGATGAGATTGACCGGCCGGAGGAAGGTGTGGGTGGAAAGCCCGGCGGAAAACCGCGCCGTACCCGAGGTAGGCAGCACGTGGTTGGAACCGGCCGAATAGTCCCCCAAAGGCACCGGGGAATACGCCCCGACGAAGATGGCGCCGGCGTGGTTGATGCGCTCTGCCACCGCGTGCGGCTCCGCGGTGTGGATTTCTAAGTGCTCGGCGGCATATGCATTCGCCACGGCGATGGCCGCGTCCACGGAATCCACCAGCACGATGCCGGATTGCTCGCCGGTTAAGGCCTCGGCGGCGCGGGCGGAGTTCTCCGTCGCCGTATAGCGGCGCTCGACTTCTTGTTTCACCTGCTGGGCCACGCTTTCCGATGCCGTGATTAACACGCTTGCCGCCATCGGATCATGCTCCGCCTGAGAGATGAGGTCATAGGCAACGTAGACGGGATACGCGGTCTCATCCGCCAAGATGGCGATTTCGGTCGGGCCGGCCTCCGAATCGGTACCGACCACCCCGCGCACCGCCCTTTTGGCCGCCGCGACAAAGATATTGCCCGGCCCGGTAATCATGTCCACGGGCTCTACGTCCTCTTCCGCATCGCCGTAGGCCAAAAGCGCGACCGCCTGGCCGCCGCCTACGGCCCATACTTCTTCCACGCCCAGCATGTGGCACGTGGCCAAAACCGTAGGGTGTGGCAAGCCACCGTGTTCCTTTTGCGGCGGGGAGGCCACCACCAAGCTGGAGGCACCGGCCTCTTGCGCGGGCACGGTATTCATGATGACTGAGGACGGGTAGACCGCCTTGCCGCCGGGAACATAGAGGCCAACGCGTTCGATGGGGCGGAATACCTCGGTCACCGTGGCGCCGGGGGCCAGCTGAGTGGTGTGCGAATCCGGCTTTTGGTCCGCATGCACGCGGCGCACCCGCGCGATGGAGGCCTCGATGGCCGCGCGCACCTGGGGATCAAGTTCTTCGGCAGCCCGCTCCAGTTCCGCCTGGGGCACGCGCAGTGACGACGGGCGCACCCCATCGAATTGCTCCCCATAATCCAACGCCGCTTGGACGCCTTCGTCGCGCACCTTATTCACCATCGGCACGACGGTGCTCATGACGGAATTGACATCGGTGCCGCCGCGCGGAAGAACGCGGCGCAGCGTGGCGGGGCGGAGCTGTTGACCGCGGAGATCGATGGTTCGAAGCATTCCTGGCTCACTTTCTGGTTGATCACCGTGGGCTATATCTGTAGACAAACCAATATACTATCGCCCAAAGCGGCGCGGGGACACCCTCTTGAGCGATAGACTCAAATCAACTTCCAGCGAAGGCGAGTGTGCGGTGCATGATGATCGAATTTGAATCCACCAGTCTTGAGCGGCACCTGCGCGCCATCGTCCGCGAGCACGATTTTTCCTATTGGGCGCTACCTTCTGGGGAACTCGTTATTTCCCATGGGCAGGAGGGGTCCACGCTGGTGTTTGTGTCGCAGGCCGACGATGCGATCGTCCACCTGCACACCACTCTGCGCGGCGCGGTTGACTTGGGCGAGGCCGCCGCGCTGTCTCGGTTTATCACCATGTGGAACGCCGATTGCCTCTACCCCACCGCCGTGCTGGACTATGACGAGGCCGGGTCGCTAGTACTGAGCGGGCAAAGCCACTTCACCACCGGGTCTGCACCAACGCACGATCAACTAGCCGCGTTCGTGCCCGCCGCACTTAACGGCGCAGAGGTGCTAATTAGCATAGCGACTCGCGAATTTCCGGCCCTGGCCCAAGAGCCCGAGCTTCTGCTGGCACCAGACGGCACCGTCGCACCACCGGCGTTCACCTTGGATTTCCTCGCCGCGGCACTGCCGCAAATAGGCATCGACCGCTTCCATAGCGATGGTGAAATCTGCCTATTTGCCCTAGTCAATTCCATCGCCTGCACCTTTACTCTCGATTCTGGGCCGAGCCTCATCATCACTGGCCGGTGGGATCTGAATGCGGATGAGGACGAGTTCACCCGCTTGTTTCTGATCTGCAATGACTGGAATCTAGCGAGCCACAGCGCCACGGCCTACTGCCGCTCCACCGACGACGGCATCCATGTCCATGTCGATGTGCCGACCCTGACTGGAGCGGGCCTTAACCAAGGCCAGCTGCTGCGGGTTTTAAGCCACAGCCTCGATGCGGTCCTGCACGCAATCGATGACATCGCGCGGGAATTCTGTGGCAGCTCGCCGGTTAAGTGGGCGTAATTACTTCCTGTTGCGCACTGCCGTTTTGAGCAGACTCTTTGCCAGCAGCTTCCCAGTCCGCGTCGGAACTAATAAACGCAGTGCACCAGTAGGAAAACATGGCCAAAAATGGGGCAACCGCCCAGGCCACGGCGGGAGAAAAATTCGGCGCAAATTCCACGACTTCCCCGGGATTCTCCGGCGGGTGCGTCGCGGTGATGCCGCCAAAGACGTAGAAGGAAGCAGCACCGGCGAGGGCGCATAGGCCTACCCACAGCAACATCGTGAGACCGCGCCCGCGGCGCTGGGAAAATGCGGCCAGTCCGAGGCACAGTCCCAAGAAACCCGTGACTAGCGCAAAGGTCATAAATGCGACAAATTGCGCGTTACTTACGGCTTCAATGGCATAGCCCCCACCGTCGACAGCATGGCCGGTCATCGTGGGGCGCATAAAACCCCAGAGTGCGCCACAGATGCCAAAAACAAACAGGGAACACGCGAGGAGCCCCGCACCGAAACCGAGAGTGCGGGGCAAGCGAGCTTGGCGGGAAGACAATTTAGTTACAGAAGGTCCAGTTGTCGCCCTCGCGGCGGAAACGAACGGTGGAGGTATCGGTGCCTTCTGGGTTCGAAACGCTCACGGTAGCGGAGGCATCATCGCCATTGACCACAACGTCATTGATCGATTCCAGCTTGGTGGAGGTAGGGATGGCCTCTAGCTGGTTGGCGAACTCGTTGACCTTGGCATTGCCTTGGCTTTGCTGGCGCATGGAGTTTGCGTATTCCGAAAAGGACTGGCTGGGAAGACTATCGACGTAGTTGAGGTACTGCTGGAAATCCCCGGACTCGCCTTCGCGCACGGCCTTGCAAGCATGGGCAGGCATGTAGCCAAAGTAGTCCTTGACATTGTCAATCTCATGCTGCCCGCGCACCAATTGCTCAATGGCCTGCTTATCGCCGTCGTTTGCTTCTTGACCGCCCTCAATGGGCTTGATGTCCTGTGCGTTGGCGAAGGGATCATCCTCATTCTGCATGGGGTTCGCGTCGGCGCCCTCATCGCCGCCTTCTTCGTCCTTCTCCTTAGTGCCCTCGGTGGCCTTTTTATTGTCCTTTTCTTCCTTTTCCTTCTTTTTGTCCTTATCTGCGTCTTTGTCCTCAGACTTTTTCGCCGATTCCTTCGCAGAGGTCTCAGAAGACGAGGAAGCAGACGAAGACGACGTAGTCTTCGTCGAATCGTCCTCATCGTCCGAGCTACATGCAGCTAAGGCAAGCGGGGCAACCATTGCGACCGCGAAAAGGGACTTCTTTGCAGGGGTCAAAAAGGACAAGGGATAGCTCCTGAATCAATCTTTCGAATGCGAAGCCGCCTCACGACGGGTTCTTTTGTCCCCGCAATCTTAACAATGCAAGTTTGCAAGAGACATTATTGCAGTCTTAAAAGTACCTGTGAGCTATTCCTTGCCGCGCTGAAGCACGTACAATTTCCACTGTGCAACTACATCGCGAGAGCATCATCGAGGCCGCCACGACCCTATTGAATACTTATGGGCTTGCCGATGTCACCATGCGCCGCGTCGCTTCTTCCCTCGGCGTTGCTCCAGGCGCACTGTACTGGCACATCGCCAATAAGCAGGCGCTCATTGCCGCTCTTGCCGAAGATATTATCGCCCCCGTCGCCGGTTCCACGCTGGAAGAAATTAGCCTGCACCTGCGCGAATTGCTCCTAGCCCGGCGCGATGGAGCGGAGGTTGCCATAGCTGGGCTCTCGCAGCCTGATTCCCCGGCTTGGGAGCACCTCGTCGCGCAGTTTAGCTCCGCCACCTGTCCCGATTTCGATGATACCGCCCGCAAGGCCGCCGCCCTTACTGCCGTTCACCTCGTCTTGGGCGCCACGCTGCTCGAACAGTCCCAGCGCCAACTGCTAGAAACCACCGGCGGGACCACCGCGGCCGACTACCGCGCCGATTTGGTGCATGGCGTGCAGATTATCAATGCCGGTTTGCAACACAGCGGGGCGGATTAAAACCCTTCACCCCCCGCGGCGGATTTCCGCCGAGCACAAGCGAGTACGATCTCTGTGCAGCAGCCCTCCCTAGATTGTCACCTCAGAAGAAAGGCCATTTTCGTGTCGTATCCCGCGCATGGCGTATTCATCGATGTCACTGCGGAAAAAATAGTGCTTCACCGCAGCCTGCTCTCCCGCAGCTTGGGCGAGCCTGCCACCGCAGAAATTGCGCTTGATGCCATCGATGACCTGCGCGCCCACGAACCCACCGCCACCGGTTTTGGCTCGCTGTCCCTAGGCAGCGCCGGCAGCATTGCCTTCGCGCCGCACCAGGATCCCCACCGCGTGGCGCGCGCCATCGAGGCGGCACAAAAGGGCGACGCACCGGCGGAAGCCGCAGCCGCACCCGAACCCGCGGCAGCCACGGCCGCAAGCACATCCGCTAAAGAAGAAAACCCAGGGCTTGATTTCGTCGCGCTAGATGTGGAAACCGCCAATGATAATTGGGGCTCCATCTGCCAGATCGGCGCCGTGCGTTACCGCGATGGCCAAGAAACCGCGTCCCAGTCGTGGCTGTGCACCCCTCCCCCAGGCTTGGAGCACTTTGCCGAGATCAATATCTCCATCCACGGGATTACCGCCGCCGATGTCGAAGGAGCCATGCGCTTTGCCACAGCGGCTGCAGAGCTCTTTGACTTCATCGGCAGCGATGTCATCGTCGCGCACAATGTTCAGTTCGATTCTTCCGCGCTGCGCTCCGGATTGCTGGCCGCCGGCGCCGATGTCCCCACCGTCCCACTCGCCTGCTCGCTCGCTTTGTCCCGCGATGCTTCCAAGCAAGGTGTTATTTCGGTGGCCAACCACAAGCTTCCTACCGTCGTGAAGCACCTTGGCGGGGCCTCTTTTACCCACCACGATGCCACCGAGGATGCCCGCGCAGCCGGCACCATCATCACGGGGCTGGCCCAGCGCTTCGGGCATACCGGAAGCATCACCGATCTCTTTACCAGCCGCGAGTTTCGCCTCGGGCGGCTCAAATCCTCAGCCATCCTGCCGGTCCTGCGCGCGCATACCGCGCCCACCTCCGGCGACGATTTGGGCGCCGGCACCGATTTCCGCGATTCCACTCGGTCTGCGGGAACCAGCAAGAAGTCGGCGTCCTCCAACCGGGCGCCGTGGCAGGCCGTTGCCACCCCGGATACCATCCCGGATCCCAATCCCGACGCCGATCCCCATGGCGCGCTCTACGGCCAGCACGTCACCCTAACCGGCGATTTCGAGCCGTACGATAAGGGGATGCTGTGGCAGGGCATCGCCAAGCGCGGCGGGCAAGTGGGCAAAAACGTCACCAAGAAGACTACCCTGCTCGTCGTCGGCGAATGGGCAAAGAAGACCTCCAAGGAAAAGCGCGCCGAAGAGCTGCAGGAAAAGGGCCAGGACATCACCATGTGGTCCGGCGCCCAGCTCTTTTCCGAGCTGGAGCTCGACGCCGAGCCGCCTTTTTAACCCCGCAGGGAACCACCTGGCCATTTCTCCAGTCCAATAGGGGCGGATACGCACTACCTTGGAGAAATCGCCATGACCCTTACGCTCGACGCACCCCGCCCCACCACCACTAATCTGCTGCCGGCGCTGTTCGCGCGGTCGTGGATTAAACACCAGCGGCTTTCCGATGACGGCTTTTGCGACTCCCTCGCCACCATCCAGCTCTCGCCCAATCTGTCGATGGCGCTGGTCTTTCCCGGGCAGCGCACTTTTCGCAGGCTTAGTCACCGCGGGCTCGCTGATCTGGATGTCTCTACCCGCCAGGCGTGGAATTGTGCCTCGCTGAACCTGCAGCGCGCCGCGCTCGACTCGCAGGGCCTGCGCTTTTGGACGCGCCCGGCTCGCTGCGCTCTGCCTGCCGCAGCACCCTATGGCGGCTTGCAAGTCCGCTCCCACGGCGCCCCGATTTCCTCCTGGTTGGCCCACCCGGAAACCTTCACTGTGCTGGATAAACACATGCGCCGACTCATGCGTTCGCATTCTTTGACCTACCTGGTGCCGGATTCCGCGACGGTTTTCGTCTTCGCCCACCTACCCGATGAGTATGCCCGCGACCTCGCGCGCGCCGCCGCCGAACAACTTCCCCGCCATCGCACCGTTTTACATTCGCGCCCGCTAGTATGGTCTAACGGATTTCCCCGCGAATTATGAGAGGAGCACCATGGTGGAAAGCAGGATGTCGCGGCTGAGCAATCAGTACCATGCCTGGACCCGCAGCCACCCCACGGCGGCGGAGGATTTTCGCACCGCCATCGAGGACCTGCTCAATGACGCCGGCATCATCTTTGACCGGGTATCGACCCGCGTCAAGACGTGGTCCTCACTCAAGCGCAAGGCCAAGAAGCGGGGCGAGGGCGGCGATTTTATCTACCCCGCCCCGTGGGACGATATCCACGATGTCATGGGCGTGCGCGTTACTCTGTACCACTCCACCATTATCCCCAATGCGCTAGACGTGCTGGGCGAGTCCTTCAAGGTCGTGCGTTCCGTGGATAAGGCGGCCGAGACCCGCATTTCCGGCGGCTTTGGCTACGGTTCCCACCACCTGGTGCTCACCGTGACGGACGACAGCGCGGCGGCCATGGAGGAGCTCGCCGATTTCGTGGGCTGGACCTTTGAGGTGCAAATTCGCACCGTGCTGCAGCACGCATGGGCGGAATTCGAACACGATATCCGCTATAAGCAGGGCCCTACCCCGCCCTCGCCCGAGGTCGACCGCCTGTTTACGCTGGCCGCCGGCCTCATCGAATTGGCCGATCAGCAATTCGATGAGATCGCCGCGCTCAAGGCCCCTCGCACGGAGGGGGATACGGACGTGGAGCTTACCCCGGAAACCCTGCCTGGCGTCCTGGCCATCATTTTGGGCAATCGCTTCCCGCTTTCGCGCTCGGAGCACTACCGCTTCCTCGCGGAAATCTTGGAGGAAAACGATATCCGATCCTTGGACCAGCTCGAGCAGCTGCTTGACGATGACGCCATTGCCCACGTCCACGACACCATGCGCTACCGCTTTCGGCCAGGCCAAGTGCGCCTTATCGATGATCTGTTGCTCAATAAGTTTGGCAAGCAGCACATCGAGGCCACCGCAGAATCCGGCGACCGCGCCGGCCGACGGCGCCGCCTGAACGCGCGCCTTAAGGCGCTGCGCGCAAACTCTTAGCGGAATCCGCCGCGGAATTTTTCCATGTCGCGGCGCTCCTTCTTCGTCGGCCGACCCGCGCCGCGGGGGCGCACCGGTACGGCGGGCTGGAATTCCTTGGGCGGTGGCGGAGGCGCGTGATCGGTATAGCAGGTGCGCGCCACCGGCGCGCCCACGCGCTTGGCAACGGTAGCCAGCACCTCCAAGTCGTGCTCGTGGTGGTTGCGCCACACGCGCACCCTATCGCCTGGCACGACTTGTTGGGCGGGTTTTACCGCCTCACCATTAATTTTCACGTGCCCAGCGCGCACCGCGGTGGCTGCGGCGGAGCGGGTTTTGAACATGCGCACCGCCCATACCCAAGCATCAATGCGGACGGGGCGGCCGCTTGGCTGCGGGGTAGGCATTAATAATTATTGTGGTTCTCGTTGACGATTTTGCGGATCTTCAACCAGTTATATCCACCACCCACCACGGCGATAATAAGGCCCAAAATCATCCAAGCGGCAAAATTAGCAGAAAGCACACCTAATACGACTCCTGCACCAACACCACCGGCAACGGAAATAACGGCGTTGCGGGAGTGCTTGCGCACCTGCTGCTTGCGCTGCGCAATGGGGTTATTCGGTCGCTGCTGCATAGTCATGCTCCAGATCCTACCTCAACCCAGGCAGAACCTGCTTCGCGCGCGCTGATTTCGCCTTGGGAAAGCGCCGCGAGCATCGCCTGGAGCTCATCGAGCCCACCCGGGCGCACGGCCACGGTAAAAGTCACGGCGGCGCCGTATTCGGTGTCGGTGATGTCGATGCCGCGCCCGCGCAAATCCACCTCGAGGCGCCCGGCCGTGGCGTGCGGGCATTCCACCGTATAAAGCTCCCGGCGCGCCCGTGTGACCGCCTCGACCTTCTCCATGGCCTCGCTCACCGCCCCGCCGTAGGCATGCACGAGCCCGCCCGCGCCCAGCTTGATGCCGCCGAAATAACGCACGACCACCGCACAAATATCGAGCATTCCAGAGCCCTTCACCACATCCAGCATGGGCTTTCCAGCCGTCCCGGAAGGCTCGCCATCATCGGAGGAGCGCTCCACGGGGTTCGCGTCGTCGACGTGGTAGACATAGGCGGAGCAATAGTGGCGGGCATCGGGAAAGCGCTGGCGGGCGGCATCGATAAACGCCCGTGCTTCTTCCTCATTTGTCACCCGGCCGATCAAGGTAATGAACCGCGAGCGTTTGATCTCAATTTCGTGCTCCACCTGGCCGGTGGGGCGCCGATACGAATCGCGCATTAGGCCACCAAGAAATCGTACTCGGGGGTATTCGGCTGCAGGTGCTGCACCGAAATCTTGGACTCAGCCATTCGCTCCTTCAGCCCTGCCAGGTCTTCGGCACGGCTGAGCTGTATGCCCACCAGCGCGGCACCGGTCTCGCGGTTATTGCGCTTGAGATATTCAAAGAGCGTGATGTCATCGCTAGGCCCCAGGATTTCAGACAGGAAGTGGCGCAGCTGGCCCGGTTCCTGCGGGAAATTGACCAAGAAGTAGTGCTTCAGGCCGCGGTGCACCAGCGAGCGCTCCATGATTTCGGCGTAGCGCAGCACGTCATTATTGCCCCCAGAAATCACGCAGACCACCGTCGAACCCGGCTCCAGCGGCACCCGCTGCAGCCCAGCCACGGACAGCGCACCGGCGGGCTCGGCGATAATCCCCTCATTCTGGTACAGGTTGAGCAGGTCCGTGCACACCGCTCCCTCAGAGACGGTGTCCCAGTGCAGGCGCGATTGGTTGGCCTCCAAAATCTCATACGGCAGCGAACCCAGGCGCTTGACCGCCGCGCCATCGACAAAAGGATCCACGCTATCGAGCGCCACCGGCCCGCCGTTGCGGAAGGCTGCTCTTAGCGATGCCGCCCCTTCCGGCTCCACTCCTACCACCTTGGCGTGCGGTGCCATATCCGCCATATAGGAGGTGATGCCAGAAATCAGCCCGCCGCCGCCGACGGGAACGACGATGGTATCGACCGAGGCGCCCTTTGCCGAAAGCTGTGCCAAGACCTCCGCAGCAACGGTGCCCTGGCCGATGATCGTATCGCGGGCATCGAAGGGCTCGATGAAGGTGGCGTGGCGCTCGGCGGCATCGGCATGCGCGGCGGCCGCAGCCTCGTCGAAGTTGGCCCCCACAACCACGAGCTCCACCTGGTCCCCGCCATGCACGTGGATGCGATCGCGCTTTTGCATGGGCGTGGGTTCTGGAACGAAAATCTTGCCCGGAATCCCCATGGTGCGGCATGCATAGGCCACGCCCTGAGCATGGTTGCCTGCCGATGCCGTCACGATGCCCCGCTCCCGCTCCTCCTGCGACAGGCTGGAGATGCTGTTGAGCGCGCCGCGAATCTTATACGAGCGCACGTCCTGGAGATCTTCACGCTTCAAATAGACCTCACAGCCCGTTTCCGCAGAAAGCCGGGGGCAATACTGCAGCGGCGTCGGCGCGATTTCGGAGCTGATGCGTGCCTGTGCCTGCTGGATATCGGATGCGTGGATGGTCGAATCAGTCATGACTTAACAGTCTACCGATTTACTGGAAATTCACTGTCCTTTAGTTGCACCGTTACCTACATCAGCAATAGTGGACATAACCACAAGAAAGGACAAACTATGCTTAAGCGCATCTTGCTCTGCGTTACCTCCTCGCACGCCCGCATTGTGGATAGCGTGCTGGAGCACTCCGCGCCCAGATCCACACTGCAGCTGCCCCTCATCGGTTCCCTTGAATGCAGAGTATTGGAACCGACGACGAATGCTCTCAAGCAGCTGGGCGTGCGCTTCTAAACCCTCAATAATTTAGCCGCTCCGGAGTTCCGGAGCGGCTTTGTACGTTTTAGAAGAGTTCGCGGGAAGCGATATCGGCGCCCTCCACTAGGGATTGCAGCTTCGCCCATGCAATCTGGGGGTGCAGGCGGCCGCCCAGGCCGCAGTCGGTCGACGCAATGACGTTTTCTGGGCCGACTACCTCCGCAAACTGGATGATACGATCGGCCACAAGGCGCGGGTGTTCTACCGCGTTGGTCGAGTGCGAGACCACGCCCGGGTAAATCACGGTGCCTTCCGGCAACGCGTGGTCTTGCCAGACGCGCCACTCGTGCCCGTGGCGTGGCGAAGCGGCCTCGAAGGAGAAACCGCCGACCTTGGCGCGCAGGATTTCTTCGATGATATCTGCAAATGGCACGTCGGTGACGTGCGGGCCGTGCCAGGAGCCCCAGCAGATATGCAGGCGCGTTTGGTCCTTGGGCAGGCCGGCGATGGAATCATTCAGGACGTCGATACGCTCGCGGATAAAACCACGGAAGTCCTCGACCGACGGCTCCGGGTTGATTTGGTCCCAGGCCTCGGCCAGGTCGGGGGCGTCGAATTGCACAGTCAGCCCAGCATCGGTGATGGCCTGGTATTCGGTGCGCATGGCTCGGCCGACGTCGGCAAGCAGCTCATGCTCATCGTCATAGTAGCGGTTGGTCAGTCGTGCGGCCGAGCCAGGCGAAAGGGCGGCGATGAACCCGGGGGTGTCGGCTGGGAGGGCGTCGGCAAGCAGGCGAACATCGGCGGCGACCTCGTCCTGGCCGATGTAGGTTACCGGTCCGGTGAACTCTGGGTTCGCCACCTTGGCGCGGCCGGTGAAGATGCCAGAATCCGGATCATTATAGGCCTCCGAGAACAACGCGCGGTCGCGGCGATCAATAAACGACGTCAGCCGCGGCTCACCCGGCTTGGAGCGGACCACCTCGGCCGATTCCCAGCGGTCGGTATCCGTCATCGTCAGCCCGCCCAGGCGGCTAAACGAATAATTCCACCACGCGCCATAATCCACCGCACCGGAGGTAATGTGGCCGTACTCGCCCTCGCTAATGATGTCGAGGCCAAGGTCGAGCTGCCGCTTGACGACGTCCGCTACCGCAGCCTCCAAAATCCCCTGGAACTCCGCGGCTGGCAGCTCCTCGCGCTTCAGGTTGGCTTCCAACAGCTCCGGGGTGCGCGGCAACGAGCCGACATGAGTGGTGCGAATCTTGTTAACCATCAGGTTTCCTCCATCGATATAGACTGTACTGTCTAGATTAGTGGAGGGTGCCTGCCGCCGCTGAGTTTAAATTCAGCCTAATATGCCCGCACCCATGGTGGCCTTCAGGTCTCCCATGAGGTTGCCGGATCGTTCCACGCGGAGGTGCTCACCGAGGACCATGGTGGTGGATTGGTCGCCCTCGACAAGTTCAAGGTACACATCGGACTCACCGTGGTTTTTGACCAAGACCTGCTTGAGTCGGGCGATATTTTCCATCGTGCACTGGTCCGTGCGCATGGTCAGGCGCAGTGGCAGGCTTGCGCCACCGCCCGGGCCCAACTCGGGAACGCGAATATCGGAGCAAAACAGCGACCGGCGCTCATCGCGCACCTTGACATTGACGCGCGCCAAGATGATGTTGTCCTCCACAATATGCGGCGCTGCCAGCGAGTAGACCTTATTGAATACCAAGATCTCTACCTGCGCGCCGTTGTGGTCTTCTACCGTAACAATGGCCCAGGGGGAACCATCGCGCTTAGAAAAGCGTCGGTCCACACCGGAGATGATGCCGCCGATGATTAGTTCCTGCCCATTGTGCACCTCATCGTTAAGGATCTTGGTCAGCGGCGTATTGGTCTGCGCTGCGAGGGCCTCTTCAAACCCATCGAGTGGGTGGCCAGAGACGTAGAGCCCCAGCATCTCTCGCTCTAGCGCCAACTCGTGTTTGCGGTCCCACGAGTCGTCCGGAACATCAATGGCAAAGGCGCCCTCTGAGGAAGCATCGTCGCCGCCGCCGAATCCGGCAAAGAGGTCGAATTGCCCCTTATCCGCCGCCTTCTTGGTGGTCTGCACGGCATCGACGGCGTCCTCGTGAATCAGCATGAGGCCCTTGCGCGGCTGCTGGAAATCATCAAAGGCGCCGGCCTTGATCAGCGCCTCGGTCACGCGCTTGGAACACGCAGCCAAGTCGATCTTGTCAAGGTAATCACTAAAGGACGTAAACGCCCCCTTTGCTTTGCGGGAGGCAATGATGGATTCGACGACTTCCGAGCCCACATTGCGGATAGCGCCCATGCCGAAGCGGATATCCTCGCCCACAGCTTGGAAGTCTTCTTCGGATTCATTCACCGAGGGTGGCAAAACGTTAATGCCCAAGTGGCGGCAGTCCGACAGGTAGATGGCGGATTTATCCTTCTTATCGCCCACAGAGGTCAACAGCGCTGCCATGTATTCCGGCGCGTAGTAGGCCTTAAGATAGGCCGTCCAGAACGAGACCAACCCGTAGCCCGCGGCGTGGGACTTATTAAACGCGTACGACGCGAAGGGCTCGATGGTCCCCCACAGCGCATCCATGGCAGATTTAGAGTAGCCATTTTCTTGCATGCCGCCCCAGAATTTATCGTACTGCTGGGCTAGGACCTCGGGCTTTTTCTTACCCATCGCCTTACGGAACCCGTCTGCCTCACCGGCGGTGTAGTTCGCCACCTTCTGCGAGATACGCATGATCTGCTCCTGGTAGACGATGAGACCATACGTCTCATCCAGGATTTCCTTCAGCGGCTCTTCGAGCTCAGGGTGAATCGGGGTGATTTCCTTGCGCCCGTTCTTGCGGTCGGCGTAGTCCCAGTGGGCATTCACACCCATCGGGCCGGGGCGGTACAGGGCCAAGGAGGCCACGATGTCTTTGAAGCCGGTAGGCTTCATGCGCTTGAGCAGCTCCTGCATACCGCCGGAGTCCAGCTGGAACACGCCCAAGGTATCCCCGCGCGAGAGCAGGTCATAGACCTTGGAGACCTTGGGGTCATCGGCATGCAGCTGCTCGAGTTGCACTTCCTCGCCGCGGTTGCGCTTGATGTTTTCGATGGCATCACCAATAACGGTGAGGTTGCGCAGGCCCAAAAAGTCCATCTTCAGCAGGCCAATGGCCTCGCAGGCGGGGTAATCCCAGCCAGTGATATAGGCGCCATCGGCAGGCCGCTTCCACATCGGGATGTGGTCCATCAACCGCACGGAGGCCATAATCACCGCACAGGCGTGCACACCAGCCTGGCGAACGACGCCCTCCAAACCGCGCGCGGTGTCATAAATCTTTTTCACATCCGGGTCGGTTTCCACCATCTGGCGGACCTCGGCGGCCTCGGAATAGCGCTCGTGGTCGGGGTCAGTAATGCCCCGCAGCGGAATATCCTTCGCCATAATCGCCGGCGGCAGCGCACCGTTGATGCGGTCGGCCATCTGGAAGCCCGGCTGGCCAAAGTGCACCTTAGCGGAGTCCTTAATGGCCTGCTTGGTTTTCACCGTGCCGAAGGTAATAACCTGGGCAACCTTGTCCTCGCCCCAGCGCTCGGCGGCGTAGGTAATCATCTCGCCGCGGCGGCGGTCGTCGAAGTCGATATCGATATCGGGCGCGGACGGGCGCTCGGGGTTCAAAAAGCGCTCGAAGAGCAGGTCGTGTTCCAGCGGATCAATATTGGTAATGGTCAGCGCGTAGGCCACGAGCGCGCCCGCCGCAGAACCACGGCCGGGCCCCACGCGGATGCCTACAGAACGCGCGTATTTAATAAGTTCCGCCACGATGAGGAAGTAGGACGGGTAGCCCTTCATCTCAATCACGGAAATCTCGTACTTGGCGCGCTCGATGTAGTCCTCGGGCACCTCGCGCCCGGGGAACCGTCGCTGCAGCCCCTCCATTACCTCGTGGGTCAGCCAGGAGGTGGGCGTGTGGCCCTCGGGGACATCGGCAATGGGCATGCGGTCGTGGGTGTGTTCTTCCCACACCTCGCTGTAGTCCTGGACGCGCTCGGCAATCCACAGGGTGTTATCGCAGCCATCCGGAATCAGGTCGTCCCAAGTATCGCGCATCTGCGCGGCGGACTTGATGTAGTAGCCGGTACCGCCGAACTTGAAGCGGTCTGGGTCCATGAACGTCTTACCGGTTTGCACGCACAGCATGGCCTCGTGCGCGGGCGCCTGGGATTCCAGCACGTAGTGGCAGTCATTGGTTACCAGCGGTGGCAGGTCCAGCTTGCGGCCGATTTCGAGCAGCCCATCGCGCGTGCGCTTTTCGATGTCCAACCCATGGTCCATCAACTCCAAGAAGAAGTTGTCCTTGCCATAGATGTCTTGCCACATGGCCGCGGCCTCGAGCGCCTCGTTGAATTGGCCGAGGCGTAGGCGGGTCTGCACGTCGCCGGAGGGGCAGCCGGTGGTGGCGATGATGCCATCGGCATGCTCGGCGATGAGCTCCGCATCCATGCGCGGCCACTTGCCCAGCTGGCCCTCGTAGGAGGCGAGCGAGGACAGCGTGAACAGGTTGCGTAGCCCGGTGGCGTTTTCTGCGATCATCGTCTGGTGCAAATACGCGCCCGAGGCGGAGACATCATCGCGTTTTTGGTCAGGAGTGCCCCACAGCACGCGCTTTTTATTAAAGCGCGATTCCGGAGCCATGTAGGCTTCGATGCCGATGATGGGCTTGACCCCGGCGCTGGTCATGCGCTTATAAAAGGCATCGGATCCATACATATTGCCGTGGTCTGTCATGCCCACGGCGGGCATGTTTTGCTTGACCACCTCATCAGCCAACATATCGACCTTGGCCATGCCGTCCAGCATGGAGAACTCGGTATGGTTATGTAGGTGGACGAAGGAGGAATTTTTGGCCATGCGGTCATCTTAGCGGGGCGGTCAAGATGACGATATTATGCGGTGATGTTCTACACTCTCGCCGCATACATCATGTGGGGGTTCTTCCCCGCGTTCTTCCCGCTCCTGCTGCCGGCCACGCCGCTGGAAATCCTCGCCCACCGCGTGTTGTGGACCGCGGTTATCGTCACGGCGTTTTTAATATGCAGCGGCGGCTGGCGCGAATTGGTGCGCCTGGACAAACGCACGTGGGGCTGGCTTGCCGCCGGGGGCGTATTCATCACGGTCAACTGGGGCACCTATGTGCTGGCGATTAATACCGATCACGTGGCCGATGCCGCTTTAGGCTATTTCATCAATCCCCTGGTATCGGTGGCGCTGGGCATGATCTTCTTAAAGGAGCAGCTGCGCCCATGGCAGGCGACCGCCGTCGCCGTGGCGGCAATCGCGGTGCTGTATCTGACCTTCTTTACCGGCCAGGCGCCGTATATCTCACTGCTGTTGGCGGCATCGTTTGGCATTTACGGCCTCATCAAAAAACAGGTGCGGGTATCGGCGGCGGTCTCGGTCGCGGCGGAGTCTTTGGTGGTCTCCCCCGTTGCCATTGCCTATATCGTGTGGATTGAACAGGCAGGCCAAGGCACCTTCGTCACGGAAGGCACGCCACACATGCTGCTCTTAATCAGTGCCGGTCTTATTACCGCGCTGCCGCTATTGTGCTTTGCCCAGGGCGCGCAGACGCTGCGCTTGTCGACGATCGGCATGCTCCAATACCTCACCCCTATCATGCAGATGCTGTGGGCACTCTTTGTCACCCAAGAGCACTTCTCCACGCACCGGTGGATTGGCTTCGGCATCATCGGCGTGGCAGTCAGCATCTACATTGCTGATCTCATCCGCGTTCGCCGCAACGCGCCGCGCAAGAGTGCGCGGCGCAGGTAAGCCGGCACGGGAGAAGGGCGACAGAGCGCTGCGTGCAGGAGTGTGCGGCGCAGGTAACCCGGCGTGCAGAAATTCGCAGCGCGGGAAAACGGCACGCAGAAATGCGCGGCGAATGAGCTCCGCGCTTAGGAATTCGCGGGCGGGAAAGTCGCCGCTGAGGGTTGGGGCCCGGCTCAACGTTGTGGGCTATCTGGGCCCGGTATCGACGAGATCCGGCGGTGGCGGCTGCCAGGGATTTACCCACCGCACGCCGCCGTGTACGCGCTCGAAGCGGCCATTGCGGGGGCGGGCGGCGCGGTCGTCGTCATTGCGGCCGTTGTGATGCGGACACGCTACGGTGAGGTTCTTGGCATTGGTCCAGCCGCCGCCGGCCCAGCTGAAGATGTGGTGGACCTGGCACTCATCGGCTGGGCGGTGGCACCCGCGCGCCGGGCAGACGGGGTTTTCGGCGGCGGCCATCATAAATTGCTTCCACGTTGCCCCGCGCCGCATGCGGTACAGGTTCACCGGCCCCTCCACGGGGTGGAGAAGAGTGATAAAACCTTCCTCCGCCATTGCGCGCTGGGCCAGCTCGGCGCCGCTTATCTGCGCGCCGTTGGTCATGGTGACCGTGACGTCTTTTTCGCCCTGCGCGATAGCGCTCAGCTTGTCCAGCGGGATTACCACGTTTGTGCGCACGGTGGAGGTGGAAGCGCCGGAGTGGAAGAGGGCAGCGACATCGGCAAGCGTGCCTGCTTGGTTATGCAGCTCCGCGACGAGGCTGGAGTTGCCCGTAATCGTCAGCGTCCATGGTTTGCCCGCGGCGCGGCGGCGCAGCCTCACCCCGGGTTTGGGCTCGCGCGGCGGGCGCAGCGCACGCATCTTCTTGCGGGCGAGCTTGTCCATCGCCTGGGTATCGGCGGATATCTGGGCGAGCTCCGCGCGCAGGGCCCAGGCCCGGGCTTGGGTGGGCGCGCGGCGGGCGTGCTTTTCGATGACCTCCAGCGTCGGCAACGAATGCCCATTGCGCCGCGCTCCCTCGACCGCTCGACGCTGGCGACGCGTGAAACTGGTCGGCCCGAAATAGATCTGGGAAAGGTGGGCTATCGACTCGGCAGCGGCATCCGGCATGCCGACGGCGGTCAGCTCGGAGGCGGGCATATCAGCAGCCTCGGCGAGAATGTCCATCGCCGAGTTTAAAGCCGCAATATATGCCCGAATGTGTTCCATGCCCTCGATGCTAGGCCGCCACCCCACGCCTCGCGCACCAGAGTGTTCAGGATGGCAAATTTAGCTGGGTGGGCGCACGGCAAAGCTGCCCCAGGCGGCATCGGCAGGCGCGGGTTCGACGGCGGCGACGGCGGGGAGGGAGGCGACATCGGAAAGCTGGGTGCCCGTGCCCCACACCACGGCGGCGCTGACTGCGCTGGGGCGCTGGCCGTAGGAGGCGCCGATGCGGTCAAAGGTGCGGTTGATCACCGCCGCGCGATCCTCCCCTGCGACGGGCTCCGGCACTGCGATGGGCGCGGTCGAGCCCATAAGGATGGCATCCATGCGCGGAATATCAGTCAACGCAGCGGCGACGGCGACCGGTGGCAACTCGGTATCGAAGGTGACCAGCGCATACGTAGCGGCATCCGGATCGATGTCCATAGAATTGACGCGCTCAATATACTCCGCGTGCGATTCGCCGTCCGGGCCCAGCTGATCGCCCTGCACGCGCGTGGATGCCTGCGTGCCCAGCGTGCCAAAAAGCACCAAAGCCACCACGACAGCCACCAGCACCAGCGCCAGTGCCGCTAGACGGCGCCGCCAATAAAACTTCCTCATCCCTGCAGTCGCTCCAGGGCATGCTGCAGGTCATCGGGGTAGGGCGCGCGGGCCTCGAACCATTTCCCGGTGCCTGGGTGGGTAAAGCCTAGCTGCACCGCATGCAGCCACTGGCGCTCCAGGCCCAGGCGGGCGGAAAGCTGCGGGTTCGAGCCGTACATGGGATCGCCGACGCAGGGATGCCCCGTGGCGGACATGTGGACGCGGATCTGGTGGGTGCGGCCGGTTTCCAAGTGCACCTCGATGAGGCTGGCTTCGCGAAAGGCCTCGATGAGGCGGTAGTGGGTGACCGCGGCCTTGCCATCGTCAAGCACGGCGAATTTCCAGCCCGACTTCGGGTGCCTGCCGATGGGCGCATCGATGGTGCCCTCGATCGGATCGGGCAGGCCCTGGACCACCGCGTGATAGGTCTTTTTCACGGTCCGGTACTTAAATGCCTGCTTGAGCGCCGAATAGGCGCGCCCTGAGGAGGCCACGACCATGACCCCGGAGGTGCCCACGTCTAGGCGGTGGACAATGCCCTGCCGCTCGGTAGGTCCTAGCGAGGCCACGTTATATCCTGCCGCGCGCAGCCCGCCGATGACCGTCGGCCCATCCCAGCCCACGCTTGGGTGCGCGGCGACGCCCACGGGTTTGTGCACGCAGATGATATCGGCGTCGCTATATAAAACGTCCATGCCCTCTACTAGCTCCTCGCGCGGCAGCAGGGGCTTTTCGGGCTCTGGGAGCAGCACCGAGACCACCTGGCCGGACGCTAGGCGCTCGGATTTCCCCAGCTCCTGCGAATCCACGGTGACCCCGCCCTCTGCGCACAGCTGGGCAGTGGCCGAGCGGGAAAGGCCTAGGAGCTTGGCAAGCGCGGCATCGGCACGCATGCCCTCTAGGCCTTCTGGAATGGGAAAACTGCGCAATTGCCTATTCATTTTCCGCCCTCCGTTCCGCAATCAGCATGGCGACGATGAAGATGACGACGCCGCAGGTTATGGCCGCATCTGCGATATTAAAGACCGCGAACGAGCCGACCGAGATGTAGTCCACGACGTGCCCAAACCAGAAGCCGGGGTCGCGGAAGATGCGGTCTGCAAAGTTGCCCAATGCCCCACCGGCAATGAGCGCCAGCCCCAGCGCTTGGCCCGTATTGTGGATGCGCGGGGCGGCGATGGCAACGCCCAAGACGAACGCCAATTGAATGGTGGTAAACAGCCAAGTCGAGCCCTCGCCACCGATGGAAAACGCCGCGCCCGGGTTAAATAGCAGGTTAAACCTGAACCAGTCCCCGATGACATAATGCGGCTCGCCCTCCGTCAGAACGGTAAGCATGAGTTGTTTTACGGCTTGATCCACAACCGCCACGGCGATGACCACCGCAGCGATAAGACCTGTCTTACTCCTTCGTTTTTGGCTCACCCACATCATTCTAATCTGGAGTGTCCGGTATTTTGGTAAGCGTGTTTCGAGTCAAAGTTTTTACAGCCCTTTCCGCCGTCGCCGTAGCGCTAAGCGCCTGTTCTTATGAGACCCCCGGCCCCGCCGTGGAGCAGCCCGTTGGCCTGACTATCGATGCCCCTCGCCTGACCGTCGAAGAGGCCGGAACCGGTGAGAAGAAACTGCTGGAATATCACGATATCGACTCCTCGCAGGAGGTAACCTACCGCGCCACGCAGGGATTCTCGCAGGACCTGCTGAATAAATCAGCCGCCGCCGATTTCCAGGCCGCGGACGTAGATAAGGCGACCACTACCCTGCCGCTTTCGGCGTCGGTGGATAAAGCCACCGAGGACGTCGAGGATCAATTGCCGGCCTCGCGCAACGCGTTTGTCACCGCGGGGGATCCGGAATATTCCGGCGATACCGATATCTCTTCTGCCTCCGGGTTCCAATTTGGCTGGCGCGGTCAAGATAATGGCCAGATGAATTCCCTGCGCCTGGCCGCCCCGCAGGACGCGAGCGATGAGGCGCGCGGCACTGTCGAGCAGGCGATTATGAAGCTGACCGCGCTGCCCATCGTTTTCCCAGAGGAAGAGGTGGGCACCGGCGCGACGTGGACGGTGGATTCGCGCGTAACGGGGGAATCCACGCTCTTGCAAACGACCCGCTATACGGTTAAGTCCATCGATGGTGACCGCGTCACGCTATCCGTCGAGGTGGAACAACGCCCTACCCTGGGCGCTTTATCCTTCGAGGGCCAAGCCGAGGGCACGGAGTTGGAGGATAAGGAACTCGACGTGCTGGATTCTTCCACTAATTCCTCGGGCAACGTCACGGTGGATCTGACTAAGCCGCTCCCCGTGGGCGGTGACGTGTCCTTCGATACGAAGGTAACCTACGGCACCGCCGATTCAGACCTGCGCATCGTGCAATCAAGCCTGACGGAGTTGGCTTTTTCGGAGTAGAGCTACTCGGCGGGGGCCTCTACGGGGGCCTCGGCGGGCGCCTGCTCTGCGCCGGCCGCGGGGGCATCGCCTTGGGCGGGGGCGCCGTCGCCCTCATCATCCGAAAAGACACCCGCACCAGCATCCGCACACATCTCCGGTACCTGCTCAGGCGGCACCGTGTTTTGAATCAGCGTGCAGGCCCAAGTCTTCGATAGTTTCCAAGTGTCGTCCTGGTAAATAAATTCCACCTGGTCCGTCGTCTGCTCCTGGCCATCGGCCGTGGTGAAATTCACCGTGGTCAGCACGGATTGCGGGTCATAACCGGGCAGGACGGGATCCACGACCGCAAACTCCGCGCCGGATTCTTCCTTGGAGCGCGCCATGGTGTCAAAGATCTCTGGGGCGGATTCGCCGCCTTCCACCGTGGCGGTCTTTTCTTCCTGCGATGCCGCCGGATCCGTGGCCTTTGCCAGGATGGCGTTCAGATCAGCGGCGGACGGCAGCGCGGGAGCCGCGGAGTCGCCGTCGGCGGACGCGGATTCGCTGGATTCACTGTTCTTGGTGGTGTCTTCTTGCTCGTCATCAGAAGAGCAGGCGGACAGAGCGGCCGCCGCGCTCAATGCGAGGCACGCGGCACCAAATTTGCGGAATTTCACTTCTCACTCCTCACGTCTGGGATATAAACTCCCATCAGTTTACATTTGCCCCAGCTTTTCTGGTCCGCGCCTGCCGCCTCGGCGCGTCTTCTTTTATTCTGGGATGCATGACTCATCTTGCCCTCATCGCCACCGGCGGCACAATTGCCTGCACCACGATGCAGGATGGTTCCCTCGTTCCCACCGTTACCGGCGCGCAGCTCGCGGTCGGTATCGACGCCGAGGTGGTGGAATTTCGCCAGCTCGATTCCTCTTCTATTACGCTCGCTGACCTCGATGAGCTCATTGCCGTGGTCAACGAGCAGACCGCCCGCGCGGACATTGATGGCGTCATCATCACCCATGGCACCGATTCGATGGAAGAGACGGCGATGGCGCTGGAGATTTTTTGCGCCGGTGATACGCCCATCGTGCTCACCGGCGCGCAGCGCTCCTACGATCACCCGCGCCCAGATGGCCCGCGCAATCTCCGCGATGCGCGCGAGCTCGCCCTCAGCGGGCAGCCCGGCGTCTTCATCTGTTTTGGCGGCATGACCATCCCGGCGCGCGGGGCCCGCAAGCAGCACACCTCTGACCTGTGCGCTTTCGAGTCCCTGCGGATACCGGATGCCACCCCGCGGCTGCGGCCGCGCCCCTTGGCGCCGCACCCAGTAGAAATCATCCCTGCCTACCCCGGCGCGGGGCGCGCGCTTGTCGATGCCGCCCGCGCTTCCGCCGCCGGCCTCGTCGTCGAGGCCATGGGCGCGGGCAATATGAGTGGGGACATGGGCCGCGCGGTTGCCGATGCCCTGCGCGACGGACTCCCCGTCGTCATTTCCACCCGCACCCCGTACGGGGTAACCGCGTTGTCCTATGGCGGCGACGGCGGCGGGGCGAACCTGCATAGCTTGGGCGCGATCAACGCGCGGGCCTTCCGCCCCAGCCAGGCGCGCATCTTGCTGGCCGCGGCGCTGGCCACCGGCACGGCCCCTGCCAAGGTATTCCGGCAGAACCCTGACCCCAAGCGCTACGTTGCGATCTAGTCTTGGGTTTCCAGCCAGTCCTGCCAGTCTAAGGAATCGAGCGGATCGGCCGGCACCAACTCTGGGTCACTGGCGGCAAAGGATTTCGTGCGGCCGGGTCCGGTGGCGCGGGTTTCAAATCGCACGCTGACCACCCCGTGCCCGGTGCCTTGGATCCAACCGTGGCCGAATTCCGGGTGGTAGACGTCTTGGGTGGCGTGCCATTGATCTTCCACATCGTCTTCGACCACCACGGTGGTCGGCGCCGGCGGCGGTGAATCATCGCTTACGCCAGTTTCATAATCGGTATCCGGCAGCACGGGCCGCACGATTTCGCGGTCGAGCTCCGGAAAAAGTACGTCTTGGCGCGCGGCTTCCAGCCCGGAATAACTCACCCCGACCAAGCGGATAGGGCCCAATTCATCCGGGTAGCGCGCCAGCTTGAAGGCGGCTGCCGTCAATACCTCCAGGTCATCGGTGGCATAGGCCAGGGTCGTCGAGCGCGATTCGATATGGAAGTCTGCCATCCGGAGCTTTACCGTCACCGTGCGCGCCCCGCGGCCATCTTTAAGCAGGCGGCGGTGCGCACCCTCGGCCGCGCGGGTAATCGCCGCATCGACATCGGCAACCGTGAGCAGGTCTTTGGGATAGGTATGCTCCGTGGAAATCTGTTTGGAAATCGCGCGCGGGGCCACCTCCCTATCGTCAATGCCTTGCGCCAGCTGCCACAGCTGCACGCCGACGACGCTGCCGATGGAGATTTCCACCTCCTTTTGGGTCATGGCGGCCAGCGCGCCGATGGTCTCCACCCCGATACCCTTGAGCTTGGCCTCCGTGACCGGACCCACGCCCCACAGCTTTCCCACCGCGAGCGGATGCAGCATCTCCAGCTGCTTTTCCGCCGGTATGACATAGGTGCCATCGGGCTTAGCTTCACCGGAGCCGATCTTGGCAAATTGCTTGCCGGAGCCAGCGCCAATGGAACACGGCAGGCCCGTTTCCTCCCGAATGAGCGCGCGCACGCCATCCGCCCACTGTTGCACCTCGTCCGCCGTCGCACCCACCAATGCCTCTGGCTCCATAAAGGCCTCATCGATGGATAGCTGCTCGATCACCTCCACGTGCTGGGAGATGATCTCAAATACCCGGCGCGAGGCCGCCGAATACACCGCCCGGCGCGGGCTGACCACCACCGCGCGCAGGCCCACCAACTGCTGGGCGCGATACATCGGCATCGCCGAGTGCGCGCCGTATTCGCGCGCCTCATAGGACGCGCCGGCGACGACCCCGCGGCCGCCGACCCCACCGACGAGCACCGGCCGGCCTTGCAAAGTCGGTCGGGTCAATTGCTCGACGGAGGCAAAAAACGCATCCATATCGATGTGTAAGACCCAACGCTGCATGCCTTCCAGTCTAAGACACTCTAACCCCAGAATTGGGAATAGGTTGACGCTTAAACTAACTTGTATGCAAGATGTATGCATGAGCGATACAAGCATGCAGCCTGCCGCGGAGCGGGTTTATGAATTAGTCAAAGAAAGGATCATCGACGGCACCATCGATTCCTCGCAGATGCTGTCAGAGGCCGCACTCGCGGCCGAGGTAGGAGTCAGCCGCACCCCGGCCCACGAGGCTTTCCTGCGCCTAGAGCTCGAGGGCTTTTTGCAGCTTTACCCCAAGCGCGGCGCGCTGGTCGTACCGATTAGCCCCCAAGAAATCCGCGAGGTCTATGAGGCACGCCTGCTTGTCGATGCCCACAGTGCCGAGAAGATCTGCCAGCTGGGCGAGGAAGAACGCGGGGGCATCGCCAAGCGCCTGCAAGAAAACATCGCGGCCCAAGACGCCGCGCTGGATGCCGAAGACCTTCGCGAATACACGCGCCTAGATGCCCAATTCCACCAAATCATCATGGATAGCGCCGGCAATAGCCTGCTAGCCAATGTTGGCCACCAGCTGCGCGAGCGCCAGCAGCGCTTTACCGCCACCGCCATCGGGCGCAATGTGGCACGGGCCCGCGCGTTCGTCGACCAGCACCGCACGCTTGCCGATGCCCTCCTCACCGCCAACCTGCCCGACTATCTCTCCGCACTCCGCTCGCACCTGAAAAATTCGAAGGATCAACTATGAGTCAAGACACCGCCAATCGCGATTGGTTACCCGTCGCCGGCAGCATGGTGGCCGTTGCCTGGGGCGGCAATGAATTTACTCCCCTGCTCGTGATGTACCGCGAGCAATCCCACTTCTCACAAGTCACCGTCAATGGCCTCCTAGCGGCCTACGTCATCGGCATCGTGCCCGCACTGCTCATCTCCGGGCCGCTCTCGGACTATATCGGCCGCCGCCCCACGATGCTGCCCGCCGCACCGCTCTCCCTGGCCGGATCCTTCCTGCTGTCCATCGCTCCCGAAGAGCCCCTCATCATTGCCGCCGGCCGCGTACTGTGCGGCCTCGCCCTAGGCATCGTTATGGCGGTCGGATCCACCTGGATTTCCGAGCTCATCACCCGTTCCGGCGGTGACCCGGCCGCAGGCCCCCGAAAGGCATCGATGTGCCTTACCCTGGGCTTCCTCATCGGCGCCGCCCTGGCCTCGGTACTGGCGCAATGGGGCCCGTGGCCTACTCACCTGGCCTATGTCCTGCACATCCTGCTCACCGTCGTCACCGCGGTCTGGCTACTGAAAACCCCCGAAACCCGTCCACCCCGCGGCGAGACCGTCAAAGACACATTCTTGGACTTAAGCATCCGCGATATGCTGCACATGCTGCACATTCCATCCGCTGCACACCGCCGCTTTTCCCGCGTCGTCCTTCCCGTCGCCCCCTGGGTATTCGGCTGCGCGGGTGCGGCCTATGCCCTCTTGCCGCAGCTGCTTTCCGATTCCGCCGGCGATGCCCCCATCGCCTTTTCCGGCCTCATGACCGTCATTACGCTGGGCTGCGGGGTTGGCATCCAAATGTTTGGCAAGGTCATTGACACCCACCGCTCCGCCCGGGCCTCCGCAGTTGCCATGGCCGTCATTACCGTCGGCACCATTTTCGGCGCCATCGCCGCGCGCACGCTCTCCCTCCCGCTCGGCATCACCAGCGCCGCCGTCATGGGCGCCGGCTACGGCCTAGCACTTGTCGCCGGCCTTTCCGAGGTCCAGCGCATCGCCGGAAAAGATGACCTCGCTGGCCTTACCGCCGTGTTCTATTCCGTGTCCTATACCGGCTTCTTTATCCCCATGGCTTTTAGCGCTCTCGCACCCTATATCGGCTTCACTGCGCTATTCCTCATCGGCTCCCTGCTCGCCATGTGCTGCCTCATCAACGTGATTCACGGCTGGCGCGCCCACCTGCCCGGCCCGGTGCGCTAGGCCAAGTCCCGTAAAATTTCACCAGAAAACACAGAAACCGGAGCACCCCTTCATGGAGGGCTCCGGTTTAATCACTGCCGGTAGCCAAGTCCGAGCCTCAAGCCCGCACTAATCCGCTCATCCGCTAATTCAGGCGAGATTAGAACTTGAACAGCGAGAAGAAGTTACGCAGTGGTTGCAAGATTCGAGCGAGGCCTGAGTTCTTGTTGAAGAACTTAGCAACACCTTCAACCAAAGCAGCCAGACCAGGAATAGCTTCAAAGACCTTGCCGAATTTAGAGCTGCCCTCTCCAGCACCAGGGGTACCTTCAGCGCCCGGAACCGATGGCTGTGCCGGCTTTGTGGAACCGCTGCCGCCCTCCTTACCATTACCGTCACCAGGGGTCTGCTCGGGTTGCGACTCGCTGCTCTTATCAGCAGCCTTCACGATGAGCTCTACGCTGTTGCTTTCACCGGTTTTCGGATCCGTGACGTGAGGAATCGGAGAAACGGATACCTTGTCACCTGCCATTAGCTTGACGTCTGCAGGTACATCGATTTCGAACGGGACAAACTCACCTGCAGGAACTTGGCCCTCCTGTGCAGACTTTTTCTCTAGCTTCACGACAGTTGTCTGAATCCTTCCGCCGGGGAAATAAGCCTCAATTTCCACCTCTTGGCCCGAGTACAAACGAACCTTACCGGTAACCTTTTTGTCTCCTGCCTTGATGTCATTTACTTCCGCAGTAACAGCAAACGGGAATTCGCCTTCAAAATCCCCAGAATCTGAGCCCTCTTCCTCAGACACATCCGCAGGTTTAACGACTACTGGTATAGATTTGCTCTTACTATCGTCCGTAGCCAAGGAATCATATAGCGAACTAAAAAATAGTGTTTCACCTGCCTTTAGGTCAATCCCTTCAGGAACGTCGAATTTAAAGGTGACAGCTTTACCTTTAGAGGATCCACCTTCCTCAACAGAGTTTTCCTTTAGTTGTACGTCCGTAGTTAAAGCCCTGAAGTTTGGGAAATTAACTTGAACTCTCTTCTTTTGACCTGGGAGCAAAAACACCGAGCCAGTAATTTCCCTGTCCCCTGCCTTGACATCATCCACCATCAGAGGAGCCTCAGACTGCTGTCCGTCTTCAGCAGAACCCTTTCCATCATCGTCAGACGAAACACCATTGATCCGCGCTTCCCTGACAACCTCAGAATGTGACATACGCTTCAACTCTTCTTCAGAATAAAGTGGAGTGTTGTCCTTCCCCAGGAGTGACGCGGGCTTGTTTTAGGGACCGGTAAGGCGGTACCAGGTACCGGGGTGGCGGTAGCCGCCCGGTAGCCGGTTTT
>NZ_JASPGQ010000019.1:0-37069 GCF_030229885.1 Corynebacterium sp. MSK204 | reverse complement strand
AAAACCGGCTACCGGGCGGCTACCGCCACCCCGGTACCTGGTACCGCCTTACCGGTCCCTAAAACAAGCCCGCGTCAAACCATGCCATTGAACTCGTTCCCGAGCACGTAGAGTGCCAGCGCTATGACCTGCGCACACTCCCGCTTTATGATTTCGACTACGACGATCCTGGCGTGGAGGATAAACCCACGCCGGAAGAGTACACCGATTTCCGCAACGCCATTAAGGAAGCGGATGCCATTTTGTTCGTCACTAGCGAGAATAACCGGACGATCCCGGCGTGTTTAAAGAATGCCATCGATATTGGGTCCAAGCCCAATTCCGATGTCGCCTGGAAGAATAAGCCAGCTGGCATCATCAGCCACTCCGTCGGCCGCATGGGTGGCTATTCTTCCCACAAGAATGTGCGCCTAGCCTTGTCCTACTTTGACATGCCGATGCCCGGTCAGCCTGAGGTATTCTTGGGCAATTCTCCCCAGCTCATCGGCGAGGATGGAAAGATCGCGCCTCCCAGCACCATCGATTTCGTGCGGGACTACCTCGAGCGTCTTTTAGCGTTGGTACCTGCAGCTCCGCAACACTAGGATCTACATCCTCCTAGCAGCGAGGCGGTTAATCCCAGTATTCCGTGGCGCAGAGCGCGATGCCGTGCGCCCGGATTTCCTGGCCCGCCTCAACTGGGGCATCAACGATGAGCGGGAGCCCGTCGATTTCGCATACCCAGAACTCCCCTCCCCCAAATTCATTGGTCCTGTTCTCGACGTTGTTCACGGTCCCCGCTAGCTCCACCTGCGGGTTGAGCAGGCTGGGCTTGTAGTTCTGATAAAACCGTTCCGTGGCTGGGGAGCGCAGCGAAAACTCCGCCGGGTCCGTTAATTCATAGTCCAGCGCAACGACCGCGGGCCGCACGCGGCCGCGCAGTTTTTCGCCGCCCACGGGGTTGCCGGTGGGTAGCGTGAAGGGGGCATCGCTAAGCACTGCCCACCGCAGATCTTCCATTTCTAAGATGCCAATAAATGGCATGGCGCGATAAAGCGTTGCCTTAACCTCTTCCCCGCCCCGGAATGACGGCAACACGGTCCACTCCCCCTCGTACTCCATCGCCGTGACGGCTATGCCGGAGGGATCCGCATAGTAGAGCACTTGATCAAAAGCAGGCGCATCCCACAGGGTCCGCTCTGCGGGAAGCTCCGCGATGAGCTCCTCGGTGCCTAGGAAATCGAATCCGCAGACGCTAAAAAGTTTATCCATGTCCGCCATCATAGACAGGCGTCTGCCCTACAGGAGTCGCGGGCGGTCTGAAAATAGTCCGGTGTTTACTTACTAGTGACTAAATATAGAGACAATCAACCGAATATTAATACCAATAAATAGGTTATAAAAAGCGAAGTACATGCGATTAAACGAGCAAAAGTATGGCCCACGAAAATTATTGGTACGGTGAATCCAAGACGTTTAATAATGTTGAGGATTGATGGGTCAACTGCGGCAATCGATACAGGGTTGAGTAATCAACTGCGCAGGGTATAATGCCAATTAAGTCAGAAGCTAAAGGGAGAGATGCCGTGCGCGCAGAGGAAAGTGCGGCGTGGGCGGATTTTGTAGCAATGCAGCGGGCGCTGCATAAGGAGTTGGCCAACGCGCTGCAGGAAACTGCGAATGTGAGCGAGGCCGATTATGCGGTGTTGGCCGTCCTGCAGCGCCGCCGTGGGCAGAGCACCCGGCCGCACGAGTTGGCCGCGGAACTTGGGTGGGAGAAATCGCGCCTGCACCGACAACTGGTCCGGATGGAGGGGCGCAAGTTGGTGACGAGGCGGCACGCGGAGGAGTTAGGACCCCGCGCTATTGACGTCACAGTGACGAAAGTCGGCGGGGAAGCATTCGCCACAGCACTGGAGAGCCACACCGCGAAGGTGGATGACAAGGTGGTCTCCGTCTTGACGGGAGAGGAATTGCGGCAGTTGGGTTCCATCTCAAGAAAAATCATGCGCGGTTTAACGGGCGATACCTAGACCCCAAGGAGTCAATCGCACAAGGAAGGCACCCCGTCACTGATGGGGTGCCTTCCTAGTTTTGAATCCTAAAGACTAGGACCTTAGGAAATCTTCAGCACCGTGCGGCCGTGGTGGTTGCCGTTGATGAGCGATTGCGCTTCCTTTACCGCATCTTCCAGGGGAAGGGTATTGGTCAAGGACTCCAGGATGGACAGGTCCAGGGTGCGGGCGAGGAGCTGCCAAGCATTCTGGCGGTAGTGCAGCGGGGCATCGACGGAGTTCACGCCGGCTAGGTGTACGTTGCGCAGGATGAAGGGCATGACGGTGGCGGGCAGGTCGGGGCCGCTGGCCATACCGGTGGCGGCGACGGTGCCGCCCCACTTGGTACGGGCCAGGACATTGGCCAGCTCCTGGGAGCCGGAGGTGTCCACGGCGCCAGCGTAGATGGCCTTTTGTAGGGGCTTGCCCGGCTCGGTGAATTCGGCGCGGTCAATGACCTCATGTGCGCCGAGCTCGTAGAGGTAGTTGGCGTAATCGTCGGGGCGGCCGGTCATGGCGTGGACCTCGTAGCCAGCATTGCGCAGAAGGTTGACGGCAATGGAGCCGACGCCGCCGGTGGCACCGGTGACGAGAACGGGGCCCTCGGGAAGCCCGCGCAGCGAGTTAACGCACAGCGCCGCGGTGTAGCCGGCGGTACCGACGGCAGCTGCCTGCTCCGCGGTGAAATCCGCAGGCAGGGCAACGGTGGCGCGGGAATTGACGCGCTGCTTCGGGGTATAGCCGCCGTGGCGGAATTCGCCAAGGCCGTCGCCAAAGGAGGCAACCAAGGTGCCCACCGGCAGTCGCTGCACATTGGAATCGGATACGGTGCCGACCACATCAATGCCGGGCACCAGTGGGTTGGTGCGGACGACGCCGGGATCACCGGTGATCGCCATCGCGTCCTTGTAGTTCAGCGAGGAATAAGAGACGTCAACGGTCAGGTCGCCCTCGCCGAGGAATTCTCCATCCTCAAAGGAGGTAGTGACAGATTTGTCTTCGTTACGGGTAACAAGTAGCGTGCTCATGCTCACCATGGTACGTGAATTGTGATGCAAGCATTTTTGGGCGGCTAACGAGCGGGGGAGCAGAGCTTGGCGATGTCCGCAGCGGTCTGCTTGGCAAAAGGGCTCACCCCGGTAATCGTTGCGGAACCGGGGCCCGTCCACGTTCCGTAGCCGACGAGGAAGAGGCCCTCGACGGTGGGGGTGCGGCCATCGAGAAGCGTGCGGAAAGGCCCCAGCGCCGGGCGGAACCCGGTGCACCAGATGAGGTGATCTGCCTTCACCTCATCGAGGCTGGAGAACATGGGGGAGGACTTAAGCAGTCCCTCATCGCGGGCGCGCTTGACGGGAGGAACAACGACGATATCGCCCAAGTTGGTATCCGCGCCGGGATCGGGCTCGCCGCGCATCATGGCATTGAGGCGGGCGCGGTTGCGCTGGAAAAGCACGCGGCCGTCAACGTCATCGGGCATCCACCGCGGCGGCTTCGCCGTAAACCACGTGGTATCTACGCCAGAGAGCACAAGCTCTGCGGCAATCTGGGCCCCGGAGTTGCCTGCCCCAACGACGGCGACGGACTCGCCACGGAAGGGATCGGGCCCGGGGTAGACCGCCGAGTGCCATTGCCGCCCGGCAAAGGAACCGGGGTAGTAGGGGATAAACGGCGAGGACCACGTGCCGGTAGCCGCGACCACGGTGCGCGCGGTAAAAAGCTCATCATCGGTAATGACATGAAAGCGCTCGCCATCGTGGGTGACCTCTTGGACCCGCACCGGCCGGCGTACGGGCAGGTCATAGCGCTGCTCGTAGCGGGTAAAGTAATCGATGACGTGGCTGGCGGGCGGAAATCCGTCGTGGTGGGGCATCGGCAAGCCGGGCAGGTTGGAAGAGGCGCTATTGCTAAAGAGCGTGAGCGATGGCCACGCGTGGCGCCAGGCCGCGCCGGGGGAGGGCTCGGCATCGAGGATCTGGAAGTCGAGTCCCTTCTTGCGTAGGTAATAGCTGGTGGCCAGGCCGGCTTGCCCGCCGCCGATAACGATGGAATCGAGCATTAAATGAGCTTTCTTTCGCGGGCTACGGTCACCGCGGCCGTGCGGGTGTCCACGCCCAGTTTTTGATAGATGTGAATGAGGTGCGTCTTCACCGTGGCCTCAGAGATAAAGAGCTGATTGGCCAGCTCCTTATTGGAGGAGCCGGTCGCAAGGGCACGGAGGATTTCCAGCTCGCGGGTGGAGAGGGACTGCTCCGGCTGGCCCACGCGCTGGGCCAAGAGGTTGACCACCTCTGGGGCGAGGGTGCGCTGGCGCGCGGCGGTATTGAGCACGGCTTCGTGCAGCTCTTCCTCGGGCGAGTCCTTGAGCAGGTATCCCATCGCGCCGGCCTCCACCGCGGCCAGGATATCGGCCTGGGTGTCATAGGTGGTGAGGATGAGCACGGGCGGGCCGCCGGCCTCGGTCAGCTTTTTGGTGGCGGTGATGCCATCGACGCCCGGCATCTGGATATCGCAGACCACGACGTCGACCTCGGGGGCGTCATCGGCAAAGAGCTTGTTCACGTCCGCGCCGTTATCGCCTTCCATGACCACGTGGACATCGGCAAAGGTATTGAGTATCGCGCGCAGCCCGGCGCGGACGACGGGGTGGTCATCGATAAGCATGACGTTAACCATGGGGCTGCTCCTTGAGGGGGATTCTAATGGCAAGGGCGGTGCCGTCGCCGGATTCGAGGCTCAGGGAGCCACCGACGCTCTCCACGCGCTGGGACAATCCTTGCAGGCCAAAGCCGCTATCGCCGCCGTGGCTCGGGGGCTCGACTACACCGTGCCCATTATCCACGACGTCCAGGGTGACCGCATCCTCAAAAAGGCCCAGGGTGACCACCGCGCGGGAGGCGTGCGCGTGCTTGATCACGTTATTAAGGCCCTCCTGCGCGGCGCGCACGACCACCTGCTTGATATCGCCGGGCACGCTCCCGCTGCCGGAAACGACGAGGTCAAAGGTGGTATCGTCGCCCAGTGCCTCCGTGCGTCGGCGCATCTGGGACAGGATGGAATCCAACTGGGTCTCCAGGCGCTCATCGGGCCCGGCGAGCTCGCGGACGAAACGGCGGGCCTCGGCCAGGTTCTCGCCCGCGGTGTCCTCGATGACGGCGAGCTGTTCATTCTTGGTCGCTAGGTCATCGGTATTCCGGGCGGCGCGGGATAGCAGCAGGATGGAGCTCAGCCCTTGGGCCACGGTGTCATGGATATCCCGGGACAGGCGTTCGCGCTCTTCCAGGCGCCCGGCTTGGTGCTCGCTGGCAGCCAGCTCGGCCTGGGTTTCGTGCAGCTGCTTGGCGATGTCCCTGTGGTGCACCGCCTCCGCCTGCAACCGGCGCTGGATATAGAACACGCCCGCGGCAAAGGTCGTGCCGATAAGCGGCCCGATGGCCGCGGCGATGGACCAGCCATCCGGATGCAGCCACGCCGGAATGAACGCGGCCGCCGCCCACAGCACTGTGATGGAGATAAGGCCTGGCCACTTGGGCAAGGCGCGCAGGAAGACGAAGATGAGCGGGAACTCGAGCCACATGAAGTCCTGCGCGTGGACCATCAGCCCCAACCAGAGCAGGCACAACCCGGTGAGCCAGAGCCAGGTGGGAAGCCAGCGCGCGGCCGCGTACACCGCGGCTAGGCCGATGGCCAAAAGGATGGCGCGGGCATCTAGGCGGTCATCGATATAGGCGCGGGCCACACCGAAAAGCAGCAGGAACACGAACATGGCGTGTAAGCCCCAGAGCCATAATTTTTGTCCAGAAAACACAATTTTCTACAGTAACTGCCGGAGGGTGGATGAGGGATCAACCAGTTGGTTGACTGGAGGTTCAACTAGGCCGCCGATTACTTCTGAACTGCGCAAAGGGACTATAGAAGTATGTTCTTAGCTATTCGTGAAATCACCGCAGCGCGCGGCCGCTTCGGGCTCATCGGCGGCACCGTGGCGCTTATTACCCTGCTCTTGGTGATGCTTTCCGGCCTGACGGAGGGCCTATCCAAGCAAAATACCTCGGCGCTTGAGGCCGTGGCGCAGGAATACCCCTATGTCAGCTTTTCTACTGAAGAGCCCGCTTATAACGAGTCCGAGATCAAAGAGGAAGACCTTTCCGGCGAGGCGATTGCCTTGGGCACCGCGCAAACCAAATTGGAGGGCGAGGGCGCGGTAGGCGTGATGGGCTTGCCGGCCGGTACGACCATCCCTAATACCAAAGCCACCATCCCGGAAGATGGCGCCGTCCTGTCTGACACGATTGATGCCTCCGGCACCGTGAATATCGGCGGGGTAGACCTTTCCGTAGAGGGCACCGTTGCCGAAACGCAGTTTTCCCACTCGCCGGTGGTATGGGTATCTACCCAGACTTGGCAGAAGGTAAGCCACGCCCCAGAGGGTGTGGTCGGCACGCTTGCCCTCCATTCCGAAGAGGTCCCCGGCTCGGTCGAGATGTCCGATTCCTTCTCCGGCCTGCCCGCTTATCAGTCCGAACGCGGTTCGTTGCTGACTATGCAGGGCTTCCTTTACGGCATCTCCGCGCTGGTCACCGTGGCCTTCCTGACGGTGTGGACCCTCCAGCGCACCCGCGATCTCTCCATCCTGCGCGCCCTGGGCGCCTCGGTGCGCTATCTGCTGCGCGATGCCCTGGCCCAGGCCGCGCTGATTTTGGCCGCCGGCACCATCCTCGGCGCGTTCGTCGGCTGGCTGCTTGGCCTGCTGGCCTCCGGCACCGTTCCCTTCGACGTATCCGTGCGCACCATCATTGTTCCCGCGGTCGGCATCTGGATCCTGGGCATGGCCGGTGCCCTGGTCTCCACCCGCCGCGTAGCCAAAGCCAACCCCCTCGATGCATTGGGAGGAAATGCCTAAAATGTCCACCGTTCTTGATATTCGCGACGCCACCGTCACCTTTCAGGACGGCACGACGACTACTACGGCGCTTGATAATGCCACCTTTAGCGCCGACTCCGATACTCTCACCGCAATCGTGGGCGAGTCCGGTTCCGGTAAGTCCACGCTGCTCTCCGTCGGCGCCGGGCTCATCACTCCGGACTCCGGCACCGTAGAGGTCAACGGTACGAACTCCATCATCTTCCAGCAGTCGAACCTGTTGTCCGCGCTCAAGGTGCGCGATCAGCTGCTCATCATGGACCACATGGCCGGGCGCAAGCTGCGTAAGGATCGGGCCGATGAGCTGCTAGAATTCGTTGGTCTTAAGGGCATGGGCAATCGCCGCATCGGCCAGCTTTCCGGCGGCCAGGCCCAGCGCGTCAATATCGCGCGCGCCTTGATGGATGAGCCGAACCTGCTGCTTGCCGATGAACCCACCTCCGCCCTCGACTCCCACCTTTCCCAGGAAATCATCCGCCTGCTGCGCGATATTACCCAGGAGATGCATACCGCCACGGTGCTCGTGACGCACGATCGCTCCCTACTCACCTTCGCCGACCACGTGGTTGAGGTCAAAGACGGCCGCGTGAGCACGCAGGACGCTATCGGTGCATAACGAGCAAGCGCGCGATGGACTGGGGCATCGCCGCGGCGATCTGGGAAGCGGAACAAATGCCAAAACCATCGGGGGTATGCGCCGCGATGGCGGCCGCGTGCTGGTGTAGGGCGGCGGCGTGGAGGATCTCCATAATGATGTACTCCGCATCGGCCTTCTCGTGGTCTACCTGCGCGATGGTGGCGCCGAGGATGCCGGATAAAACATCGCCGGAGCCGGCGGTGGCCGCATAAGAGTGGCCGGCATTCATCCCATAGATGGACTGGCCAGGCGCGGTCACCGTGGTGATTCGGCCCTTGTGCAGGACAAAACAGTCCAAGTCCTCGGCGAGCTCGCGCTGGCGCGGGCCCACGCCCTCGCTGAGATCGAGCTCGCGGCCGCAGGTGGCCTCGTAGAGGCGGCGGAACTCGCCGGCGTGCGGGGTAAGGATGACCCGCGGGTGGGCGCGGACGCTATCGCGCAGCTCGGCGCTTTGGGCGAGCAGCGTCAGGGCATCGGCATCCAGGATGGTAGGCAGCCCGCGATCCAAGACGGCGTGGAGCTCGCGGGCTGCTGCTTCATCGGTGCCGCGGCCAGGGCCCACCACCCACGCCTGGGCATGCACCTTATCCTCGGCGCTCGCGTGGGGAACCACCTCGGGTAGGTGGGGGACCACGGCATCGTTATCTATCACCCGCACCATGGAGGGCGTCGCGCGCACCGCCCCGGTAGCCGCTAGGATGCCCGCGCCGGGATACGCGTTGCTACCAGCACAGATGGCGGTGACCCCGCCGGTGTATTTCGTGCTCGAAGCGCGGGGAGTGGGGTCCACGATGGGCCCCGTGCAACCCACGGGCTTGGGGGCGGTGACGTGGCCGAGGTGGGCATCGGCAAGCACGGGGTCCGCAGGCCACTGGAAGGGGAGATCGATGGTGGGCTCGTTGGCGATATAGCCCGCCGGCTCAGCCGTGGCCGTTAGTTCCTCCGCAAAGGAACGCGGCGCCTTGGGCAGCTGCAGATCGCAGAGCACCACCGTGCCGCATTCCGGGGCGAAGATATGGCCGGCGCGCGCCCAACCGAAGCTCGCGGTAATCGTGGCCTCGACGGCATTATCCGCGGCCACGCCCGTATCGGCGTTGATGCCAGAGGGGATATCCACCGAAAGCACCGGGATATCGTGCTGCTTGGCCGCGCGGTACGCGGCAAGGCCCACACCGCTAAGCCCGCGGGTGGAGTTGAGGCCGACGACGGCATCAATAAGCAGCCCCGTAGCCTCCGCGCGCGGTTGCTCCGTAATGGTCCCGCCGGCAGCAGTAAAGGCCTGCAGCGCCGGGTCGTGCGCAGCATCGGCGACGAGGAGCGCGTCAACGCCATAGCCCTCCTCGGCGAGGAAAGCGCCTGCATAAAGGCCATCGCCGCCATTGCCGCCAGGTCCGGCGAGGAGGGTGATGCGGTGAGGCGCAGGGCCCGTCAGCATGGATTTCGCCGTGGCGGCAACGCCCCTGGCGGCCAAGCGCATGAGCTCATCATCGTGGCTCTGCTGCGCGAGGAGCGCGGATTCGGCGGAACGAACGGCGGATACACTATAGGCAGGTCGCATGCCCGCCACTATAGGCCTTAAGCAGCGGATTGGCAGGTAGGGCACCAGGAGAGGTTTCGGCCCTCCATTACTTGTTCCGCAATCGGCGTGCCGCAGACATAGCAGGGCAGGCCGGCGCGGCGGTAGACGTAGACTTCGCCGCCGTGATCATCCTTGCGCGGGTCGCGCCCCATGGCCTCGGGGGAGTGCTCGGCGCGCACGGTATCGATGCGGCCGTGCTCCACGCCGTAGTTCATGAGCTCTACCAGGTCTTTCCAGATGGCGAAGAATGTTTCACGGGAAACATCCTTGCCAGGGGTGAAGGGGGAGAGGCAGGCGCGAAAGAGGGCCTCCGCGCGGTAGATATTGCCCACACCGGCATACAGGTGCTGGTCCATCATGAGGGAACCTATGCTGCGGCGGGATTTGCTCACCTTGGCCCACAGGGCTTTTGGGTCGGCATCGGCGCGGAGCGGATCCTGGCCCACCTTGGTTAGTCGCGCCCGGTAGTCCTCCTCTGTAAGTAGCAGGCAGAATTGGGGCCCGCGCAGTTGCGCGGCTTGCGCCCCATTGTCTATGCGTATGCGGATTTGCCCGCGGGTTTCCTCGCGCGGTTCGAAGCTGAGCTTGCCGATGAGCCCCAGGTGAATATAGAGGATATGCGCCGGGTTGGTGGCGGTGAAGTGCACGAAGAGGTGCTTGCCGAAGGCCTCTGCGTGGTCGATTTCTGTACCGTCCAGGATGGCCGCCTCGGCGGCGAAGCGGCCTTGCGGGCTGGTCACGCTGAGCGGCATCCCGCGATAGTCAGTGTTGAGTGTGAGGGCTAGGCGGTGGATCACGTGACCTTCAGGCATGACTTCAGTGTAGTGAAATAGTTGGTCGCCCCCAACTAGGGTGCGTGGCGCCGGGGGATGAAAAAGAGTAAACTCGAAGCGCGGATTGATTTTATTTCTATTGAAGGGTCGATAAATCATGACGCATAAAATCGGTTTTGACCGAGAAAAATACATAGAGCTGCAGTCAAAGCACATACAGGCCCGCCGCGAAGAAATCGGCGGAAAGCTCTATCTGGAAATGGGCGGCAAGCTTTTCGATGATATGCACGCCTCCCGAGTGCTGCCGGGCTTTACCCCGGATAACAAGATCGCCATGCTGGAGCGCATCAAAGAGGACATTGAAATCCTCCCGTGCATCAACGCCAAAGACATTGCCCGCCACAAAGTCCGCGCTGATTTAGACATCCTGTATGAAGACGACCTCCTGCGCTTGGTGGACGTATTCCGCAGCCGCGGCTTCTTGGTTGAAAACATCGTCATGACCCAGGTGGAAGACGGAAATGCGCAGGCAGAAGCGTTCATCGAAAAGCTCGAGCGCCTCGGCCTCAAGGTAGCTCGCCACCGCGTTATCCCTGGCTATCCCACGAATACGGATCTCATTGTGTCTGAGGATGGCCTTGGCAAGAACGAGTTCGCGGAAACCTCCCGGGACTTGGTCGTCGTGACCGCCCCAGGTCCTGGTTCCGGCAAGCTCGCCACCGCACTATCGCAGGTCTACCACGAGCACCAGCGCGGCAATAACGCTGGTTACGCCAAGTTTGAGACCTTCCCCATCTGGAATCTTCCCCTCGAGCACCCGGTTAACCTGGCCTATGAGGCAGCCACGGTGGATCTCAACGATTCCAATATTATTGACCACTTCCACTTGAGCGCCCACGGCGAATCCACGGTCAACTACAACCGCGACGTTGAGGCCTTCCCGCTGCTGCGGACCCTGCTGGAAAAGCTCACCGGCACCACGCCGTATGAATCGCCCACGGACATGGGCGTGAATATGGCCGGCTACTGCATTACCGATGACGCGGTCTGCCGCGCCGCCGCCCAACAGGAAATCATCCGCCGCTACTTCAAGGCCAAGGTGGAAGAAGCCCGCGCCGGGCTGGGCGATGAGCAGTCTGAGCGCGCCGCCGTCGTCATGGCAAAGGCCGGCATCAAAGCCGATGACCGCCCAGTAGTGGGCCCGGCCCGCAAGCGCGCGGAGGAAACCGATGGACCCGCCTCCGCAATGCAGCTTCACGATGGCACCATCATCACCGGCCGGACCTCCCCGCTGCTGGGCTGCTCCGCGGCGATGCTGCTCAATGCCCTCAAGTACTTAGCCGGCATCGATGACGATACCCACCTGCTCTCGCCGGAATCGATAGAGCCAATCCAAACGCTCAAGACGAAGCACTTGGGTTCTTCCAATCCCCGCCTGCACACCGATGAAGTGCTCATCGCGCTGTCCGTATCCGCCGCAAAGGACGAGGATGCCCGCAAGGCGCTGGAGCAGATCAAGGAACTTTCCGGCTGCGATGTCCACACCACCACCATCCTGGGCTCGGTGGATGAGGGCATCTTCCGCAACCTTGGCGTGCTTGTGACCTCAGATCCGGTCTTCGCCCGCAAGAAGGCGCTGTACCAGAAGCGCTAAGGAATTGGGGATCTTTCCGGTAGCGGGCCTAAGATTATGGGCGTGACTATCGGCAAAGTTCTCCTATATTACTGCTTTACCCCCATTGAGGATCCCACCGCCGTCATGCTATGGCAGCGCACCCTGTGTGAGTCCTTGGGCTTAAAGGGGCGCATCCTCATTTCGGAACACGGCATCAATGGCACCGTTGGTGGCGACATGGATGCCTGCAAGCGCTACGTGCGTCAAACCCGTGAGTACCCAGGCTTTAAGCGCATGCAGTTCAAGTGGTCCGATGGCGGAGCCGATGATTTCCCGCGCCTATCGGTTAAGGTGCGCGATGAAATCGTGGCCTTTGGTGCCCCAGGCGAGCTGAAGGTAGATGAAACCGGTGTCGTCGGCGGCGGTACACACCTCAAGCCGGAAGAGGTCAACAAGCTGGTAGAAGAGCGCGGCGATGAGGTCGTCTTCTTCGATGGGCGCAATGCAATGGAAGCAGAGATTGGCAAATTCAAAAATGCCGTCGTGCCGGATGTGCGCACCACCCATGATTTCATTGAAGAGCTGGAATCCGGCAAATACGACTGGATGAAGGACAAACCGGTCGTCTCCTATTGCACCGGCGGCATCCGGTGTGAGGTCCTTTCCTCCCTGATGAAGAATCGCGGGTTCAACGAGATTTATCAGATTGATGGTGGCATCGTGCGCTACGGCGAAAAGTACGGCAATGATGGCCTGTGGGAAGGCTCCATGTACGTCTTTGATAAGCGCATGCACCAAGAGTTTGGCCAAGGACTAGAGGATCCGGGCTTTATCCAATTGGGCCACTGTGTGCACTGCGGCAAGGGCACTAATACCTTCCACAACTGCATCAACGAGGACACGTGCCGCCAGCAGGTGCTCATCTGTGATGACTGCATCCAGCATGTAGAAACGCAGCATTGCGGCCGACCAGATTGCGCCGAGGTGGCAGCAAAATTCGTCGACCAAGATTCCAAGGCTTGATTAGAAATTGCTAGGTACTGTAAAACAGGCGCGAGATCGCTAGATGCAGCGCCCAGCAGATGCTTTGCTTCGTCTTTGCGTGGACTGAGTGTTAACCAAAGTGGTAATAAGATTTTACCACCATTTTACTTGCTGCAAAGTACTTTCAAGTATGTTGATTTTTATAGGTCCAGCTTTGGCCGTTGCGCTGCAGAGATCGTACGCATCGGTGGCAGGCGGGCCTAAGGTTTTCACATTCGACTTGAGGAGTTTAGTTTATGCCCAATATTAAGATGAAGGGGGGCGCGTTGCCGCGGCTGCACTCGTTGCCCTAGGTGCGATTTCTGTTGCAGTTCCGTCCGCCGTTGCGGCTGAACAAACTGATGAGACGGTGAACGCGGTTAATGATGCTGTTGGAAAAGAATTGCCTCCCGAGGTTGCTAAGCAATTGGATGAGTGGGCAGCATCTCAGAATCTTGATCTCGATGCCGAATTTCAAGAGGAACCTGTAACTACATCTACCGAGACTCAAAAGGCTCTTGCTGATAAGCACATTGTAATGTTCAACCGAGCAGGGGTTGAACCCCCACCGGGTTATGTGTATGACCCTTCAAAGGGAAGTCTGAATGACTATTGTACGAAGTCTCCCGATCAGTTCCCCGCTCCTGGCGACAATGCTGATTTCTCTGGCGCATGCGCAAAGCACGACATGTGCTACGGAGCCCATCAGGATCCCGGTGAGCGTGTGGGCTGCAATGTTCAACTAAATAAGGACATGGTTCATATTTGCAAGAGCGTTTATCCAAACGCTGCCGATCCGCGTAGGGGAGGCTGTCTTTCTACTGCAGCAACCTATTTTGCTTTTGTCACTGCAGCTCATCCTAGCCAGTGGAACCCTACGATTTCGGGATAAGAGAAGCAAAGGAGAGTAACTATGGCAAGTGGAAAACTCCGTCCGCTTTGGCCTGAATTGGTGGCGGCTGTCTTAGGGGTGGCTCTCGTTCTTATGGCCCCAGTCAGAATCGGTTGGATCGGCACTGTGGTCATTATTCTATCTGCGGTTTCCGCAATTACCACGTTAATTCTCTCGAAACAGTCCGCGAAAGTTCAGTTGACAGGAATGATCATCGGCATCATTGCCATTGCAGTCGGTCTGTTAATCGGTTCAAAAAATGATGGGCAAACTGCGATCTTCTCGCCGGCCCTTGTTTGGGTACTTGGTGCGGGACTAGTGATGTCGACCCTTTGTACTTTGATAGCTCGAAATTTGAAAGTTAATTCAAAGCAAACAGCTTAGGATTTTGAGTCTTTTCTCCGGCGGCCTCGTCTACCTATCTAGCATAGTAGGCGGGGCCGCTCTCGTGCTTACTGACTGGGTGGTTAGGTGTTTGTAGAGGACAGTCGACTTAGAGAGTCAGTACCCATGACTGGTTACGGTCAACATGCAGTGCAAACGCAGTTGGCAGCCCAGCTAGCCAAGCAGGAGAGCTAGTCGCGCGCCTTTTCCTTGTGGAAGGAGTCCCACCACCACTGTTGCCACGCGGTGGCGTGTGGGTTGCCTGGCGGATAGGTGACGCCACCGGGCGTGTGTAGTTCGGTCACCGGGCTAATGCCGTGCAGCGAGTTGAGGAACCACAGGGGGCATTCGGTGGTGAGCTCCGGGGGGGGGAGCGGGCGTGTTTCGGTCCGTATGCCTAGGGCCGCGGCGCGCCGGGTGACCTGGTGCAGCGTGATGCTGGGCAGCGCCGTCCCGGTGGGGAGGACAAGAGTCTCTCCTCCCAAGCGACGAGCGCGCCGGTGGTAGTCTCCATCATGGCACCGGTGGAATCCACAATGATGGTGTCATCGGTGCCGTCTACCTGATACTCGGCACGGTAGCGTGCCCGTGCTGGGAAATCAGGGCCCTTGACTAACGGCTGCGAGCAAGGGTCGGGAGCATGTGCATAGGATAGCCGGGTGACTGGGCGCGCTGGGGGAGCGGGGCGAATATCCAGGCGCAGTTGTCCGGCGGCTAGCGAGATACGGGGAAAAAGATCGCCCGGGGGCGAAGAGCTGCAGCATCGCAGGAACGAATCCCGCGGGAAGCGGTCCGGCCACCGACTCCAAGCGCCGGAGGTGAAGGTGAAGGCCGTTTGAGTGGGCGTCGCCAAGCATCCGCCAGGAATCCGCAACGTCGAAGGGGCCGGGGTGGGGTTGGTGCGGAATAAAACTGCCGTCGTGCCAGAGATAGGTGCTCATTGCCATGCCCCTAATACGGACTGCGCTTTGAGGTTGCGCTCTTCTAGCTCGGCTATTGGATCCGAATCCAAAACGATGGCCCCGCCGGCCCCGATAGTGACCTCACCGCCCGCGCGTACGGTCGTGCGAATGACCACGCTGAGATCGGCTTGTTCATCAAAACCCAAGTAGCCCACCACGCCAGAGTAGACCCTGCGCGGGCTGGTCTCGAGCTGATCGATGATTTCGCAGGTGCGCAGCTTTGGCGCGCCCGTCATCGAGCCAGGAGGAAAGGTCGCGCGGAGAGCATCTACTGCGGTGGTACCGGTTCGCAGTTGTCCAGTTATGGAGGACACCAATTGATGAACCGTGGCATAGCTTTCTACCTGCATCAACTTTGGCACGCGCACGCTGTCGAGCTCGCATACTCGGGAAAGGTCATTGCGCAGCAGGTCCACGATCATGAGGTTTTCGGCGCGCGTCCTCAGGTCCGTGGTCAACAACGCAGGATCTTGGTCGGCGGAGATAGTGCCTTTAATCGGCTTGGCCTCCATCTCACGCCCGTGCACGGTGAGGAAGCGCTCAGGCGAGGCACTGCACACTTCTACGCCATCGAAGACGAGGTGCGCGGCATAGGGAGCGGGATTGCGCGAGCGCAGTTGGGGGTAGAGCTCCCCCTCCCCTCGGCCGTGGCCGAGTAGGTATCGGTTAGGCAGACCTCGTAGCTCTCGCCGACGTGCAGGAATCCTTGGGCGCGCTTAATCCGCTCCAGGTAGCCGGGGCTGCGCCAGGAGCCCGCGCTGAGCGACGCCCCGCTGCCTTCCCCAGTGTCCTGTAGCCCATCCGCGCCCAAGGCGGTTTCCAATCGGTCCAGCAGATCTTCAGCGCTGTTGCCAGCCAGGCAGCACAGATGCGCGGTTTCTGCCTGGTGGTCATAGACGATAAAGGATCGCGGACGCACAAAATAAGCATCTGGGTAAGGGGAGCGGTGGCTTAACGCAATGGGCAGGGTGAGCTGGGCGCACTCATAGGCTAGGTAGCCGATAACCCCGCCGGTGAAGGGAAGTTCTGGGGCGTTGGTGACGCGGGTAGCGAGCTCACGGTCAAGGAGGGCGGGGATATCGGGGGATTCGCCAAGCCGGTAGCGGAAGGAGCGGCTCAACGTACCGGCGGTATCACCGAGGATGGAATAGCGCCTGTGGGGATCCGCGGAGTCGAGGAAAAGGCATCGTCGCCTTCGGCGCGCAGGGTGGCAAAGACACGTGCGCAGTCTACCGCGCCGGGAATCTCGCGGTGGAGCAGGCGAAACCCACCCAGGAAATTGCGCATGATCTGCCTCCCATAGTGGGTGAGCACCGACTCGGGATGGAATTGCACGCCCCAGTGCGGCAACCCATCGACCTTGAGCGCTTGAATGACGCCATCCTCGCTGCGGGCATGAACGGTGACACCGAAGACCTCGTCAATCTGCAGGGAGTGGTAGCGCACTACCTCGAAGTTTTGCGGGATTCCAGCAAAGATTCCCTCGCCCGAGTGGCTAATGGTAGAGACAAAACCGTGGCGCGGCTGCGGCGCACGAGAAACTTGGGCGCCGGCCAACAGGCCCAGCCCTTCGTGGCAAAGGCATACGCCCAGCACCGGAATCTCGGCCGAGGTTGCGGCGGCAATGACGGCTCAGGCAGCACCGAAATCCTCCTCCCGTTCAGACCTGCCCGGACCAGGAGAAATCACCACATGAGAAAACTCGCCCGCACGGACGCGCTCGGGGAGCCCCTCCGCCTCACCGGCAGCGACGACGAGTGGCTCGCAGCCTGCTACCTCCGCGATGAGGTGGGCGAGGTTAAAGGTATAAGAATCGTAATTATCAAGCAGAGGGATCATCGGGAGGTGGAATTTCTCTAGGTGGTGCCCGAATCCATGAGGAAAAGCTGGATATCGCTAATAGCCCAGATCATGAAATTGAAAGCTACCACCCAAAAGATCGCCATCCAGCTACGCCAGCGCAGGTAGCGGCGCAGCTTGCGCACCATAATGATCGCGCAGCCAATCATGCCCAGCAGTGGGATGATCATGGTGGAAATGGCAAAGAAGTTTCTTTGGCCTTCGGTACACAGCCAGCTTGCGGTGCCGTCCTCGCACAGGGGTCCGCCGGTAAGGCGCGAAAAGAGCGCGACGCCGAAGCCATATAGCGCGGAGATGACCAGCACGGACACCATGTACCAGACGGCTTGGCGTGTGGAGCGCCGGTTGGCGGCGGCTACCTCGACGGGATCGGGCTCGTCTGCCAAATCATCGAAGCTTTGCGGCTCGGGCCGGCGCAGGTTGGCATAATCGGCGTCGGTCGTCAGGTCGTTTTCGGGGTGCTCTGGGCGCGAGCTCATACATCAAAGCCTAGTCGGTCGCGGGGTGAATGAGTACCGGTACGCGAATATGAGGGAGCAACTCGGTTGCGTTAGAACCCAAAAAGACCCGCGCGATGGGGCCTTGTGGGGTAGAGGCCATCAACATTAGATCGCCCTTTTTCCACTTGAGCGAATCAACGGCACCGGACCACCCGGCCCCGGAACCGATCTCAGAGGAGACCTCGAGCTCCGGGTAAGCATCTTGGATGCGGTCGCGAGCCCGGTCGAGCATTGCTAACGAATCCTCGTGCCACTCGGCGGTGAGCTTTAGCGCAATATCGCTTTTATCCTTCGACGGGGAATTCAGCAGGTCATTCGCTGAGAAAGCCAAGATGCGCAGGGGTAGATCCCAGCGATCCGCCAGCGCGGCTGCACCCAATAATTCCCTATCCGCACGGTCACCGCGCTCCGTAATGACAAAATTAAAGCGGGTCACGCCGTGTTTCGATAATTTGGCCTTGCGCGGGATAAGCCCTAAAGATTGTGGCGAGTAGTGCAGGAGGGTATCCGCAGTTGAACTGGGGAAAAAGCGGCCCTTGGGCGCGGCCTGGTTGGGGCCTAAAAGTATGAGATCAGCCTGAAAATCCTGGGCCATCTCAGTAAGGAGCTGGGGGCGGGAAGGGCCATCGACAAGCACGGAGGGCGTATCGTCCCAGTACTTTTCCGGGATACCTGCCTCCGTCAGGGCCGCAGCGGTGGCTGTCGTGCATGCTTGCTTTTGCTCTTTAAACCATTTTTTGTATTTCCCGCCTAGCTTGGACAAGGACGTCGTGGTCCACGGTTGGAAAACCGTGGAAATAACGCGCACCTCTATCACCGCGGTGCGCGATAGCCATGCGGCGAAGTCGAGGGGTTCCGTACCGGAAGAGGAAGGACTCCACGAAATGAGGATGCGCAACGGCTCTTTGGCCGAGCCTTTATGCAGGGTCGGCAGCAGCGGTTGGTTAGATTTTTTGCCCATAGAATGAATAAGTATGCGAAAGCTTAATGAGTACTAAAGCTCATTATCGTCTGTTGCGGCCGCAAAACTAAAATTGCATGTGGCCGTAAGCTCGCTACTCGCTATCCATGGTGGGGCGGTAGACATCCGCAAGCTTGGAAATGACCGCGCCCATCTCGCGGGCGGTGGCCAAGTCCTCGGGCTCGAGCCACCGCATAATCTCCGCAAGGGCCGCGGCGCGTTGCCCGGAAACTATGGCCAATTCGGACTCGCCCAGTTGGGTGAGCGCGACCAGCACGCCGCGGCGATCTTCTTCATCGCGGTGGCGTTCCACGAACCCGCGGCGTTCTAGTTGATAGAGCGCGTTGGACGCGGTGGGCATGCGGATAAGCTCTGCCTGGGCGATGGTGGATACGCGGGAAGGCCCGCGCAAGCGCAACTGGTTCATGATGGAGACCTGCGAGGTAGTCAGCGATGAACCCTCTGCAGTGCGCTGGAAAATAAGAATTAACTTATTGAGCGCCGGTTGGATGTCCCGCGCTACCTCTACCGCGTCCTCGTAGTTGGACGGGGACTTCGTTGGGTCCGTCTCATCATGGTGTTGCGTCATAGAACTAAATTCTATCGTGCCCTACCGCCTGGCGGTAGTATCGCGACGAAAAAATTAGCTTCCCTTAATAAAATCTTCCAGCTCATTGCGCGCGACATCGTCGCCCTTCTGCACTGGAGGGGACTTCATCAGGTAGGAGGAAGCGGAAAGTACCGGTCCGGCAACCTTGCGGTCCAAGGCGATCTTGGCGGCACGGACGGCATCGATAATGATGCCGGCGGAGTTAGGGGAGTCCCAGACCTCGAGCTTGTACTCCAGGTTCAGCGGGACCTCGCCGAATGCGGAACCCTCCAAGCGGACATAGGCCCACTTGCGGTCATCCAGCCACTCCACGTAGTCCGAGGGACCGATGTGGACGTTGCGGTCTGCGCGCTTGCCAGCAATAGGGGAATTGTGCACGTTGGAGGTCACGGACTGGGTCTTGGAAATCTTCTTAGACTCCAGGCGCTCGCGCTCCAGCATGTTCTTGAAGTCCATGTTGCCGCCCACGTTGAGCTGCATCGTGCGGTCCAAGCGCACGCCGCGGTCTTCAAAAAGCTTCGCCATAACGCGGTGGGTAATGGTGGCACCAACCTGGGACTTGATGTCATCGCCCACGATGGGCAGGCCGGCGTCTTCAAACTTCTTGGCCCACTCTGGGTCGGAAGCAATGAAGACCGGCAGGGCGTTTACGAATGCGCAACCAGCGTCGATAGCGGCCTGGGCGTAGAACTTATCCGCCTCTTCGGAACCAACCGGCAGGTAAGAAACAACAACCTCGGCACCGGCCTCGCGGAGGGCAGCTGCGACATCGGCAGGAGCTTCATCCGATTCCGTGATGGATTCCTGGTAGTAACGGCCCAGGCCATCCATGGTGGGGCCGCGCTGAACGGTGACCCCGAGGTCTGGGACGTCTGCGATGGTGATGGTGCAGTTGCGGGAGCTGCGGGTAGCCTCCGCAAGATCCTTGCCCACCTTGTCTCCATCGACGTCGAAGGCCGCGACAAACTCAATATCGCCGACGTGGTAGGGCCCGAACTGGGTGTGCATCAGGCCAGGAATATTTTCCTCTGCTGCGGCGTTGCGATAAAACTCCACGCCCTGAATAAGGGACGTGGCGCAGTTGCCGACGCCGACGATGGCGACCTTTACTTTGTCAGACACACTATGCTCCTTTATAAATTCGTTGCTGTGTGGTGCCTGCGCAACGTTAGGCCAGAAATTATGCCTGGTGGTAGCACGACGGCATATGGATCGATCAAGAAGAGGAAATTAAGATAATGCGGGTGAATTCCGTTGCCTTCAAGCACGAGCTTTCCCACGAATGGGAGCGCACCCAACACGTCCGCGAATACCGCGCCGGGCACTTGGGGCGCGATGAGGTGTGCGATGCGGACTTCCTCCTTCGGGCCGCCGCCGAGCACCACGGCCGCACCATGGATAAGCCCTGCCCGGTCTGCGGGGAGGACCTGCGCCTGACCCGGTGGGTGTACGGCGAGAGCCTAGGCCGGCGCGCCGGGAGCGCCCGCAGCGAGAAAGAAATAGCGGAATTTGTCGGTGAAGGCCTGGAATTTACCGTGCATGAGGTGGAGGTCTGCCGACACTGCCGGTGGAATCATTTGTTGCGTTCTGCAACGGCTTTTAACGCGTGTTAGTTTTCGACGCACCGCCTTAGGCAGTAAGCTGCAATTATTTAGTTTGTTACCAGGGATGAATGAGGACACGAATCAGTGACCGAGAAGCAATCTACTGGCGAGTCCACTAAGGTGGACCGCCGTAAAGAAGGCGAAGAACCCAAAAAGCGCCGCATCTGGCCGTGGGTCGTTGTGGCCCTCCTATTGGTTTTTGTGGCACTGCCTGCAGGCCTTTTTGCGTATGCCTATTCGCAATACACCGTTCCGGAGCCCAAAGAGCTGGCCAATAACCAGGTCTCTACCATCTATGCCTCCGATAACGACACCCAGCTGGCGCGCTTGGTGCCGCCGGAAGGCAACCGTACGCACGTGACCTTGGATGAGGTACCCGACTTTGTGCAGGACTCCGTGCTCGCCGCCGAGGACCGCGACTTCTGGGATAACTCCGGTTTTTCCTTCACCGGTTTGGGCCGCGCGGTACTGGGTAAGGTCACCGGCAATGACACCGCCGGTGGTGGTTCCACGATTACCCAGCAGTACGTGAAAAACACCCTGGTGGGCAACGAATACTCCTACGTGCGCAAGGCGCGCGAGCTCATCTACTCCATCAAGATGACCAACGAGTGGGAAAAAAAGGACATCCTTAACGCCTACCTGAATACGGTCTACTTCGGCCGCAATGCCTATGGCATCCAGGCTGCATCCAATGCCTACTTTGATAAGGACGCCAAGGACCTCACTCCAGAGGAAGGCGCCATGCTCGCCGGCCTTATCCAGTCGCCGTCTGGCTTGGACCCGCGCGTGAACCAGGAAGGTTCCGAAAACCGGTGGAACTACGTGCTTGACGGCCTCGTGGACATGGGCGATCTCAGCAAGGAAGAGCGCGATGGGATGGTCTTCCCGGAGACCCGCGACCCCTCTGAGTACTCGGCATATACGGAAGCCCCGGGCGCTAATGGTCACATTAAGGACCAGGTCATCCGCGAGCTTGAAGAGGTGGGAATTTCGGAAAACCAGGTCTCTACCGGTGGCCTGCGCATTACCACCACCATCGATATGAACGTGCAAAACAATACGGTGCAGGCAGTTGATGACCAGCTGGCGCCGCTGCAAGAGGATGCGCGCGCGGCCTCTGTAACCATTGACCCGAAGACGGGTGCGGTGCGCGGTTACTTCGGCGGACATGATTCCAACGGTTGGGACTACGCCAACGCCCCGCTGCAGACCGGCTCGACCTTCAAGATCATGGCGCTTGCCGCTGCACTGCAGCAGGGCATTAGCTTGGATACCAACTACTCCTCGGCGCCGTACCAGCTGCCGGGCTCCGATCTGGTCACCAACGTAGGCGGCGGCTGCGGCGTGTGCGACCTGCGCGAGGCCACCAAGCAGTCCCTGAACACTTCCTACTTGCGTCTGCAGAGCGATCTGAAAAACGGTACCCAAGACACCGCGGATATGGCCCACGCTTTGGGCGTTGCCCGCTCGCTTCCGGGTATCGAAGAGACGCTGACTGAAAAGGGCAAGCAGCCTTTCGAAGGTGTGGTCTTGGGCCAGTACCAGTCCCGTCCGCTGGACATGGCAACCGCGATGTCCACCCTTGCGAACCAGGGTGTTTGGCACAACCCGCACTTTGTGCAGCGCGTAGAAAATGCCGCCGGGGAAGTTCTGTATGAGCACCCAGACGATGAGGGCGAGCGCCGCGTTTCTTCCAATGTGGCCAATAACGTTCTCGAGGCCATGGGTCCGGTGGCGGCATGGTCCAACGGCTCTCTGGCGGGCGGACGCGCTTCGGCATCCAAGACCGGTACGACCCAGCTGGGTGATTCGGGAACTAACAAGGATGCGTGGATGGTCGGTGCTACCCCGCAGCTTGCCACCTCCGTGTGGGTCGGTACGGCGGATAACACCTCGGCTATCTTCGACCAGTATGGCGGCATCATGTACGGTGCTGGAGCACCGACGAAGATCTGGAAGTCCGTGTTGGATAACTCCTTGGCGGACCAAGAATTCCAGCAATTCCCCTCGGCTTACCCCGTCCGCTTCGGCACGGTTTCTGCCGGCGGTGGCGCTCCGGCCTATAACCCAGGCGGTGGAGCCGGCGGGCAAAGTACCCAGAACTACACTGGTCCAGCGCAAAATGGCGCCCCTGAAGAAGAGGCCAGCCCAGCTCCTGCGGAAAGCCCGGATGCGGGTCGCGATGCCCCATCGCAGCAGCCGGAGACCCAAGGTGGCAATAACGGAAACGGCGGCAATAGGGGAAACGAAGGCAATAGGGGAAATGGCGGCGGCAATAACGAGCCAGCCCCACCCGAAGCTCCGTCGTTAGATGACATCCTTGACCGCGAAGGCGGTCTGGCTGACCTCTTAGGCTAAGCAAGGAGCGGTACGCGTGAGCCAAGACCAGCGCTTGTCCGCCGCAGACGAACCGATGGCGCGAGGCGTCATCGAGTTCCTGGGCGGGCCGAGGGGACGCTTTGCCCGGGGTAGCCGCGCACAATGGTGGACCCCACTGCGCGCATTGATCGCGGTAGCCTGGATTTTCTTGGCCGGTGGGTTCTTATCCAAGGCGAATTGCGCTGGTGGAAGCCGCGGCGAAGGCGGCACCATTAACCTGGATTGGTCCGCTAACCGGCAGTACAACTCTTTTTGCTATAACGACATCGTCCCGCTTTATGAAGGCCGCGGTTTAGATCAACCGGGCTTTCCCTACGCCTTTTCCTGGCAGGAAGATGGCCTGACCCGCTACATGGAATACCCGGTATTGGCGGGCATGTTCCAAGGCCTGATGGGCTGGATTGCGCGCCATACCTATGGGCTCGTGGAATGGGCCGGGGTGCCCGCCGCTGGCTGGTACTTTGGGCTCACCGCCATGGTCATGGCCTGCATCTGGGTCGGCGTCATCTATATGGTCTACCTTTTGGTGGGAAATCGCACGTGGGACACCATCCTGGTAGCTGCCAGCCCGCTTATTATCGTCCACGCCTTTAGCAATTGGGACATACCAGCCATCGCCTTTGCCGTCGGCGCGCTACTGGCCATTAGCCGCCACCGCCCTTGGCTCGCCGGCATCCTCATCGGACTTGGAACCGCATTCAAATTATGGCCGGTATTCCTGCTTGGAGCGTTTTTCGTCCTTGCTTGGCGCAATCGCCGCTGGGACGCTTTTACCAAGGTGACCGTCGCATCGGCCGCTGCCTGGCTCGTGGTCAACCTTCCCGTCGCCCTGAAATACCCATCCGCCTGGGCGGAATTTTTCCGCCTGAACCAGGAGCGCGGCGCGGAATGGACCACCCTCTATGCCCTGATTAGCCGGAATTTGGGCATTTCTTTCAGCCAGAATTTTTTGAATACCTTCTCCCTCGTGGCATTCCTCCTCTTGTGCGCCGGTATTGCCTTAGCCGGTTGGCGCAGCCCGCTTACCCCGCGGGTGGCAGAGTTGGTATTCCTCATCATTGCGGTTTTCCTGCTGGTCAATAAGGTATGGTCCCCGCAGTATTCGCTCTGGCTGGTGGTCCCGGCGGCCTTGGCCGTGCCGCGTTGGCGATTGGTTTTGGGCTGGGCGCTTGCCGATGCCCTCGTATGGCCCCTGCTTATGTGGCACATGCTGGGCATTGATAATAAGGGCATTCCACACGAGCTCTTGGACGTAGCGATCCTCGTGCGCGATGGATTCATCATCGCGATGGCGGTGATTGTGCTGCGGCAAATGTGGAATAAGACAGAAGATAAAGTGCGTGCGGCGCATCAGGGCCGCGACCCAGTGGCGGGAGTATTTCAATGATTGTGACCTTAATTGGCATGGCGTCGATCTTGTTAGGCTTTATCTGCGTCATGGCGGCCTTTTGGCTGTTTCATAACAGGGACGATAAGCGCGGGCCCATCTTCTTGGGCATCCTCGCCATTGTTTTTCTCACCCTCATTCCCGCGACGTGTGCTATCTTTTTTGCCTCCACCACGACGGGATAGATTTCTTTTCGCCGGTCATCTGCGGTACTGTGGTGGGGTTGCTTGACGCAACGTACCCTCCTGCTGCATCCGCAAAGGTGATGCAGCCGAAAACGACTAGACCATAGGAGGTGATGAGGTCCGTGCGTCACTACGAAGTCATGATCATTCTGGATCCTAATCAGGATGAGCGCACCGTAACCCCGTCCCTAGATAAGTACCTCGACATCGTCCGCAAGGACGGCGGCAAGGTTGAGAACCTCGATGTATGGGGCAAGCGTCGCCTTGCATACCCCATCGAGAAGAAGGAAGAGGGCATTTACGCCGTCGTTAACCTGGAGTGCGAGCACCCTTCGGTTTCCGAGCTCGACCGTCGCCTGAACCTGAACGACACCATCCTGCGTACCAAGGTTCTGCGCACCGACAGCAAGTAGCGGATACTGGGATCAGACACAATCCACGTAACCGATAAGGAGTAAAGACATGGCACAGGGAGATACCAACATTACGGTGGTGGGCAACATAGTTGCTGACCCCGAGCTTCGCTTCACCCCAGCGGGTGCGGCGGTAGCTAACTTCCGCGTCGCCTCCACGCCTCGTCGCTACAATTCTCAGACGAACCAGTGGGAAGACGGCGAAGCTATGTTCCTGACCTGCAACGTATGGCGTCAGGCGGCGGAGAACGTCGCCGAGACCCTGACGAAGGGCATGCGCATCATCGTTACCGGCCGCTTGAAGCAGCGTTCCTTCCAGACCCGCGAGGGTGAAAACCGCACTGTGTTTGAGATCGACGTCGATGAGGTCGGTCCGTCGCTCCGCTACGCCACCGCACAGGTAAACCGCAATCCCCGTGAGGGCGGCGGTAACTATGGCGGCGGTCAGCAGCAGCGCTCGAATAACAATAATCAAGGCGGTTTTGGAGGCCAGCAACAGCAGCAGTCGCAGCAGCAGAACCAGGCTCCTGCAGAGGATCCGTGGAACTCCGCACCGCCAGCTGGCGGCTTCGGAGGCGCTGATTCTGAACCCCCGTTCTAAGTCTGTCACCCGCAACTATTCAACTAACTCAATTGAAAGGCAGGGATCATGAAGCTGATCCTCACCGCTGCCGTTGAGAACCTCGGCGCCGCTGGCGAAATTGTTGAGGTTAAGGACGGCTACGGACGTAACTACCTGCTTCCCCGCGGCTTGGCCATCGTGGCTTCCCGCGGCGCTGAGAAGCAGATTGAGGGCATCAAGCGCGCCCAGGAAGCTCGCGAAATTCGCGACCTGGACCACGCACGCGAGGTCCGCAACCAGCTTGAGCAGCTGACGAACGTTGAGGTCAAGGTTAAGACCTCCACTTCCGGCAAGCTCTTCGGTTCCGTTACCGCAGAAGACATTGTCAAGGCCGTCTCCAAGGCCGGTGGCCCTAACTTGGATAAGCGTATCGTTGATATGCCCAAGGGCCTGGTCAAGAAGACCGGCAACTACCAGGTCGAGCTGAAGCTGCACGCTGACGTGCTCGGCAAGGTGAACTTCTCGGTCGTCGCTGCTTAAGCAGCGCTCGACGGTCCACAGACCCAAAGACAACAGCACGGCTTAAGGCCCCACGAATTCTCTATGTGAGGTGGAGAATTCCTGGGGCCTTTTGCCTACCCAACTGGCTTGTGGATAACTGTGAAAATCTGTGGATGAATGTGGAATTCAGGGTTCGCGGGTACTAAGATTTTTGCCCGACTTTACCGCTGGTCATACCCTATTTTCGGCTACTCTGTGGGAATTTTCACACTTGTAAATAACCGCCCTGACCAGCAGTTATTATCGTTGCAGGTCAGGAGGGTGACAAGTTATCCACAGTTGTGACCTCGGTAAACAAAATGCAGCGATCAGCCTAGCTGGTAATTCCACAAGTCCCTGTGGATAAGTGCCGGAGTTATGCCCAGGCAGGTAGTGTCCGGGGGCTCGTCTACACTTGGACACCGTTACGCAAGGTCGCTTCACGGACACAAAGGGGACATATGACCAACGCGAGCTTTGATGATGAACAGATTCCACCGGAACCACCGGCGCCGGATAATGCCGTAGCGCGCCGGCCGCGGTATCAACAGGACCAACCGCAGCGCTATGAGGAGTATCGTCAGCCTCCATCGGACCGGGAAGCGGAGCAGGGCGTATTGGGCGCTATGCTGCTCAGCCCCAATACGGTCATGGAGGTTATTGAAGAGCTCGAACCCGATGACTTCTATTATCCGGCCCACGCCTTAATTTATGGCGCAATGCTAGACCTCTACGCGGCGGGCCAAGACATCGACCCCCTCATCCTTTCCTCGCGGTTGGATAGGTTTAATAACCTTGAGCGCGTTGGCGGCGCGCCCTATTTGCACACGCTGTTAGCTACCGTTCCCACCGCGGCCAATGCCCGCTATTACGCGGAAATCGTGGCGGAAAAGGCCGTCCTGCGCCGGCTCGTGGATGCCGGTACGCGTGTGGTGCAACTGGGGTTTTCTGGAACGGAGGATGCCGAGATTGAATCGGTGATCGACCGTGCCCAACAGGAAGTATTTGCCATCGCCCAGCGCAAGACCGCTGAGGACTACCGCGTGCTCGGGGATCTGATTGATCCCACCATTGATGAATTGGCGGCGCTACAGCAGGCGGGCGGCGTTGAATTGGGCGTACCCACAGGGTTCATTGACCTGGATAAGCTCACCAATGGCTTGCACGCAGGCCAGATGATCATCGTTGCGGCGCGACCCGGCGTGGGTAAGTCCACGCTAGCGATGGACTTCATTCGCTCGTGCTCGCTGCAGCACGGCAAGTCCTCAGTCATCTTTTCCTTGGAAATGTCAGCCTCAGAGATTGTGATGCGCCTGCTCTCCGCGGAATCCGAGGTCAAGCTCACCGATATGCGTAGCGGTGGAGTCTCCACTGAAGACTGGGCGAAGATTGATGACACGCTTAACCGCATTCAAGATGCGCCGCTGTTCATTGATGATTCGCCGAATCTCACGATGATGGAGATTCGCTCCAAGGCCCGCCGGCTCAAGCAACAGCATGGGCTCGACCTCATTGTTTTGGACTATCTGCAGCTGATGTCCTCGGGTAAAAAAGTGGAGTCGCGCCAGCAAGAGGTCTCGGAGTTCTCGCGCCAGCTCAAGCTATTGGCCAAGGAGCTTGAGGTGCCGGTGATTGCCATTTCGCAGCTGAACCGTGGACCTGAAGCCCGTAATGACAAAAAGCCACAATTGGCTGACCTGCGTGAGTCCGGTTCTTTGGAACAGGACGCCGATATGGTTATGCTGCTGTACCGCCCAGACTCGCAAGACCGCGATAATGAGCGCGCCGGTGAGGCGGATATTATCTTGGCCAAGCACCGCGGCGGGCCTATTGACACGGTGCAGGTGGCCCACCAGCTGCACTACTCCAAGTTTGTCAACATGGCACACGGATAAAAGGCTTATAGGTCCACGACGGCGGCTGGGTCCCCTAATCGGGGACCCAGAATTACCAGCACGATAAAGACCGCGGCCGCGGCTAGGGAAAGCCAGCGCCATACCGGGAAGAAGCGTTGCCCGCCCCAGTGGGCGATTGCTGCACCGATGAGCGCGCCGAGGGTATTAAAGAGTAGATCATCGATATCCGTGCGGCCTAGCGCGAAGACATATTGGGCCGTCTCCAACGTTAAGCTAAGCGCGAATCCCCAGGCCGTCGATACCTTCACGGAGCGGCAAAGCGTGAATACCAAGAGCCCGAAGGGGATGAAGAAGGCGGTATTACCGGCGTATTCGAAAAGCGGGGCAAACCAACTATTGCCGGAGAATTCATCGAGGGGAACTAAATGGAGCTCGCGGACGCGTTGGTTTTCGGGCTTCCACAGGTAACCAATCTGGAAGAAGGCCTTCAGGGTGGTCAGCGCCACCATGACGCCAATCCACGCGCTAAGGGCTAATTTATCGAGCAAGGGCCTCGCCTTTCAGCTCAGGCAGAGTAAATGCCGCAACGGCGGCGATGGCGAATGCGGCCGCAAAGAGCACGAAAAGGAATCCAGCGCCGGTCGCCGCGATCAACGGCGGCACAACGAGCGGTGCCACGATGGAGGCGATGCGGCCAAAACCCGCTGCAGCACCCGTACCGCGACCGCGCAGCGCGGTGGGGTAGAGCTCCGGACCAATAGCGTACAGAGCACCCCAGGCGCCTAGGTTGAAGAAGGACAAAAGGCACCCGACGATGATGATGAATACCTCGGAGCTTGCGGTGCCATAGAGCCCGGCGGAGACGGCGGAGCCGACCAAGAACACGGCGAGGGTGATTCGCCGGCCCCAGACCTCAATGAGCCAGGCGGCGGTGGCGTAGCCCGGCAGCTGCGCCAGGGTAATGATGAGTGTGAAGCTAAAGGATTTTACGAGCGAGAAACCATCGGCCACCAGCAGGGACGGAATCCAGATAAAGGCGCCGTAATAAGAGAAATTGACGCAAAACCAAATGGTCCACAGCGCCGCCGTGCGGCGGCGCAAACCCGGACCCCAAATGGAGGTCTCGGTGGAGGCGGTGGGTTCCGGGTGGACATCGTCAAGCGGCTGGCTCGCGGCGGCCTCCTCGAAGGACGCCACAATCTCTTCGGCCTCCTCATGGCGGCCCTTGGATTCGAGGAAGCGCACCGATTCCGGCAATCCTAGGCGCACGTAGACCGAATAAGCGGCGGGGATGAGACCCACGGCAAAGCCCCAGCGCCAGCCGTGTTCGCCGGCGCCTACGATGAAGGTGCCGATGAGCGCGGCGAGGATCCAGCCGAGCGCCCAGAAGGCCTCGAGGAGGACCACCATGCGTCCGCGGATGCGGCGCGGGGAAAATTCGGAGATGAGCGTGGAGGCGACCGGCAGCTCCGCGCCCAAGCCGAGCCCGACGATGAAGCGGAAGACAATAAGTATGGCCAGCCCGCTGGCCAGGGCGGAGGCACCGGTGGCCAGGCCATAGACCATGAGGGTGAGGGAGAAGACGTGGCGGCGGCCGTATTTATCCGCAAGGAGCCCGCCAAATGCGGCGCCCAGTGCCATGCCGAGGAAGCCAGCGGAGGCGAGCCAGGAGGTTTGGGTGCTGCTCAAATCCCAATGCACGGCCAAGGCGGCCATGATGAAGGAAATGAGCCCCACATCCATAGCATCGAGCGCCCACCCTAGGCCAGAGCCCAGGAGTAGGCGCTTGTGTTTGCTGGTGACCGGGAGCCGGTCTAATCGTTCATTGCGGCTGAGCATGCGCTAATCATAGCGCTGGCTAGAAAATTTCCGGAGACGCAGGGAATTGGAGACGACGAATACGGAGCTAAATGCCATTGCAAGGCCGGCAAATAGCGGGTTGAGCAGGCCAAAGGCCGCCACGGGGATGAGAATAGTATTGTAGGCAAAGGCCCAGAACAGGTTGCCCTTAATGATCTGCAGCGTGCGGCGGGATAGGCGAATGGCATCGGCTGCGGACCGCAGATCCCCATTCATCAAGGTGATATCGGAGGCCTCGATGGCAACGTCGGTACCGGCGCCCATCGCCAAGCCAAGGTCAGCTTGGGCAAGAGCCGCGGCATCGTTGACGCCGTCACCAACCATGGCTACATTGTGCCCCTCGGACTGCAGCTTCTTGATGACGTCGACCTTTTCCTCTGGAATCACGCCGGCCGTGACCTCGGTGATGCCAACCTCCTCTGCCACGCGCTTGGCCGCGCCCTCGTTATCGCCGGTGAGCAGGTGCGGGGTTAGGCCCAGCTGCTTCATCTGCTCTACAGCCTCAGAGGAGGTGGGCTTGACAGTGTCCCGGACCTCAATGAGCCCAGCGAGTTCATCGTCGAGGTACACCGCCACCGGGGTAGCGCCCGCGGCCTCTGCCTCGCGGAAGGCCTCAGCGTACTGGCCTAGGTCTCCACGCGGCTTGCCGACGCCCACGCGGACACCATCCACCGTTGCTTCCACGCCAGCGGTGCTGGTGGAAAAGTCGGTGCCGGGCTCCACGTCGCGCTCGCGGGCAATCGCCTGAGCGATGGGGTGTTCGGAGTTCCGCTCGACGGCAGCGGCGCACTCGAGGACATCGCCATGCACGGCCGTAACGGACATTTCACCGGCTGTAACCGTGCCGGTCTTATCCATTACGATGGTATCGACCTGCTTGGTGGATTCAAGGATCTCCGGGCCCTTAATGAGCAGGCCCAGCTGGGCACCGCGCCCCGTGCCGACCAAGATGGCGGTCGGGGTGGCAAGACCCAGCGCGCAGGGGCAGGCGATGATCAAGACGGAAACAGCGGCGATAAACGCCGGTGCCACGCCGCCGAAGATGAGGTGTACCAGCAGCGTGAGGACGGAAATGCCAATAACTACCGGTACAAAGACCTGCGCGATGCGGTCCACTAGACGCTGCACGGGCGCCTTGGAAGCCTGTGCATTGGTAACCAAGGTAGCCATTTGGGAAAGGACCGTGTCCTCGCCCACCTGGGTGGCCTTGACTTCCAACTTGCCGGAAGCGTTAATGGTGGCGCCGGTGACGGTATCGCCCACGCCCACTTCTTCCGGGACGGACTCACCGGTGATCATGGAGGCATCCACGGCAGAATTGCCGGAGACGACCTCACCGTCGGTGGCAATCTTCTCGCCTGGCCGCACGACGAAGACATCGCCCACCTGCAATTGAGAGATGGGGATGCGCGATTCCTTGCCATCGCGCAGCACGGAGGCTTCCTTCGCGCCCATGGATAGCAGGGTGCGTAGCGCCTCAGAAGACTGACCCTTGGCCTTGACCTCAAACCAGCGGCCGAGGAGCAGGAACGTAATGACCATTCCCACGGACTCAAAGTAGATATGGTCCATGTCGGCCGAGCTGGAGGACCACGACATGCTCATGGTCATGCCAGGCTCACCGGCGTTGCCAAAGAAGAGTGCGTACAGGGACCATAGGTAGGCGGCCGAGGTACCCATGGAAATCAAGGTATCCATGGTGAACGAGCCGTGCTTCAGGTTGGTCCACGTAGCGGAGTGGAAGGGGGCACCACCAAAGATGAAGACGATGGTGGCCAGCATGGCGCAGGCCCACTGCCAGTTCTGGAACTGCAGGGCAGGCACCATGGAGACGACCATGATGGGAGCAGACAATACCGCGGAGATGATGGTGCGCCGCAGCAGGCTCTGCTGTTCTTCAGCGCGGGCATCATCAACCGGCGTGCCTTCTGCGTCTGCGTCCCCGCCCTGGTCGGCGTCATCACTGCCAGACATATCGAAGGCGCTGTATCCTGCACCTTCCACGACTTTGATCAGATCCGCGGCCGTGGACGTTTCTGGATCGAACTCAATAGAGGCGGATTCGGTGGCAAAGTTAACGCTCGCCTCCACGCCGTCTACCTTGTTGAGCTTGCGTTCTACCCGGGAAGAGCAGGACGTGCAAGTCATGCCCGAGACCCCGAGATCAACGTGTGACATAGTATTCGCCTACTTAAGGGTGTATCCGGCTTCGGCTACGGCAGCTGCTACTTGCTCATCGGTGAAATCGCTACCGGAAACAGACACAGCGCCAGTGGTGTGGTCTGCAGAAACTTCCTCAACACCGGCGATTTCGCCTACCTCTTCGCGGATGGACATTTCGCAGTGTCCGCAGCTCATTCCTTCTACGGTGTAGTTCTTCGTTGCCATGACTATCATCCTTTCTCGATTGCTTATGTCTCCATGTTATACCCCCTAGGGGTATCTAGCAAGGAAGAGATTTAGGTACGGTGGGGAATAAACCACAATGTAAAGGAGTTACAACGAGTATGGCTACTATCGACGTCACTGAAGAGAACTTTGAACAGACCGTAACCGGCGAAGGCATTACGCTTGTCGATGCCTGGGCGGACTGGTGCGGCCCATGTAAGCGCTTTGCCCCTGTCTACGAGAAGGCATCCGAGGAGCACACCGATGCTACCTTTGCCAAGCTGGACACCGAGGCAAACCAGGGCCTTGCTTCCGCGCTGCAGATTCAGTCCATTCCTACCCTGATGATCTTCCGCGATGGCATCCTCGTATTCCGCGAGGCCGGCGCACTGCCGCCCGCAGCGTTGGAGGATCTGCTCAAGCAGGTTAAGGACCTTGATATGGCTGACGTTCGCCGCCAGGTTGAAGAGCAGAACGCACAGCAGGCATAGAATCTGAATTTTCAGAGCTTCCACGGCGCTTTCTGGTGAGTATCGCTAAACTCGCTAGAAAGCGTCTTTTTTATGACCAAAGGAGATAGTGATGGCTAACCCCTTCAGCAAGGGCTGGAAGTACGTGATGAGTTCTCTCGATCAAAAGATTGATGAGAACGCCGATCCAAAGGTCCAAATCCAGCAGGCGGTCAAGGCCGCCAAGGAACAGCACCAGGAAATCTCGGATCATGCGGCAGAGATTATCGGGCACAAGTCTCAGCTAGAAATGCAGATGAACCGCCTGGTGAAGTCCCAGCAGGATTACCAATCCCAGACCGAGCGCGCCCTGGAGCTCGCGGATTCCGCTGAGGACCCTCAGAAGGCGAATGAGTACAACCAAGCCGCTGAGGTAGTGGCCTCCCAGCTCGTCGCGGTGGAGCAGGAACTAGAAGACGTCAAGCAGCAGCACGCGGCTGCGGAGCAGGCGGCTGAACAAGCCAAGAACCAGCAAAAACAATCCGAGGCCCGCCTCAAGGAGCAGCTGGCACAGGTAAGCCAGCTGGAAGCGCAGGCGGATCAGGCTGCGATGCAGGAAAAGAACGCGGAAGCGCTCGATTCCATGAACGAGCTCAACCCCGATGATTCCGTGCCGAGCCTGGATTCCGTCCGCTCCAAGATTGAAAAGCGCTATGCCGATGCCCTTGGTGCACAAGAGTTGCAGCAGGCAACCGGTGGCGACCGCATGAGCGAGATTCAAGCGGCCGGCAACGACATGAAGGCCAGCGCGCGGCTAGATGCGCTGCGCGCCGATATGGCCAAGAAAAAGGAAATCGAATCCGGCGATTAATTCTCGCGGCGGATATTAATAAGCACGCCGCGGATTCCTGAGTGGAACCCATCGCGCAAGTTCACGCGCTGGGTTTCCGTCAGGGTGTATTCATGCAGGGTTTCGCAGGCGAACTGCAGTAGCGGTCGGTCGATTTCCGGTGGTAATCCGCCGCCAGACAGTAAGTGGGCTTGGTCGCGCTGCTCTGAGTTAGCGGCATTATCAAACCACCACGATGCGTATTGCTGGCCCACATCGAATGGGGACTGGAACCCGGCAGAGCTCCACACCTCTTCTGGCAGCGGGACGTACTTCGAGCGCAGCTTGCGCCGCGGTGCCATCATTGACGGTTTCGGCGCAGGCTTTGGTGCTGCTTGATCGGTAGCCTCGGCCTCTTCGGCAGGGCCCTTTTCCACTCCTGCAGAGGGCTTGTCCTGCTCTTCTGGGGCTGGGGTTGCGGCCTGCTGTGCGCTTTGAGGTGGCGCAGGCTTTGGGGCAGGCGCCGGCGTGGGCTTTTCCGGGGTGCCGAATGCGGTTTCCACCTCGGAGGGCTCCTCGCACTCGTCGCAGTGCTCCGCGCCTGGAAGCTCCTCTTCTGCTCCCTCTGCCTTCTGCGTTGCATCGCGCACCACTGGGGGAAGGGGTCCCTCGAGGACCTGCAGTTCCATGGAGTCCGCGAAGTCCTCGCGTGGATCCAAAATGGTGGTGGAATCACACGTATGGCGCAGCGCTGCGGACATGGAATCCCAGCCAAACCCGTACAGGTGCACGCGGATGCCATTGTCTACGGCGGTCTGCGCGCCGGGAATCATGTCCGCGTCGCCGCTGACCAGTACAAAGTCGGTGAACTGGTTCTTCACGGCGGCCATGACCATATCGGCCACGAGCCGGGTGTCTACGCCCTTTTGGGTGCGTCGCTCGCCCCATTCGATGAGTTGTCCCGTGCGCAACTGCACGCCCTCGCAGGTGCGAAGGGCGCGTTGGTAGCGGTGCGGACCGGTATCCGGGATCCCGTCGTACCAGTATTGGCGTTGAATCGGGTTGCCTAATTGCTCCTCGATCATCCCGCCCATGGTGCTGACCACTTCGGGCAGGTCAATTTCTAGCTGCGCGCGAGCCCCCGTTTCCCAAGAGTTATAAAAGCTTGCGAGCAGGTATGAGGTATCGACAAAGACAAGTGTGCGTTCAAGCATGGCTCCTAAGTTCCGTTCTAATTGTTCTAAATAAAATTCTTTGTTACCTCCAGTGTGCCTTATTCACCCCGAAACGTCGATCACAATTCGCCAATTCCCAGCATATTGGCCGCAAATGAAAAGTTTTCGGTGACCATTGCGGCATCGGCAAGTGTGTTATATGGTTAGTTACACAACTAACTAAGTAACTAACGAGCCGAAGGTGATGATGGATAACTCCACGCAACCGCTCTTTCGGCAGATTGCGTCTTTGGTGGAAGACACCATTGTGGACGGCACTCTGGCGGAGGGCGATAAGGCACCTTCCACCAATGAGTTGGCGGATTTCCACAACATCAACCCCGCAACCGCGCGGAAGGGGATCACCCTCTTGGTGGACCTAGGGGTGCTGGAAAAGCGGCGGGGCATCGGCATGTTTGTGGCCGAGGGTGCATCGCGTGCCATTCGCGAGCGCAGGCGAGGCGACTTCGCAGCGGAATATATGGCCCCGCTTGTCGATGAAGCAGTTCGCCTGGGCTACAACCGCGCCCAGCTCCATGACCTTTTCGATCGGGTTGCAGAAAGCAGAGGAATGTACTCATGATTACTACCCGAGACTTCACCTTTTCCGCAGGTCTTACCCATGGTCTGGTGGGCCGCAACGGAATTGGCAAGACCACCTTATTGCGAAAAATCGCCGGCCAAATTCAATCCGGCCGCATCACGGTCTTTGACCGCCAGCCCTTTGATAACCAATCCGTGCTCAACCGGGTAATCCTCATGGGCATCGACAATCCGCTGCCAGATTCGTGGGGTAGCAAGAAGCTCGGCGCCGTTGGTCAGGCGCGGTGGCCCAACTGGAATGCGGAGCGTTACGACGACCTCATCGCGCGCTTTGACATCCCCAATAAGGCGTATTCTGCGCTCTCGCGTGGGCAAAAATCGGCGTTGGGATTTGTTTTCGCCGTTGCCTCTGGCTGCGAAATAATGCTTTTGGACGAGCCTTATCTGGGCCTCGACCTGCCGCGCCGCGAACTCTTTTACCAGGTCCTCCGAGAAGAGCACGGGCGCACCATCGTGGTATCCACCCATCACCTCAACGAGATAGAGGGGTTGCTGGACACTATTTGCCTCATGGGGGAGCACCCCATCAGTGGTCCAGTGGATGAATTTGTTGATTCCTTCCTGGAAATCAGCGGGCCCGAAGAGGCGATCTCCGCGGCCGTTTCCGCCCTTGCCCTGCCGGTATTGGAGCGCGCTTCTACCAGCCTGGGAGGCCAAGTGCTTGTCGATGCCCGCACTTCCTCGCCCGATCCCGTCTTCCGCTATGCCAACGAACATCACCTCCGGGTAGCAGAGGTATCACTTGAAAAGGCTGTCCGAGCATTGGAGGAGCAGTCATGAAACTTCTATGGCACACAACGAATTGGGCCTGGGTCACCGTCCTACTCATCATCTCGCTTTATCCGGCACTAGCTGGCGATAAGTGGGGATCTTTCACGTTTCTCCTACCAGTTTTGCCCATCCTCACGTATCAACCCAGTTTTGATAAGTACCAAGTACTAGGCCTGAGCTCACAGATTTGGAATGAACACCGCCGAATTATGCTCACGGTTTTTGCTGTTGTGGCCATGGCAGGAACGGGTGCACGGCAGGGCTGGTGGGCGTTGCCGGTTTATGCGGTGGCTCTGGCATGGGCGCTGTGGAGGAAACCTACCCCAGACAGGACAGGCTATTCGACGACCCCTTTGGGAATTGCATCCAAGCTTGGGCGTTTCCCGCCGACGCCCGACGCGCAGGCTGTATACCGCCGCCAGGTCCGCAGATGGTTCATGGCCGTCGTATTCTTGGCCATCAACGTTGTGCTTTCGCTAATGACCACGCGGTGGGAACCGATGGATTTTATTGCTTTCATTGCTTGGTTCCTCTTCTTCTCTTTCCTCGGCGGAACCATGGGCATGTTGCGCGATACGCTCAGGGATTACGTCACGCTCGGCGGCACGCGCCGCCGCTGGGCGACTATGACCGCAGCGACTGGGCTCATCTTCGTCCTTGGTTGCGCCGCCGTGGGCTCAGCCCTTTCCCTCCGAGGGACGACGACCGAGGTTGCCGCCGCCATGATCGCCATCGCGGCCGTCACCGTCCCGGGGCTTACGTACCTTGAGTTCCTAGAAAAGAGGACCCTTGGAGTCTTTGTGGCGTACCTTCTCAGCATCGCAGCGTTGGTATGGCTTTTCATCCAAGGCTATTTCTCGGCCGTGATGGGGATGTTTATCAGCCTTAGCATCTACGCAATATGGGCTGCGACCCTGCCGATATACACACGCCGCATAAGTAGCCTGTGGGAGAAAGGCCTTGCGGGCTGGTTTGGCATGAAATAACAGTGACTAAAAGCCGTTCTGAACTGCGAGTTTGTGAAAATTTAAAGCGGTGTGTAACTTAATACAAGTCAGCGCGACCGACAGCGCCCCACAGAGACAAGACATTGTTTCTGGCTGAAGCGGCGATAGGAAAACAGGCCCTGACAAAATAACTTTTTACTCGCAACGAGTTCCATGCTTTTGGGCATGTAGCTGTTGTGTGGTGACGATGTCTGAGAACTCAATAGTGTGCCAATGTACTTATTTTTTATTTTTGTGTGCATGGTTGTGTGTTGATTGGTCTGTTGGCC
>NZ_JASPGQ010000018.1:0-38209 GCF_030229885.1 Corynebacterium sp. MSK204 | reverse complement strand
CGTGGCATGGTGGAAAGGTACCTCACTTCCCAGCGAGATGCTGGTTTCAAGGTGTCCACCATCTGGGGGTCAGGTCCCCCCATCAGCAGACACATACCCAGCAGGAACCATACCCGCCCCCGGCAAACGACGCAGCGGCTCACTCGCCGACAACGGCACCGCAAAAGGACTCGACACCGCCTGCCCAATCCACGCACCACCACCAGCCGACACGTCCGGCACACCGTGAACAAGATTCCCCCGATTACGCATAAAACCCCCAAAATAGCGTCACAATACAACCCCTAGTATAAGACACTAGTATCGACCACCCCGCCCCAGCAGCCGACCAACACACAAGAATAGGGGCCGAGGGAATACACCCTCAGCCCCTACTCGACCAAGTCTGATTAAACAGTCAACGCACCCACAACCAGGTACGCGACCACAATCAACGCTACCGCATCACCGATAAGGACGCCCGGCTTCAACGCCAGCGGAGTCAGCACAGTCTTGAGAACACGCCAGTTAGCGAACAAACCAGCCGCCAAAGTCTCCACGCCACGCAGACCCAAGCCACGAACCGGCAAGTGACCCAGCTGCGGGATACGCGACAGCAAGAACACATTGAACAAGATACGACCAATGTTCAGCCCATTGACAAGCTTCAACAGGTTATTGCCACGCACCGCAACACGAATCGGCGTAGACAGAACAAGGAAGTCCACCGCGGCACGAACAGCCTTCACCACAGCCTTGGTGTTAAACGCCGTCAGCGAATTAATAAGCACCTCGTTAAAGACGTGCAACAAGGCCTGACGCACCTCATGATGGTTAAACATCTGCAGCGCAACAACAATAAACGGAAGCTTCTTTGCTGCCTTAAACTGCGCGATAACCGGGGCCGCCAGAAGACCCTTGCCTGCGGTAAACAGGCCCTTGACAAGAGCAGCCTTTACGGCCACGCCCAAGTCAACGATGCCCTTGACCGCATCAGCACCCTGGGCAACAACAGAGCCCGCAGCCAAAGCCACAGCCAGCAAAGGAGACAATCCCTCAGCAGCCTTCACGGCCTTGCGTACAGCCTCATCAGCACCCAAGGAAGCCAGCTCGCCAATGAGCTTGCCGCCACGCTCAGTGACAGCGTCAAAGTGCTTCGCCAGCTCATCAAGCTCATCCTGTCGCAGCTCAGCCAAAGCCTCCAGAACATGGCCAGGCAGTGCGCCACCAGGTAGCTTCTTGACCACCTGTGCAATCGGGGCAGAAGCATTCAGCGTATCCAACGCCTCAGCAAAATCACGAACAGTAGAACGAATCTCAGAAAGGTCAGAAACCTTCTCCAGACCAAGGTCCTTCAGCTGGCCCTCAAGTCCATCAACGAGCTCATCAGCCGCAGACTTAAAGTCGGCTACCTTCTTCAGCGGGTCCGGCTCATGAATAGCGGTATCAATATTCGCCTTGAGGGTATCCAGGATTTCCTGGCCGCTTTCAGCCTCACCCACCAGGGTAGAAACAGCCTTTTCAACCTCGCCGCGAGTATCGTCACCCAAGTTAAGCAGTGCACTAGAAGCCTGGGAGAGCGCGTCTGCCATCTCGTGCGGGATAACTCCGGCAGACTCGAGACGGTCCACGAGGTGAGTGGGGTTGAATTCGCCGAAGTTATCGCGGTCAGTGTACTTGTACTCCATTACTTTTCCTCCTTGTTGTCCTCGTTGAATGCGCGCAGAATGTCCACGAGGGCGGAACCGATTGGCTGGGCGGAGGAACCAATGCCGGTGACCAAATCCGTGAGCTTCTTGCGGTCAGCTTCTGGGAGAGCATCGAACTTGCTTACTAGTTCTGGGAAGCCATCGCCCGGGGTGATGCCGTCGAAGAGCTTCTTTGCGTAGGAAGAACCAACGAACTCATCCACAGCGGAACCAACCTTGCCGGCGTGGTCTGCGAGTTCCTTTACACGGTCCGCTGCCTTGTCTGGGAGAGCTTCAGCATCGCCGAACTGCTCAGCCACGAGGTCATGCAGGCGAGTCTTGGCGTCTTCGATGCCCTTAATGGCAGAGGGGACGCCGGTGCCTGGGAATACCAGTGGGCCGCCGAGAATCTGCTTGAGGTCATCGGCGAGGGTCTTGGCATCCTTGACAGTGCGGCCCAGCATGGAGACCTGCTGTGGAATGGATTCGGAAATCTTGTCGATGATGCCGTTGAAGTTGGAGAACATTCCGGTGAGAGAATCAGCGGTGTCCTTTTCCACGCCGCCCTGCTGCTGCAGGTCGCGGATGGAGTTAGTGATTTGAGAAAGCAGGCTATCCTTATCAGCCATGAAATTTACCCCCAAAAATAGTGTTTGCAATTCCCCGAAAATGTTCGGTGTTTAGATGATGCCGCCGGTCAGGTCATCAATCGTCTGCCGCCCACCAGCACCGGTGAGCAGGTCAACAACCGCCTGAGCCCAACGATTATGACGATTCAGCGGAGTAAACGGCAATGCCTCCACGTCCTTAATCAACGTGGCAGCATCCTTACCCTCCACCAGGTCAGACAACAGCTGCAGCAAATCGTCGACACCGTTAAGCGGCGCAAGGTGCTTCGCGAGCTTGTCGATGAACTCAAGGTTCAACCCGCCCTTGCCGTCAATGAGCGAGTAGAACAAGCCCGCAACCAAGTCCGGCGAGATAGGCAGATTATTCAGAGCATTGCGCACAATGTCTTCAATTTCTGCCAAGGACACAACCGGCAGCCCATCATCTGGGAAGCGGTCATCATCATCCTTCTTGACGTTGCGGCGGTCAATGTAGGTGTAGAGGTTGTTTCCCTTTTCATCCGGGAAGCACTCAATCGTGGCGTCGAAGCCTACGACCTCGCCTCGCGAAAACACCTGGTCGTCGAGCTCGGTGACGCGACCATTCGGGATGAACAAACGTCCCTTCAGGTCTTCGCCGCCGTGAATGTCGAAAATGAATGAGCGGTAGGGCGTTTCCGTAGCGTTGTCAATCATCTGGACTGCTCGTCCATCATGACGGGAACGAAAGTTGCCTTCGCCCATCACGGCGGTAGCAACGTGAGAATTGACAATCTCGTGGAACTTGCACTTGATTTGCACCGAGTGATTGGACTGCAACACCGCCATGGTGTCACCATTCCAGTCCACAACCTTTTCGGTATCACGGTCGACAGTCTTGGTTAGTCCGTCCTCGCTGATGTAGCCAGCGGGGCTGAACTTGTTGACTGCCGGCAGTGAAGCCACCCTGACAGACGCAGAGTGTGGCGTCTGCAGCGGGTTGATGCCCGCCATGCCAATCCATGCGGCGCCGCCGCTTTTGACCTCGGGCGCGCCGACAACAATGTTTTGTCGCATACGTGACATGCGAATTCCCCCAAATTTTTTTACCCCGAGTAACCACCCCAAGCAGGGCAGTCACCACAAATTATACATGAAAAATACTTAGCTTAACGCCGTCCACAAGGTGCCCGCGCCCTGCCAACGAATAGCAGAAGGCCTATCCGGGTCAGGGAAAATATAAGGGTCGGTATCAGTATCCCAATCCAAAATATCCCCCTCCGCACGGTAGGAAACCTCCATACCCTCCAGGCAGGCGGACAGTAGGTCCACGCAGTACTCATCATCGGTGCCGTAGGCCAAAAGTATGATGCGAGTACGGTCAGTCACCGGCGTTTCCCGGTCAGGGGCCGCCGCATCAACCTGAACCATGGGTCCGTCAAGTTCATCTGGGACCTTGGTCGCTATATGCACCCCGTCGAACTCGGAACCTTTAAGCCACCGCTTCAGGCAAGAGACAACAATCGCAGATGGATGCCGCATTAGCTATGCTCCCTTCTTCGGTGATTTCGTCGCGACTGGGTAGGCGCCTACAGCCTTTTGCAACGCATTATGCTTTTTCTCGTGCCCGTAGGCCTCCCAGTCATACGGAGTCGGCACGATAAGCGCACGCCATCTACGCTGGCCTGGTTCCGCTTCCTTCACGACGTAGTGTTCGCCGACCTTCGAGCGGAACTCCTCGGCCTTGTCATCAACCAGATGCTTAGTCTCCGGTGCCTCTTTGAGTACTCGATTAAAAAACTGGTGATTCATCTTGAGCTTAAAGCTGTCAGCCACGCTCAACCCCCTCAAAAATACGCAGCTTATACTCCGCCAAACCCGGGTCCCACCACGGCCCATGCGTGAAATCATGGCCACCATCGGCAACCACGAAATCAACACCGCCCAGATGGACTAAATCGCCAGCTAACACTTCACCAGGAAGAGTGAACAAGGAGCCAGCCCAATCCACACGCCGAACATCCTTATCATCCGGACCAGATTCCGGGGAATCGCTAATAGACCAACCAGCAACCCGCACAACCTGAGGACCACCCCATCTGGTTACCGGATTACCGAAAGAATCCTCACCCGAATCCTCACGCCGACGAACCCGCACATCGTAGGGGAGTGGGTACCCCGACTTAGTAGAGTGAGACCGTGAACGCGCCACGCCGACCACCCCCAACCGAGCGCAACATACGCTTATCCTCAGCCGTCAAGAACACACCGCCAGCATTCGAATTCGACCCGAAACTCTGACTCGTCGAAAACGGGCCAGCAGTAAACGACTGAGACTCAGCACCCACAGGAGCCGACGACAAACCACGAGAGACAGCGCGGGCAGCCACACGGGCACACACCACACGAACCGCCGCCGGAACTGACTCATCAAAATGCTTACCCAAATAAGCATCAATAGCGACCGTAGCCTCATCAACCATCGCCACAATAAGGCTCTTATCGTCCTCATCCGGCTCAATAGTCAAACGGTCAGTAACGTCAAGAATCGTGCAATATGTGTCCACGTGAACCCCCCAACAGGACTACTTAGCGCTACGGCCAGCCTTCTTCGCCGGACCAGGCTTCACCACGTGAGCAACCATGGCCATATTCGGATTCGTCAGAATCGGCTGCACAGCACAGTTAGCACGCACCCAATACGCCATCGGGTCGTTCTCACGCCAAGCACCGACCGCAATCTGACCAGCACCAGACAGGTTATACTCCGGAGAATTCATCTCCACCGTCTGACCCCACACCGTATAGCCCAGCAGGCCAGACTGAGTCTCCGGCGGCAGGAAGTACAACGTATTCTCATCCAGAATCCGGCGCGCAGCCTTACCATCACGCACCGAACGAGAATACGACGTAATCCCCGGAAGCCCCTGGTCCTGCAGCACAGCGTTAATAGCGCCAGAGGAGACACGAGCCAGCTCGCCGGTGGTATTCGCCGCATCACGGAACTGCTTATTCGTCTGCAGCTTCTGGATGACCTTAGGCGAAGCAATAATCGTACCCGGCTTAGTACCGTTGGCATCCTCGTAGGCCATAGCCCACGAGATGATGTCTTCCAGGGCGCCGGAATCCTGGTCATCCCAGTGCTTCTTCGGGGTGACCTCGAATTCCTCATCGCGGCCAATGCCGGCGTCGACGATGGCGCCGTTTTCCGAATAGCGGACACGGCCGGTGGTGAGGACGTCGCCGCGGGCTACCTCGACGCGGTTGGCGACTGCGCGGACGACCGTCTCGGTGGCCTTGGTCATGTCGTCTTCCTGGAAGCGGGAATCACCCTGGTGGAAGCTGCGCAGCTGGTCCATCTCGTTGATGCGGACCTTCTGACCAATCAGAGGCATCTGCATCATGGCCTTCTGGCCGCCGCCCATGGAGCCAATCGGCGTCTCAGCGTCTGCAGAGCGCACCTCAGCCAGGCGTCCGGTGTCTTGCTCGGTCATCCAGCTGAAGAACACGTCGTTAATTAGCTGGTCTGGGAAGTAAGCAGACAGGGAGCCACCGGCGGCCTGCAGGTCGTTTAGATAGTGGTTTGCGTAGATAGTCAGGTCCTCAGGTGAGAGGACCTCGTTCCAAATTTGCGTCGAACCCATGATTAATCCTCCCGTACGTCGCCGATGGCATCGAAGTTGGTGGAGCCATCCTCATTCCACAAAGAACCGTGCGGTTCGTGCACGAACGTGAATTCTGCGTGGTCGCATTCTGCGATGTTCACGCGATTGTTGGAATCCGGAAGGCGGTCAACGCGAACACGGCCGTGCCAGACAATCGGCACAACCTCGCCTGGGTTATTGTCCTGGTCCGTCAGCAGGAACCCGTCCACGGACTGAGTCTTGGACGTGACTGGCACCCAGTAGTCGCCTTCGCGGTGCAAGGCGGTGCCAGAGGGTAGGACGGACGTGCGAATATGGGTAGTCTTTTCGCCCAGCGTGCCGGTTTCGGCGTTGTCTACTGCGTGGCGAGAGCCCAGCCACGACAGGTCGCTGGGAGAGTAACGGTCAAATTCTGGCCGAAAGTGCATAATATCCCCCGATGATGTGATGAATGCGGACTACGCCCCCTGGCGCTTCTTACGCCTCTGCCACAGCTCCTCACCCCGAGAAATACCCTGATTCGGTGATTCCCAGGTAAGCCGCGACGATGCAGGGGCGGCGGGGGAGTGCTTGCCGATGAGGTCTTTAAGCGTGGATTCAAAATCGTCATCGTCAGCGTCGAGCTTATCAATGGCTGCGCAGAAGCTTTTCGAATCGAATAGTTGCTCTACGTCGCCGCCGAGCCCCGCGATGTGGATAATTAAATCCCGATTATGCTGAGCATCTTCAACCTGACTATGGGCCGTCGAAAGCTCAGCCTGAAGGTCTTTAATCGTGGATTCGAGTTTCTCTTTGTCCGCGGTAAGCTGCTCAACGTCTGCTAGCGATTTTTCTGCCCGGTTTTCCCACGTGCGAGAGTGGGCCCGCATGTCCTCGTACTTTTTACGGTAGTCAGTTGATGCGGTTTCGGTTTCCGCCTTTGCGGCGTTGGTTGCAGTATCCCCGCTGGTGGTTTCCTTTTCGGAATTGTCAGCGTTTGCGTCCTCGTGCGACACAGCGTCCCCCTAAATGTTCAGTTTGTGGACTACGGCCTCATTCATCCCTTCCGGATACAAACCGTAACCACCCCAAAGAATAGCACACCTGTTCATTTCCTAAGGTCACCCACCTGACGCATCGCCTGCAACAACACATCGGGGTCCGTGCTATCAACTTCTTCTTGAGCCTTCTTATAAATCTTTTGCGCTCTAATCGTCGATTCTGGAAGCTCAACATGGCCGCGCTTACGGCAAATCACAAGGCACCGGCAATGGTCATGAAAATGCGCCCCCGAATACCCACCACCAGCAGTCGACTGAGACGAATAATCAAACCCTCGAGACGCCAACAACGTACAAAACGCACACGCCCCAGGATGAGCAACACGAGCCCACGACCCACCGCCTTTCCACGCCGTATGCTCAGTGTTTTTACGCTGCCTGGAATACAACTCATCAGCGACGATGAACCCCATCGAATTCAACGTGCGATTATAACCTTGCTCTTCAAAGAATAACGGTGCGAAATCCTTCGCCATTCGAGCCTCAACCTGCTCGGAATCCACCCGGCGTGGCTTCCATTCCACCGGCCGCATCTCCATGTAGTCTTCTTGTTCTTCTAGCCACGCCATCGTGGCATCAGAAACGGCTGTGCCGTAGGAGTCGATGGCTTCGCGCACCATTTGCCGAAGAAGTTCTTTCTGGCGGTAGGGGTCGGCGGTGATGTCCGGGATGATGAGGGCGCGTGAATTGAGGTCCGTAACGGCTTGGCGAGCTATGGAATCAACGACGGGTGTGATTGAAGCCCAAGGGCGTTGTGGGTCTACCGCGTTCATCTAGCGTGCCTCCTTGGCGTCGTCGCTGGCGTTTTCACGCGGTGACGGTGCCACCCGGTCGGGGGTTTGGTGTGACGATTCGGTATTTTCTTGGTCTTGTGGTGTCGAAGCTTGGAGTACCTTTGCCAACTGGGAGAGGCGTTTACTGCGGTTTTCCTGCTCGATTTGGAGCCGGTCGGCGGCTGAAAAGTGCAGGTTTTTCAGTAGTACCTCGGAATCGGGGGCGAGCACACCGGAAGTAAGCAGCTTTAGCGCCCAGTCGGCGTCGGCGGCCTTGGACGCGGTGGCGGGGTCGCGCCAATCCACTTCGAGCCCGTCGACGAGGCTTTCAACATCGACGTCATTGTCGAAGTCGGAAAGCTGCACGAGTACGCGAGCCAGCTCCAACAGGTCTGGATTCATCAACTCCGTCTTAATCTCTGATGCGCGAATCAATTGCTCTTTCCACACGCGAATCGAGTCACCCGAGGGCGGATTTTCCGTCATGAAACCAAAATACTGGGCCGGAATCTTTGACTCAGAAGCAATCAACTGAGAGTAGGCGCGTACCTGCTCGATAAATGGGGTAGGAGGAGACGATGCGAATTGTCCGACGCTGGGCTGCTTGGGGTCGTCCTCATCGCCGTTGAGGACAAGCATCTTGCCGATAGAAGTCCGCCAGCCCATCTCTACGCGGTCGAACTCCGTCATGCCCTCTGGGTCGTAGCCGAAATCCTCAGGTGAGGCGCCGGTAGCCCATCGCTGTGGGGAGGCATAAAACTCAGAGTTATACTCCATGTTCTCTAACGTGCGGGCAGCTGCATCTGTCAGATACCGCACGGCCGGGGTGATTTCTGACTGACCCGACCAGTGCGATGTGCGCAGGCGATTGCGCAGCCGGAACATAGGGAATCCGCCGCCAGGAACGTCGAATCGCTCCACTGAGCGCACCGTACCCACGTCGGTTGAGTCTTTGGAAATGACAATGACCTCGCCCTGCAGGTAGAGCACCTCGCGGTACACGCCCTCCGAATTAACTCCCGAGCGGCGATACCCGGCCACTGGACCGTTGGTGGCGTCATCCCACAATAGTGAGCCAGACAAAGGCGATACTGACCGCAAGCGGAATACGCCGTGCGGGTCGGGCTCTACAGCTAATAGGCCCAGGCCGAAAATCAGCATGTCCAAAATGGCTTCAGACACTCGAAGCGGAACATTAAACCGACGCGTGACTAGCCGCATCTCCTCGCCATAGTCCGGTGATATGAACCCATCCATGCGTAGCAAATCACCGTAGGTATCTACCACAGTTGCCGGCCATCCGGAAACAACCCCAATATCCGACAATGAGTTCGGCACCGCAACGCCAATGCGCTGCACTCGATGCGTCCCGTCATAGTATGACGCCAGCTGCTTATTACCCTGCCGGTGTCCTGTGACCTCAGTTGTTAATACACTTAGAATATCTTCTTCATTTTGCGTTAGCCCCCGAATCATAAAATGAACGACCCCCTCTTTTTCTTCTTTTTCGTCACCCCGTGCGAGACAGCATCCAAGTAGCACTTATAGGCCATGACTGCTGCATACGCTGCGTCAATTTTATCAGCAGACTCTGGAGACGACTTATAAAGCAAATATCCAGTACGTGTCTCCCTGCGCTTCGCGTTCAAAAGATGTGCGCGCAGGTACGGTCCGCCGTCGTAAGTAATGTCGCGGTTGACTACTGCCTGCCTAAACTCGCTTAGCGATTGGTATACCGCGGCACTTTTGCCCCTCGGCCACGCCATCAACGGATGCGACGAGGTGGCCCGCACCTTAAGCTTCGGGGCGAATTCCGCTTCCCACGCGGAAACATGCTCCGTCCAGCCGGACGGGTCGCAGTACATGCCCACGACACGGTAACGAGAAAAGCAGTCACGCACGACGGCATCAACCTGGCGTGTGTCCGGTTCCCAGACCGGGTCGCGGGGCGTCTTCGACTGCCACACCGCAATCTCGAACAAATGCCCATCTGTCACACGCATGCCAATCAGCGCGGTCGCATCCGCGTTACCACGCACACGGCCTCTTGAGCCGTCAAAGCCCAATACAATCTTGTCGCCTGGCTGGATAGCCTTATCCCTGTCCTCAATGGCATCTACCTCGAGGTGGGAGAGGAAGGAATCGGACGAAGAGACAATCTGATTGAGGTAGAACTGTCGCGCATCAGAAGGGTCAGTCGACGGGTCCCAAATCTCGGTAATGATGCGCTCAATATCCACCCAGCCACCATTATCTCTAGCGGAATCGCCATAAGCATGAACCAGTCCGTGGTAAAGGGAATCATGGTCAGCTAAGTCCGTATCCTCTGGCGCTTCACGGTGGTCCACCAGAATCGTCTCTCGCTTAAGTCGCCCCTGCTTTTGCAGTTCGAGGGCCTTAAACGTTTCCTCAGCAACCGAACCACTGCCTGGTCTATAGGCGTTAGGAGTCTCGATAGAATGACCGCCTAGCTTGCCTGTGTTGCGACGTAGCACTGCAGCTAGCTTCACGCCACCGTTGCTCTGGGTCCACGCTTCGGTCTGGTCGGCAGAAAACCATACAGGCCTGCCGCCTTCTTTTGACAATGCTCCCGCGGTAATGAATTCGATGCGGCCTTTGGGGAGAGCGACAAACGTCTCCATTGGGTCAATGTCGTAGTTTCGCATAGCTGGGCCGTCTCGCAGCATCTCTAGCAGTGGTCCATAGGCATTCTTGGATTGGTCCTCGTTGACCGCGGCAAACTGTACTTTCGGTGTGGTGAATTCAGACCATGGAACCCCCACAGGCTGCCCTGATGCGTCCCACCCGCCGAAGCACACTGGTCCTAGTGCTTCTAGGGCGCCAATAGCTCCCATGATTGGTGACTTACCCCAGCCTTTGGGGCGGGAGAGAATGCCGCGTGTATAGACACGCTGCCCAGTCTCAGGGTCGAGTTTGTAGTAGCGAAGAATAAAGCGAGCTTGTTCAGGCGTGAGTACTAGAGGTTGGTATTCGGCGCAGTCTGGCTGGGCGAGGTTTTCTTCAATCCAGGCGAGGCATTCCCAGCCGAGTGAGGGGAATTCCCCGGGCTCTCGGGGTTTGAATGCCATCGGTTTAATCCACCGCCTTCAGGCTGCGGTAGCGGCCGCGTACGTCGGCTGCGGCACGAGAGGCGCGGCGCTTGTCCTCAGCTTCGTCTGCCGTCGCCATGGTGATGCGGTGGCGAGCAAGACTGTCAGGCGTGATGCCGTATTGGGCGAGCTGTAGGCGGCGTTCTGGTCCTAGTTTCGTGTCTCCGCGATTGTAGGCGTCGTCGAGAATCATGGTGCGTGCTAAATCGAGCCACTGGGTTTCTTGGAGGCCTTGGGTTTTCAGCGGCGGGAATTCTGCGAGGGTGTCCCAAAAACGTAGGGTCTGGTTGGTCCAGGCCTCGTCTGTGGCCGGGTTGGTGGGGCCGTAGATATCGGTGAGTTTGGGCTGCGGTACGAAAGTGACAACGATTTCGCGTTGCTCGATGTTTTGTTGGTTCCTTCTCGCACGTGATTTTGGATTCTTCGGTGCGGGACCGCGTCCTGCCATTGCTTCCCCCAGATTTTTCGTGTGCTGTTAGCTGTCCAGTTCTAGTATAGTGTGCTATGATGTTTGGTGGCAGCTGCCGTTCGGGGGAGATGGCTCCGGGTCGATGTTTCGTCGGCTCGGAGTCATTTTTATGTCCTGGGGCAGGTGCTGGTTTGGGTGGTTTTAGCAGCAGATTTTGGGGTGAAAACGTGACGACATTTTGACGACATTTTGACGACAAGAACCACTGGAAACGGCTGGAAACCACTGGAAACGACTGGAAACGAAAAACTAAGAAACCCCCTCCCACCAGCATTTTTACTGGTAAAAGGGGGTAGATACAATGCTCCTCCAACTGGGCTCGAACCAGTGACCCTTCGATTAACAGTCGAATGCTCTGCCAACTGAGCTATGGAGGAATATCCATGTTGTACTTCGAACGTGCCGTTCTCCGTGCAACGAGAATTAACTATATAGGCTAACGCCGTTTTCACACAAATCGCCTGGTTAGCCGGAAAAATTTAGGGGCGTAGGACGTAGGGTGAGACGGGAAGCATCGGAAAGCGTAGGGCCTGTGTATTCCTGTGTGGGAAGCGCCGCCTGGAGCCTGGTCGAGGCTGGCCAATTTTCTCTTTTCCTGAACACCGTTCAATACGTCCGGTACCCTCAGATTATGACTTATTTCTCAGTGCGAATGCGGTCTGATTCCGCAGGCCAGCACATTTCGGGAGCAGAGCGAATCGTCAGGGAACACGAGGTTCCGGCGGTCTGTGCGGCGCTATCCGAGCGTGCTTTGGCGCACCCGAAGGGAATGGCGGAAAATACCTTCATCACCGTGGAGGCTTTGGCCGAGTCCGATATTCTGCACGTCCCTTCCGTAGGAGTAAAAGAAGAAGCGGTGCAATCGCCCTCGCAGGCTAGGGACGTCATCGAGGAACTATTGCGCTCAATGACCGCTCATTCCCAAGTAGTCATTGAAGAGACGTTTACCGCTAGGAATATGCGCGGTGCGATGCTCATTGCGGCCGATACTGGCACGCGCTGCGAGCCAGACGCACAGCGCGGCGTCCGTGTGAGCCACATGGACGCGCACAACGCTCAAGACGCGGAATTCAAAGGCAAGGACGCGGCCCGTGAAGCCATTGTTCTGGCGAGCAAGGTCGCCGCGCATCCTGACGTTCTAGCAGAAGTCTGTGTGTCTGATGATCCGGCCTATACCACCGGTTACGTCTGCATAGATGGCACGTACCACCGTCTTCCACACATTAAAGAGCCTGGGTCGGATGAGGGGGCGCGGGCATTCATTATCAAACCAGGTGCCGATATCGAAGCGTTGATTGATTATTTGGAAAGCCGCGCCGTACTCGTGGATTTTGGGGCAGAAAAGTGAACGAGAGCCTAGAACAAGTCGCATCTGCGCGCCTGGATAAGTGGAGAGAAGACGGCCTATGGCGCAGCCCTTCGGTCTTTGGAAGTGGGCAAGTCCCGGAAAGCTCCTTGCGGACGGCCACCGGGAAGACGGCCAAAGACGCGGTGCTCTTTAGCTCGTCGAATTACCTGGGCCTGGCAGAGCATCCGGAGATTAAAAACGCCGTAAAGGACAGCGTTGATCACTACGGCGCAGGCTCAGGCGGCTCGCGTTTGACCACCGGCACGTCTGAATTACACGTTGCGGTAGAAGCCGCTGCGGCCCAGCTGACTGGGTATCCAGACTCGGTATTCTTTGCCACCGGGTACCAAGCCAATCTATCGACGTTGCAGGCGTTGGCCTCGCCCGAGCTCACCATTGTTTCCGATGCGCGCAACCACGCCAGTATCATCGATGGCTGCCGGCTCGCAAAGGCGAGTGGCGCCTCCCTCGTCGTTACGGCGCACCGCGATACCCGCGCTGTAGAAAACGCTTTGGTCACCAGGACCACCAAGTATGCCTTGGTTATTACCGATGGCCTCTTTTCCATGGACGGGGTGCTTGCACCCTTGCCTGAGCTATCGCGGCTGGCACGCGAACACGGCGCTTGGCTTATGGTCGATGATGCCCATTCGTTTGGCACCGTCGGCAACCGCGGCCTTGGCCTCCCAGAATATTTCGGCGTCCAGCCCGATATTCAGCTTATTACCGCTAGCAAGGCGCTTGGCGCCGAAGGCGGCCTCGTGGCAACGAGCAAGCCGGTTGCCCAGCTATTGCGGCAACAAGCCCGGTCCTTCGTATTTTCTACCTCTCCCACGCCAGCAACATCGGCCGCCGTGCTCGCGGCGTTAAAGCTCATTGAGTCTGATCCCAGTCTGGTTAGCCAACTGCAAGGCAATATTGCTTATTGGCACAGCACACGCGGGACTACGCCACAGCAAGGGCCGATTATCCCCGTGCACGTGGGCGATGAGGCCGCCGCAATGGACGCTAGCGCTGCACTGCTTGACCATGGATTTATCGTCCCGGCAATCCGGTGGCCCACTGTTGCACGTGGCGCTGCGATACTCCGCGTTACCCTCATGGCAACCCATACGCGCGCACAAATCGATGCCCTCTGCACAGAACTTGAACAGCTGGGTTTATAAGCAAAACGCTCGGTGAGTGCGTTCAGAGAGTAGGCTCTCGTCGCATACACTGGCAGGCATTATGAGCAGCTTTATCATTGACTATTCGTGGCTCCACGAGCTGGTGCTGTACGGGCGTGACGCCGAGCTGTCCGCTGCAATTACCGGCAACTGGGACATTATTGAAGCTATCTGGGACTTGGAGGAAAAGCACGCTATAGAAGAGGACTCCAGTTTCTTTGGCGGCGAAAATTGGACCGCGCGCTTTGTGTCCGGCCTCGATGATGGCGGCCCCTTGGACGTGGGGCTATTGGACGAAGAAGATACTTCAGTGATGCTCGAGCTCTCCGTTACCGGCGACGATGAAGAGACAATGGAGCACGCGCTTATCGATGCCACCGAGACCATCACCTGGCATTTCTCCGACTGGGGCTTCGAAGACATAGAGTGGACTGCGATGCCTTGATAGGTGAGGCGAGCATGGCGGATTAAGGCGTTGCGAGTAACGACCACTGCGCCAGATGATTTCTGCAGCGATTTTTGTGCCACCGGACCACGACTAGGGGAAATCCGACGAATGTTGCTGTTGAAATCTGTCAGCCTAAACGGTTAAACAAGTGGTACGACGAGCCGGTTACCGGAACGTTGTCGCCTGGAGCCGCGTAGGCTCCAGAGCTTTATTTAGGGATTCCACTTACGCTCATGAATTAGTGCTGGCCCCAACGCTTTGACTAGACGTTTAGTTGCTCGCTTCACAGACTTGCTGCTGTGGTTTTCTTCCCTGTTGCGGCGCAAAATTCATTGACTCGTTCTAAGAGATGTCGCAAGGTGATTTCGTGTGGGCTTTGTGGATAGCGATATCGCGAGTGCAGACGCCTTATATCCACGCCCTCCAGAAATACCAGGGCACCGGAATTTTGGACCGAGTGCATTACCGATTGATATATGGAGATACAGGCACCAAAGCGCTCGCGCAGGTCAACCCAGTCTTCAAAGGCCGTTCATTAGCGCATGCCCATGAAATTCTGGCGAGTACTTCCAATGATTTCGCATTTGAGCTTGGTATGCCAGATAGTCCAAGCGGTCGGTTAAAACCCTCTCTTGACGTTCGTTTACTAATACTCCGGCAACGTAATAATGATCGCGCCGGTAGGACTCGTCGATGAAAAGTTTAAACAACTCTATTCCTTTTGAAGGAGACTATTCCGTTGAATGTAGCGGTTATGGGAAGGACGGAACTAGACTGCACTACTAAACCTTATGACCTCCGAATATAAATTGAATCGCGTCAGTGGCATGCGCGAACGGAATCCGTTCCTGTTCGATGCGTAGCTTGCCTTCGGTGAAAAGGTGGCGATAGGCGCGCTGCTCTTCGGTGGTGAGGTGGCTAAGTGCTGCGGAGCCGTCGCCGGGATCGGGGACCGCGAGGTGGCGGAACGCGGTGACGGTGGCGGTATCCATGAGCAGGGACTCCGTGTGGGGAAAGTGGGCGCGCACGCCGTTGAGGATGCTGAAGCCGGCGGCGTCAAGGTCGCCCCAGTAGGTGATTTCGGCATCGTGGAGCCAGGCAAGGGCGTGAAGTTGGCGGGCGGCATGGCCGGCGCCGAGGATGGCGATGGTGGGTGGGGCGGCATCGGAAAGCAGGGGCAGGGCTAGGAAGGTCTGCTTGTTTTCTACGATGAGAACGCGCGGGGGAGCGGCGGGAAAGAGCTGTGCAGCCTGGGAAAGGGGAACCTCGATATCGGACAGCGCTGGGGCGTGGTTGAGGTAGCGCAGGCGCAGGCGGGCATCGGTGCGGCGCAGTCCCAAATCCGTGATGCCAAAGGGCGAAAGCAGGGCGAGCAGCAGGCGGCGGTGGGTGCCTATCCATTTGCCGTCTACTCCTTCAACTGGGACGGCGCGCTCCCACTCGCCGGAGTCCGGGTGGGCGCGCAGCCAAGTCAAGCATGGTGTCAAGCCGCGCAGATCGTATGCGTTTAGCTCCTTCCACTGGGCATAGGTGCGGTACACGGCGTCGGCGAATGCAGGGGAGTCGGGGAAGATCGCGGCGATGTCGTGTGCGCGCTGTTGCGCACGGGAGTATTCGGCGCTGAGGCCTGCGGCCGCGGCGATGCGGGGCGCACCGGTAAGGACTGCGCGGGTGGGAACGGAATTGGTGCCTAGGCCCGTGCGGGACCAATTGCGCGGTTCGTAGTGGATCTCTTCTTGGTGCGGCCAGCGCTGCCAGGCGCGGATGAACTCCTGGGTGGCGGGGACATCGCGCGCGGCGTTGGCGGCCGTTGGCGGGTGCAGCGGCCAATCGATACTCAGCGAATCGGGAGTCGACAAAGCCTCCGCAAAGTGGTTGCGCAGGTATTTTGCCGCATGGGTGTGCAGGTCATTAGGCATCCGCATCGGTGGACTCCGGGGATTCCTGGGAGTAGGAGGTGGCATCGATAAGCGAATAGCCCGTACGCGCCTGCGGGCGGCCTTGGATAATGGGCTCGTCGTAATTGACCACGATGGTGCCATCCACGTACGGCGATAGCGTCTGAATGAGTTTGAATGGCGTTGCCAAAATCATGTGGAAACCAAAGGACGCAAACACGGACATGGCGGTGCGCGTAAAGGCCGGGTCGGCGCGGTCGAAGGCCTCATCCAAAATGATGGAACCGTAGGTAGGAACGTCCTGATCCGGCTCCGCCAGGCGGAAGCGCAGCGCCGCAGCCAAGCAGAAGAACACCAGCTTTTGGGCCTGGCCGCCGGAAAGAGAGGCGGAATCCTGATACGTATTGGCGGTCGTGCCATCGGGGTAGCACTCGCGGCCGATGAAGCTGACGTGCTTGCGGGTATCCAGAACCAGGTTTCGCCACCGAATATCCTCCGGCTCAGACGAGCCCAAGCGGCTGAGAATCTTGTCCAGGGCGTGGTAGCGCGCTACCGCAGCTTCGGGCTCATCGGCGCTAATCTCCGCCAGGCTATGGGACGTTGCGGCATCGAGATCCCGCTGGAAGTCTTGCACCACCTGGCCCCGGGCATCTTTTACATCAATGCGCAGGGTGCGGTCCCCATTGAAGGGCGTGCGCTCCAGGGACTTATTAATAAACTCCATGCGCTGTTCGATATCGCTACGGGCATGGCGAAGGGAGGAGGCGAGGTGCGATAGGTTTTGCACCGTCGTGCCATTGAGCAGCTCCAAGAACTGAGCGCGAAAATCCGCCAAGCGGTCCGCGCGCAGGAATTTCAGCTTCTCCATGCCTTCGCCGGCGAAGCTGGCCTGTGGCTCCAAATCCGCCGCTTCCGCCGGCCACTGCGATAGGTACTTGTGCAGGACGGAGACAATCTTGGCATTCGTCTCCTCGATGCGGCGCGCGGCCCTGCGCGCGGTTTCTTGCAGGCTGGCCTGTACTTCATCGCGCCGGGCATCGATGTCATCGATGGTGAGTTTTCTTCTGCCCTTGTGCAGAGCCTCTTCGACCGCCTTGGCGATGCCCTGATCCGCCACCGTGGGCACTGTTCCGATGCTCTGGCGCCGCTGGGTGGAGCGGTTTAGCTCGCCTTCCACGTTGCCGAGGTGTTTTTGTGCTTCGTTCAGTTGGGCGCGGGCGGCGGTGAGCTTTTCCTTGGCCTGCTCGTGTGCTGTGGCCAATGCCTGCGCCTCTGGGGAGGAAGCCAAAGAATCATACTGTTCTTGCAAATCGCGTTTGCGCGCCTCCGCAGAAGCGGTATCAATATCCTGGAACTTAGTCTCCAGTACGCGCTGCGCTTTATCGCGCTGCGTGCGCAGGATATCCATCTTCCGGTTGAGCTCGTGGACCTGTTTAGCCATGGCACGAGCAGTGGCTTTCGCTTCCGCCAATTGGGAACGCAGGAGCTCAATCTTGGCAGTATTGGTGGAACCTACTCGGTACCACCGCGTGCCTGTAAAGCGCGTGCGATCATCCTTGATAAAGCGCGTCGAGCCATCCTTGTCCTTAGGCCGGCTTTCCAAGCCATCGCGTGTGACGGCCGGGGTCTTGGTTACCTGTTCGAGCGCCGCCACCGAGTTGACGCATTCGTAGTTAAAACGGCTCGAAATATGGTGGCGCACCCACTGCGCCATGGGGTGATCCTGGAACTCCAATTTGTGGATGAGCTGTTGCGGGCTGCGCGCGGGCGCAGGCGCCGGTGCAAACTCCGGGATAGTGCGGTACTCGAGCCGGGTACCCACATTGCGAGAATTGACCCACTGGTTAATGGCTTCCCGCGCGGTTTCCGGAACGAGCAGGGTGGCGGCGAATCCGTGCAGCAATTTTTGGATCACCGGTTCCCACTCCGCCTGCTGCGGGGCAATATCCAGTAGCTCGCCAGCGAAGGGAAGCTCCGATTCGGCATAGCCAGTATCCCGCGCGAGTTGGGTGCGCAGCTCTACCAGGGCCTTATCGATATTGGTGCGCCGCGAGCTAAATGAGTGCAGCTCACTTTCTAAGGACGCGGATGCTGTCGCTGCATCGCGGGCGGCCACGCCGGCTTCTTGCTGCTGCTCAGTAAGCTGGGCCGAGTCAGCCTCGAAGTCCGCGATGCGCAGGTGGGCATTTGCCTGCAGTTCGGCGAAGCCGTGCGGGTTGAGCTCAAAGTGGTCGGTCCACTGGTCGGCGGCAGCGGCAAGGTGGTGAAACTCCTTGGAGCGGTGCTCAATTTCCTTCTCCGCGGTTTCAATTTTGGCTTCTAGGGCGGCCAGCTCGCCGGCACTGAGTTGGGAGACGGCTACGGCGGCGCGTCGCTCGGCATCGTCAAGGTGCGTGACCTCCGCCTCGAGCGCCTCGGCCGCAGAGTGTGCCTCTGCTTGCTGGGCGGTCAGCGCGCGGATGCGATAATCCAGTTCTTCTGCCACCAAGCGGGCGCGCACCGCCGGCAGCGCCTCATTCATCGCCTCGGCCTTGTGCTTATCCGCCTCCGCGGTGGTGCGCTGGGAGTGCAATTGGGGGAGTGGAGCCAGCGTCTCAATCTGGGCCTTGACGTCCTCTACCCGCAGGTATGCCTGGCGCAGATCTTCAAATTGCTCCACCGACTCCTCCGCCCGCTCGAAGGTAGACGGCGTATCGAGCATATAGTCCCGGAAGAGCTGGTCCAGGCTGGATAGAGATTTGGCGGACTGCGTGCGGTGCAGCAGGACCTGCCCCTGCTCGCTCTTTATGCCCAGGCGTTTGCGGAAGCGATCCGCAAACGTGGTGTACGTCGGCGTAAATGACGCACCAGGCCCCTTGTACATGGCCTTAATCTTGCGGGTATCCAGGCTGCGGGTGAGTAGGGGGCTGAGCTTATCGATGTCCTCATCTCCCTGCACCACCCCATAGAGGCGTTTAATTTGGCTCACCGAATTTTCACCGCCGTTGAGGCGGAAGATGGCGATGAGGGTGTGCTGCGTGCCAGCCCCATTATCGTAGGTCAACGCCACCACCGAGTTAGTTGCGCCTTCACGCAAATACTCCGGGGCGATTTCACCCGTGTGCGCATTTTCTTGCTGCCGCCACGCCCCGCGAATATAGGAAACGAGGGTGCGCCCATTATGCCGCCCGAGGTCTTGCTGCGATGCCGCATTGAACTTGAGGTCCTTTTGCGGCACCAATACTGCAGACATCGCATCAAGCAGCGTGGACTTACCCGAACCGGATCCGCCGGTGATGAGGAAGCCCTTGCGGGCTACCGGGATGGAAAAGTAGCCGTGAAAAGTACCCCAGTTAATAAGCTGGATACGACTGATGCGGAATTGGCCTGGATACAGGTTAGTCATCGGAAGCTTCCTCCTGGTCGCCCTCGGCTTCTGCGAGGCGGGCGTATTCATCCCGGATGGCGGTGACCGTGGCGGCATCGAAAAGCTGGCGCAAGACGGGTGAAACCTCGTAGCGCCCCTCTGTCTCGGTGGCGCTGAGCAGCGAGTATTCATTGCGGATGCGTTTAATCGCCGCATTGAAGCGGTTATTGAACCCGGCTTCATCGCGGTTATCAACCGCGCGGACGTAGCCAATGCCCTCCCGGAGATCTTCTACATCCACAATCACGCGTTCACCGGGCAGCGCCAGACCAAGTTCTTGGCGCAGGTTCAGCAGGATGGCGGTATCGATGTGCTTGAGCTTATCCGTGCGCAGTACCTGCGGAATGGGCAGAGTTTCCTCTTCTACCATCCGGGTAAACGCAAACCCTTCCGCTTCATCGACGACCAGCTCGAGGAATACCTCATGCAGGCGGGCACGCAGGTTGTCTTCGTCCGAGATGATGGCGGACCATAAGATAGGTTCCTTGTGCGCACGCACCAGCGGACCTTTCAAAAGCTGCACCAAGGCGCGGCGCGAGTTATAGGTCAGCGATCCTTTATCGCTTTCCCACAGCGGGGGCTCATGCGCCGAATCGACGCGGTGATTATCAGTAGCGCTCACTACAACTCCTCAACGGTGGTGCTATCGAAATACATAGTAGGGATATACGCCGCGCGAATGGTCCCATCTTCCTCAGTCCAGGTGACCTTCTCGTGCGCATCATGCAAAGCCGGTAGCTGGTGCTGGTCCGCAATATGTACCAATCCCACGACGCTGGCCAGGCCCTGCGTGGGTGGGTACGCCTGCAATACTTGGCCAATCGTGCACGGACCCGCCTTGCCGACGGCCCCGCGAATCGCCGCATGCAGTTCCTCAAAGTCAATCTCTGACTCGCGCACTAACTCGTACAACGCCTCCGCGTTCTCCTGGCCTGGCTGGAAGGCTTCCGGTGCTTCTTCCACGACCTCGCGTCCTGGGTTGGCTAGTTGGATGCGCGAGACGGAGTGAATGGACATACCGATGCGCTGCAAGGGCGTTTCCATGCGGTGAAAGGCTTTTAACTCCGATGCCTGTGCTGCATCAATGGCCATGCCCCGTGCCTCACGCAGTAGCTCAATCATGCGCCGGTCTTCTGCGAATTGTTCCGAAGAGACATAGTTGCGCAAGCTGCGCGCCAGGCCAGTCATCGTTTGATTGACCTCGAAGCTCGTTTCTTCCATATCGCGGAAGAGATTCCGCAGCTGACGACGGTTTTCTGGCGCCAGCTCTTGGCCGACCTCGCTTTCTAAAACTTGCTTAATCCACTGATCTAGCCACGCACTGCGTTCTCTATCCATGAGGTAGGAATAGAATCCGCGGAAGCTGCGCCCAGCGTCCGATTCCGCGATGTGGTCTACACCGCTGAAAATTTCCTCGAGCACTTCGCCGCGGTAACCTTCTGGATCCAAAAGCTGGCGACGCAACCGGTGATTGAGGGCTTCGAGTTCGTGGCGCACCCTAGCGAAATCGCTTGGCACCGCCATGGCCATGTTCAGCACGTCTTGGACGCGCTCCTGCGTCTCTGCCGCAGTCAGCCTTTCAAACTGCCCTAAATGAGCCTTTTCAATTTCGCGCTCAATGCGGTCTCGCTCCGCCTCTAAGCTGGCGACGCGGCTCGAAATATCCTCATTTGTATCTCGCGCCAAGCGTTGTAGCGCCGAGCCTATAGATTCCACACGCGATGCCGTGACCGTAGTAACCGGCGTTTCCCAACGCTCAACGGCCTCGAGCGCGGACAGCGCTTCCTCGCTCGGTTCCAAGGTTTCACCGCGCGAGCTCTTGCCAGATTTACGGACTAGCCAACCAGCTTTTACCCAGTCATTGCAATAACTTTGCGGTGTGCGCGGCATTGAGAATTCACTGGCGAGCACCTCAAAATCGGTGACCATCAGCTCATATACTTCTGCCGCCGGCCGCGCGCGAGTGCCGCGGGGAAAATACTCAGCAATCAGCGCCAAAATCACCGGGGCATTATCGGCCGCCAGCAGCCGCACTGCCGCGGAATCATGTAATAACCGCCGCAGTGAAAGGGCGCGAGCTTCAACAGACATGATTCGATTTTGCCAGCTATGCCGGACACATGCAGCGTAGTTTGACTCACTTATTCGAATCAGTGGATCCGCCCGCGCATGGTGGCCCTTGCGGGCCGAGGACTAAGAGACTGTATTAGTCCTTATTAGTCCTGCTTAGTCCTGCGCAACGGTGACGTTGACGTCAATATTGCCGCGGGTGGCATTGGAGTAGGGGCAGACCTGGTGGGCGGCATCGGCAAGCGCTTGTGCCTTGTCGTGCTCTTGGGCGGGAATGATGACCTCGAGCTCAACGGCGAGCTTGAAGCCTTCGCCCTCCTTGCCAATGGACACGCGGGCACCGACGGAAGAATCGCCCAACTCAGCCTTCTCGCTGCGAGCCACCGCCTGCAGGGCAGAGTGGAAGCAAGCGGCATAGCCAGCAGCGAAGAGCTGCTCCGGGTTGGCGCCGTTGCCATCGCCGCCCATTTCCTTTGGGGTGGCCATCTTGAAGTCAAGGTCCGAATTTTGCACTACGGCGCGGCCGTCGCGGCCTGCCCCGGTAGCGAGTGCTTCAGTGGTGTAGAGGGTATCCATGATTACTCCTTTTCTAAAGTGATTTTCGTACTAGCGGTGAGTACAGCCGCCGATTGTACTCAGAATTCCTAACGGTGTTTTTCCAGTTCAGCGACCTAAGAAGTGAAAGGACGCGCTAGGAAAGGTGGTACGGCTCAAGTGTGCGGCGCAGGCCTACTCAACCCGCGCCGGGGGAGTGGGTGCTCCTTCGGGCGGAAGTACCTTGGGGTAGCGCTTGGATTGGCTTGATTTCCCAGCACTCTCGGCGGCACCGCCCGTGGTGGGCGCAGCGGCGCCGACTACTTCGGCCGTCTTTGCCGGAGAAGGTCGATGGGGTGCGGGGTCCCAGTGGGTATCGACAAGCTTGCGCTGGCACACCCAACCCACCGCGAGGATGGCCAGGCCAATCACTGCGATGAGAATGCCGCTCCATACACCGCCAGCTTGGATGGACCAGCCGAGCAGCAGGCCAAGCCAGCCAAAATCGGCGTCGCCAAAGGTGGTATGGGCGTCGCCGAAAGATCCCAGCACGCTAAGCAGGAAGGCGGGCAGGAAAGTAATGAGCAGGCCATTGGCAAAGGAACCCAAAGCCGCTCCACGGCGCCCGCCGGTGGCATTGCCGTACACACCGGCCGCGCCGCCGGCGAAAAAGTGTGGCACGAGGCCGGGCAAAATGAGGGCAACGCCAAAAGCCGGGTTGAGCCATAGTGATAGCACAGCCAAGCCGACGAGTCCGCCGGTGAAGGAGAAAATGAAACCAATGAGCACCGCATTTTGAGCGTAAGGGAAGACAATCGGGGCATCGAGCGCTGGGATCGCGCCGGGAACCACCTTTGCCGCAATACCTTGGAAGGCGGGGACAAGCTCGCCCAAAATGGTGCGGACACCGAAAAGGATGACGGCAACGGCCACGCCAAACTGTAGGCCCTGCGTTATGGATTGCATGAGGTAATTGCCCACATCGGTGGCGCCATCCGGGAAGGCGGTGAAAGCCTCATCGGACCCTGCACGCGCAATAAATAATACCGCGAGCACAAGGTACATCAGTGCCATAGAAAGAGCCGTCGCCACCATCGAATCGCGCAGGAAGCGCAAGCCCTCTGGGAGTTTCAGGTCCTCAGATGAAGGCGACATTTTATCGCCCTTACCGCCTACGGCCTTGCCGACGCCACCTGCGACCAAGTACCCAGCCGTGCCAAAATGCCCAATTGCCACGGAATCATCGCCGGTAATGCGGCGGGTAAAGGGGTGGGCTATAGCGGGCAAAGACACCATCAAAATGCCAAGCAGTCCCGCACCAAAGGCGACGATGACCCACGAAGGATATCCAGTGGCAACGAGCACCATCGTCAGCAATGTGGCCATGAAAAGTACGTGGTGGCCAGTGAGGAAGACATAACTAAGCGGTGTAATACGGGCCAAGATGAGGGAGACAACAAACCCCAAAATCATGATCCAAGCGACTTGGCTGCCGAACTGGTCTTGCGCGATACCGACAATGGCTTCATTAGTCGGCACCACTCCCTGTGCACCCGTCGCGCCGGTGATCATGGCACCCAGTGGTTCTAGCGAATCGGATACTAGGCCAGCACCGGCGCCGATAAGGAGGAAACCCAGCGTGGCTTTAATCGCGCCGCCGATGGTCTTGCCGACGCCGCGCCCCATGGCACCTAGGCCGACGGCGGTGATGATGCCGATGAGAAAAGCAGGTACAGCGAGGATTTCGTTGACGAGAAAGTTGGCTATGGCCAGAAGAATATCCATGCGTTATTCCTTAAATGTCATAGAGCTCGCGAAGAGCCGCATCTAGTTCGGAAGTGGAAGTGAAATTTTGGATGACGTATACGGGAACGCCGACATCGCCCAGCGTGGCAGCGATTTCGCCGGAGGTGAGAAGGAAATCCGCCTCGCTCGCCCGACCCTTGGCTGAGATCGTGTCGGTGGCTTCCACGGTCAGGTATGACCCCCAGCCCCATTCATCAAGTACCTGTTCCAGGGTGTTCTTAAGGAATAAAGACGTGCCTAGGCCGTTGCCGCATACCGTGAGGATTTTTCCCTTGGACGCGACAGAATCTGCGGCCGTTTGCTTTGCTGGACGAGCCGTTGACTCCGCCGGTGCTGCGGAAGTTGTGCGCTTCTTACTCGAAGTCGATGCCGTGAGGATTGCGCGGAGCTCTTTTTCGGATTCTGCACGATTAAGTTCATCACGCTTGGTGGCTAGCAGCTTTGCTAGCTGTTTCATCGCCTGCAGGTGTTCGGAGTCGCTCCGTGCGGCAAATGCCACGACGAGGTCAACAGGGTCATTGGAATCGTGCCCGAATTCCACCGGCTTATCCAGATGGACCCACGATAAAGAAGTTTCCTTTACCGCCTCCGAAGGCCGTGCGTGCGCAAAAGCGAAACCAGGTGACACCACAATGTATGGGCCCGTTTCTTCTACAGATTGCACCATTGCTTCCGTGTAGTCTGCGGTGATCGTGCCCGCTTCTTCCAGCAGTGATCCTGCCAGTCGGATGGCTGCTCTCCAGTCCTTGGCGGTGCCATGTATCTCCACGGCGCCGGGCACCAAGAGGGAATCTAGTGTGACCATGTGTATCTCCCATCACAGAAATAGTGGCATCAGGGTGAATGTCACTCATGATTCTAGGGCGCAGCGAAATAGGAGGTGAAAGCAGGGGGTAACGTATGCACGGGGGTGGTTGGAGCCGCTCAAAGGGTGGTCGGATTGGCTCTATAGTCCTTTGGATTGGTCGCAATACAAGGGGAAGCCGTGTGCTTTCGGAAAGGCCGGACCTAGAAATGGACCCGTGCTAAGGGAGCGGAAATGAGAAATCCCCGCTGGCGCGGGGAGAAACACAGCGAAAATGCTGCTTTGAGCACTACCACAGGCCCCTCCCGTTGTATACGGGAGGGAGCTGGTTTTGCCTGTCAAGTTTTGCCCGCCCCAGTGAGAAATAGGCTCGATTTTCTTTCGGGCTTTGCATCTCGGCGGGCTTCGCTTCCTGTAGTGGCTAGAACGGAAGATTTACGCGCGTTGTATCCGGGCAGTTAATCGAGCTCGAAAGTTTGGCGGCCAATTTCATCTTGGCTAAAGGACCTAGATGCAACAAGGTCCACAGGTGTCGTTAGATCATCGAGCTCGTAGGCGATTGTTCCGGCGACAGTGCCTCCCTTTTTAATCTGTTCAAGCTGAGTATCGGAAGTTTCAGGATCAATATAGGAACCGACGTCGAGCTCGTTTACCTTATTCGGATCATTGTCTTGGATGGCGGTGAAGTACGCGACAAAGTCGGTGGTAGTCAGGGTTTCATCCGTTTTATTCGTTACGTCATAGCTAAAGACGAGAAGTGGCTTTTCACCTGTTTCATTGCCAGGCTCACCGGGCTTGATAACGCGGTGATCGGTTATTTTGAACTTGGCGGCTGGAACATCCAAGACTCCATCTTCAAAGGTTTGGCTAAAATCTGTGCTCTTTAGCTCATTAACGGTTGTCGGATCATCCTTCACCTTCTTCATATGTGTGGTGAATTCCTTATCCTCAATCGCGACCTTGAAAGTTAAGGTGTTGTCATCGATAGAGAAATCTTTCTTGTCTGACGAAGCGGCCATCCACTCAGAGGCGGTGGCAACTGTATCGCGGTTTGAGGTAACGGTCTCACCGGATGCAGCGGCTTGGGCATCAAAAGTGCCAATCCAGTAGATCATGCGATTTTCGCCGTTGTCCATGACCCATTCGATGGTGATGACGTCATCAGTGATGCTGGCCTCTATCCAGCCATCGTCAGAAGCGCTGTCCTCTTGCTTCCACGTTCCAATTACGGACTTCGCATCAACCTGTGCATCGGACGCGGAATTACTGGAGTCGCTTGTCTTTGAGCTCTCACTACCGCTATCCGAGCAGGAGGAAAGCGTAAGTGCAGAGACGAGAATGAGAGAAGAGAGTAGTTGCGCATAATTAACTTCTACCCTCAGGGGGTAGGAAGCGTACAAATACTCAATAGCGAAGGGGGCAAATTGGTCTTTGGCCGCTCTTTGACTAATCTTTTGAGGGCAGATAATCGCCCAAATAGGCGTGCAATCTGCGTGGGGCTATAGCTCAGTCGGTTAGAGCTCCGGACTCATAATCCGTCGGTCCCGGGTTCGAGCCCCGGTGGCCCCACGGTAGAAGGAGGCGTCGGCAAGCAATGCTGGCGCCTCCTTCTTAGTATTCGGTGTGCACGCGCTCGGAGAAAATCGGCCTGGCGGTCAGCTCGATGCGGGTGCCGATATTTTCGTCTTCTTGGGAGCTGCAATGGACGGATTTTTGATTCGTGGCCATGATGCAGTGGAGATCGTAGCTCTCACCAGAGCTCGGGTTCTTTACAGCAATGTCGCTCTGCCAGGCTGCAGTAACGGTTGGATCAGGGGTTTCGAGCCTGTATGGGGCATCCATTGCGTGCTTATAAATGTCTAGGGCAAAGGCGCAGTCGGTGGCATCATCGGCGATGATTTGTGCGTAATCGCGGATGCCACAAATACCGCCTACCTGCGCAGCGAGTGCGGAATCATCGTCTTTCTCCGCTTTCTGCAGCTTGGAAGGCTTGGCAGGCGCGGCATCGGCAAGCGCATCACTGTCTGAACTGGCGCTGTGTGGGCTGGTACCGGTGAAATTGGGCTCCTCGTCAGCGGGGGTGGACGAGCACCCAACCAGCAGGAGTGCAGGAAAGAGCGCGAGAATCTTTTTTATGCGGAATGCCGGGAGAGATAGAAGGGGCAGTAGAACAGGAAAAGTGTAGCACCGCAGAGCATGTGGGCAGGCGAATTGCACGTGGGTGAGCAGTGCAGTCTAATAAACGGCATGACAGAAGTAGATCCGCTCATTGAATCCCTCTATCGCTGGTCCGATGTCAGCGGTGTATTGCTGATGGGAATTATCGGCGGCACCATTGCGCGCAAGCGCGGGTATGACATCATCGGGTTTTTCTTCATCGCGATGTTTTCTTCCCTGGGCGGGGGCATGGTGCGCGACGTACTTATTAATCGCGGCACCGTGGCGGCGATGAGCGAGCCGGAGTACCTGTACCTGGCGTTTACGGGTGCGTTGATTGCGCGCTTTGTCTACTTTAAGGGCAAGACCTGGGATTATATCCAGGCGCATGGCGATGCCGTCGTTTCCGGCCTATGGGCCGGCACCGGCGCCGTGAAGGCCATTACCTATGGGCTGCCGCCAATTCCGTGCATCATGATGGGCGTGTTTACCGCTACCGGCGGTTCCATGATTCGCGATATCGCCATGGGGCGCGAGCCCGCCGTCTTTGGCGATAATCAGCCCACGGTGATCCCAGCCATCGCCTGTGCGGTAATCGTGCTGGTGGGAAACCACTTCGATATGTTGGCCGTTGGCATGATCGTGGGGCCATTGGTCTCTATTTTCTTGGCGCTGCTGGGAATTTGGGCCGGGTGGCGCGTGCCCGCGAATCAGGAGTGGGCGCCGATTAATGATACGGCTGCGCAGGTCAAGGTGCTGGCGAAAAAGGCAGAGAACAAGAGCCGCGCGGTCGGGCGCAAGCTGGAGCCACACCGCGTGCGCTCGTGGCGCCACCGGCAGATGGAAGAGGCGCTGCAACGGCGCATCGAAAAGCAAGTGCGTTCCGGCAAGCGCCGACAGGATGCGGCGGAGGAGGCCAGCGAGTTTCTGCAGTCCTTCGAATCAGACGTCGATCAGTTCAGCACGGCGCCAGCGGAGTCTGAGGATATGGACTTTGGCGTGGACTTTAGCGGCGATTCCTATGAGGAAGAGGAGCAGACCTCCAGCGAGGAATCCCAGCGGCTGCTCGATACGATTTTGGAAGATGACAAGCTTACTGATGAGCTGATTGATCGCCTGATGGACCGCTACCAATCGCGCGACTAGGCCCCGGGGCATCTGCTTGCCGATGCCCCCATCTTCCCACTCCTGCCTTCTTACTTCTGGCAGAAAACTGGCATCAATTTCTCAGCTAGGTGCCATATCCTTGAACCATGAACTTGAGGTATTTCTTTTTTGAGCTGTGGGGCCTCATTGTTGACCATGGCTTGCCGCTCATCGCATTTGTGATAATCGGCATTCTTCTGCCCCGCATGGGCCGCCTAGCCATCCGGATCATTGAACATAATTTGGATGAGCAAGAAGAGTCCACGAAGGCACGGCTGGCGCTGACCGGAGCATTGGTCTACATCGTCCAGGCGGTTGCGTACTTCCTATTGGTCGCCGCCGCGCTGACTAACCTCGGCGTTCCGGCGCTGGGCGCTGCGGTGCCTGCGACGATAGTTTCCGCCGCAGTTGGTTTCGGCGCCCAGTCCGTGATTTCGGATTTCCTCTCCGGATTTTTCATCCTCACGGAAAAGCAATTCGGCGTGGGTGACTACGTCTCCTTTGCTGGCATTCCTGGGGTGGAAGGCGATGTGGTGACGCTGACCCTGCGCACCACGAAGGTGCGCACCCCAACTGGTGAGCTGGTGACCATCCCCAATAGTTCTGCCGGTGTGGTGACCAACTATTCCAAGGAATGGTCCCGTGCGGTGGTTAATATCAACGTCCCCGTGCACGAGGGCGAATCTTTGCCGGAGATTACGAGCCGTGTCAAAGAGATTTCTGAGCACGCTATTGAAGCCCCAGATATCTCTGTCGATGTCGCCGGCGAGCTCACGGTTCTTCCCGCTACGCAATTGGTCAGCCCGCAGGTTGCCGGTCAGCCGTGGCAGGTGGGCTACCGCATCATGGTGACTGTGAATCCCGCCCGCCAGTGGTCCGTGGAGCGCGCTATCCGCTCGGCGTTGCTTTCGGAATTCTGGGACCACTACGGTTCCGCCATCGACTTTGATGAGCTGCAGGAACAGAAAAAGAAGCATTCGGCAGAACCAAAGCATGCCGCGGCGCAATCGGCCAAGGACGCCTTGGATGCCGGGGAAGGATCCCGCCCCAATACGCCAGTGGATGACCCCACGGTGGAAGAGGAACTGGCCCCAGAGGAAGTTGAGCTTGCTGAGACCAAGCTCGATGAGCAGGCAGTCACGGATGAAGCGGGCGAAGATGCCGCAGAAGACGAGGCGACATCGCGCCGGAAGATCTGGCGCTCGATTCAGACAAATACGCGATTCCAGAAGATCGCCACCATCGGCGGGCGCGTGCGCGCCTCCACCACAGGCCTTGTGGCGGCCCTTCTCGTCGTTGGGCTGCTCATCCTCGCGGCAAGCAACCCAGAGGACGCGGATGCAGGTTGGCTATCGCCAGAGTATTGGAAGGAAAGGGATACGCAATCTTCTTCCGAGGCGCCGACGGAATCTGAAGAGAATCTGCCCTCGGAAAAACCTGTTACTACCGGCACCCCAACCGAGCCGACGGATGCTGAGTCAACACCGACGACCACCAATACGCCGACCGTTCCTAGCTACCCCAGCCAGGACCCCAATTCGACTCCTAATTCCGGAGACGGGCACGGCAGCAATCAAGACGGGCCGGCTGACTCGAACGGCGATTCTGGCGATGGCGAAGGGAATGGAGACGGAGACTCGGGCGCAGACGGAAATAGCGGGGCCGCAAATAGCCAACAGACCGCGATTCCTTCAGAACCCCACTAGTCGCTAGTGCAAACCGCCGTATACCTCGAGGCGGTCGGGCCAACGGCGATCGTTCTTCTCGTCTTGGTAGGTGACTCTTAAGCTATTGTCTCCGTCTTTTCCGCATATGAGTGCGCGACCATCTGATCCAATAAAACAGTGAAGATCATAGGTCTTACCGGTGGTGGGGCTGGCGACGGAAATCTCGGAGCTATACGCGCCGTTGGCCTTCGGATCGGACTGCCGGAATGGATAGGAGTGCTTGATCGCTTCATCGAAAATAGCACCGGTAAATTCGCAGGATGTATGCTCGCCGGCTTCGATGGTGTCTCCCTGGTTGGTATATCCGCAGTCGCCGCCAATTTTCCCAGCGTAAAGCGTGTGATTTCCAGCTGGGGGCGCGTCATCATTCGAGCCGGCATCGCCATGTTCGGCGCCTTCTTTATCGCCTTTTTCCGCGGTGGAGTCTGGAGAATTCTCCATGGTTTCCGTCACGGTCGTAGGGGCCGTGGAAGCCTCGCTGGGCACAAAAGCAGGTTCGGGTTCGGCAGAATCGGAATCATCGGAGGTACCGCAGGCGCTCAGCATGGTAAGGGACAAGGCGGCAAGCATTAAGGAAGTGTGGCGTTTCAACATCATAAGAACGGGTAAAAATCGGCGGTGTGAACGGTGAAAACTTTAGCACTTAAACCAGCATCTAGCTGTGGATTTATAGAAAGCAGGCCACAGGGTGGAACAAATTTGATACCCGGGCTGTTTCAGTAGACATGACATCATTATTTACACCTTTGGAACTTGGCCGTTATACGTTGAATAACCGCGTGACCATGGCACCGCTGACTCGTCAGCGTGCAGGTCACAGCGGTGTGCCCGGCGAGTTGCACAAAAAGTATTATTCCCAGCGCGCTAGCGCTGGTCTCGTGGTGACGGAGGGAACCTTCCCCGCATGGACCAACCGCGCGTTCCCGGGTCAGGCGGGAATCGTCGATGATGAGCAGGCGGCCGGTTGGCGCGAGGTAGCCAACGAAGTGCACGACAAGGGCGGCGTCTTGTTCATGCAGATCATGCACGGCGGCCGCACCAGCCACCCGGATCTTATTGATGGCGCCCAAGCAGAAGCCCCCAGCGCGCTGGATTGGGACGGCCAGGTTCGCGGCTTTGCCGGCAAGATGGATGCACCGGTACCGCGCGCACTAGAAGCCGATGAGCTCCCGCGCATCGTTGAGGAATTCCGGGCCGCCGCACGCCGGGCCGTCGACGCGGGCGTTGATGGTGTAGAGATTCACAACGCGAATGGCTACCTGCTGCACGAATTCATGGCACCGTCTGCCAACCAGCGCGACGATGAATTTGGTGGCAGCCCAGAAAACCGGTGGCGCCTGCCAGAGATGGTCATTCGTGCTGTCGTAGATGAAATTGGTGCTGACCGCGTGGGCGTGCGTTTCTCCCCGGCCCACGTTGTACAAGGCATTGTTGAAGATGACGAGGCGGATATGTTGGCCACCTACGGCGGACTTTTGGACGCCATTGCCCCGCTGAACCTGGCTTATGTCTCCTTCCTGCACGCCGAGCCGGAAGGCGAGCTCATCTCGGCCTTGGCAAAGAAGGCTCGTGCCAATGGCGAAACCAAGGTCCTGATGAATGATGGTTTCGGCACTGTCACCACCAAGGAAGATGCCGAGCGCGAGCTGAAGTTGGACCACGTGGATGCCGTTGTCGTGGGCCGTCAGCTCATTGCTAACCCGGACTTGGTACGCCGGTGGGAAGAAGGCCTGGCCCTTAATGAGCCAGATCAGGCCACGTTCTACGTCGGCGGCGAGCGCGGCTACATTGATTATGAAACTGCCGCGGACTAACGCGTAGTCCGCGGCAGGTAGGGGGGGGGAGAGCGCGAGTGATAGAGAGTGAAATATCCCAGAGAGGATCTTTCACTCTCTATATCGAACGTGAACCTAGCGAGCGTTAACAACTGCCCGCTTAATATTAAGAACTAAATCCCTCATCCGGGCGCCATGTCAGCGTGACGGCTTCGTTTACTGCTGCGGTGGGGTTGAGTAGATCCTCAACGCGCAGCCAGTGCATTTCCGCAGAATCCGGGCGGATGGTGACATAGCTATATCCGTGGTGATCGAGGTTTACGTGGCGTGTATGGGGGTTTGCCTCCAAAAGGTAGCGCTCTGCCAACTTGGAAAGCTCGTTGTCCTCGGGAAGATGGAGCTGTTCGTTGACATTGGGGGCGGAGACAGAGGAGCACACCATTTCGGCTCCGAAGATGCGCCCATCCTTGCTGATATTGTGTGCCCATTCGGAGTGAATATCCCCGGTAACAAAGAGGGCGTGGGAGTCGTGCTTGGCAAGGGCATCGATAAGCATCCGGCGTTCTGCCGAATAGCCATCCCATTGGTCGCCGTTGACGGGAATGCCGGTGATATTGGATGACAGTGAGGACGATACGGGTGCCAGTTTGTCGTCGCGCTGCAGGGTAGCCAGGTTCATGGGGGAGAACATGACGGAGTTGCCCAGCATATTCCACGCGGCGGCGGAGGTGTCGATCTTGTTGACCAGCCAGTCGTACTGCTCCGAACCGAGCATGCTTCGCCCCTCGGCGGCCATCCTGGCAGGGCCAAAGAGAATTTGCTTATCGCGGTATGTGCGCAGATCCATCATGGTCAGTTCCACGAGATCGCCAAAGGTCAAACACCGGTAGAGATGGCCATTATCGGATGGATTGCTTGCCCGTACCGGCATCCATTCAAAGTAGGCCTGCATCGCGGCATTGCGGCGATCGATCCAAGCGCCTTCCTTTCCCTCCGTGTGGTTATGGGCGCCGTCCCTCCAAGAATTGTCTGCGGTTTCGTGGTCGTCCCAGACCGCGATCCACGGCAGGGCAGCATGTGCTGCTTGGAGATTTTCATCGGTGCGGTAGCGGCCGAGGCGCGTGCGATAATCTTCCAGTGTCGTAATCTCGTGCGCGGGGTGGTGCAGGCGTACTGGACCGAAACCGGCGTACTCGCGCTGTGGGTATTCGTAAATATAGTCTCCCAGAAAGACCATATAATCTAGTTGCCCGGCTCGTCCGCGCTGTGCGATATCGCCATAGGCTTGAAAGAAGCCGGACTCCCAGTTGGCACAGCTGGCTACACCGAAGGTTAGTTCTTCTGGGGATGCCGTAACCGCCGGTGCGGTTTTGGTACGACCCACGGGGGAGATTCTATCTTGGGCACGAAAGCGGAAGTAATACACGGTTTCTGGTTCGAGGCCGTGAGGATCCACGTGGACCGTGTGGTCTTGTGCGGGATTGGTGGTGACTTCGCCGCGCTTGACGATGTCCCTAAACTCCTCATCCCGCGCAATCTCCCATTCCACGGTGGTAGGCGCGCCTGCACCGGAGCCAGGCATCGCATCTGCATCTGGGGTCACGCGCGTCCACAAGACAACAGAATCTGGAATGGGATCTCCCGAGGCTACCCCGTGCAGGAAGGGGCGTTCACCGAGTGTGGGCTCTACCATGTGCGGTTCTGGGCGCGAGGAGAGGCTGCTTTGTGCATGAGCAGTGCTGGCGTTGGCCGTGCTGGCAGTGGTGGTCAGCGCCAAGGCTGCGCCGACTGTGCCGCTGGTTTGGAGGAATTTGCGGCGGTTGACATGAGACATCTCTGATTGCGTGCTGTGGTTTCTGCTTGTCATATTCATAAGTTTTCTAAGATTGAAAGGGCCTGCAACCGCTCAGACCGCATTACACCAAAAATTCCTTTATCAGTAACCACGGGTTTACCTCCGTACCGATCGGCACGCCTTATTCAGAGGTCGAGAGCACAGTAGGCTGGAAGATATGAGCGAGTTGCAGCAGATAAGTCAATGGCCCGTAGATACCGTGGCCGGAGCATTGATCCACAGCGGTGAGGTGATAGACACGGTAGGCGATACATCGCGCCAATTTCCGGTTGCCTCCGTTACCAAGCTGGTGTCGGCATACGCGGTGATGATGGCCGTGGAGGAAGGCGCGGTGGATTTGAAGCAGCCCGCCGGTCCGGAGGGTTCGACCCTCGAGCATCTGCTCGCGCACGCCTCGGGCGTGAAGTTCGATTCGCGTGAACAACAAAAACCAGTGGGCGAGCGGCGCATCTATTCCTCTGCCGGTTATGAGTGGGCTGCAGAGATCGTTGAAGATGCCACTGGCATCGAATTTGCAGAGTACCTGCGTGAAGGTGCGTGTGAGCCGCTGGGCATGTCCTACACCCACTTAGAGGGTTCGGCTGGGCACGGCTTGGTTTCTACCGCGCAGGATCTCGCGGCATTTGCAGCCGAGATCCAAAACCCGCAGATCTTGCATGTCAGCACTGTGGCCGATATGCGCCGCGTTCACTTTCCTGGTTTGCGCGGCATTGTGCCCGGGTATGGGAGCTTTAAGGATTGCACCTGGGGACTTGGATTTGAGATCCGCGGTGAGAAAGACCACTGGATGGGAGCCCTGCCTGCCGATGCCACCGGGCACTTCGGCATGTCCGGAACCTACCTCTGGCTGGCCGGCGACTACGCCATGGTGGCATTGACAGACCGAGATTTTGGTGATTGGGCAAAGCCACTGTGGAATGAAACCAATACAAAGATCTGGAAGGCGCTGTAAGGGGCTCCGTCGCAGATTTTCCTTAATAGGAAAAACGAGAAAAGCTCCCCATTCCAGTGGAGTGGGGAGCTTAAAGCTGCTCTTTTTAGAACACCTGCAGACCGAGGCCTTCGAGGAACATGGCGAACTGGGTGAAGATGCCGTCAACGAGGGAGAGAATCTGGAATCCGAGAGCAGAAGAAAGATCAAACATAGGGGGTTCCTTTCAATAGGGAGAATTCAAACGGGATTGTTTGAATTTATCTCAGCATAAGCAGAGTGCGTGGATCGTGTCAAACTGTTTTTTAACACAAAATAAATGAATATCGACCGCTCTACTGATGGGGGCGTGCGTCTCTTTTTCAAATCAGGGGATGAGAGTGGGGTTGGCGCCTGGCTACCCCCGCCGTGGGTTTACCACTTGGGACTTTTTGGAGAGCTTAGCCCCTAGGGGGACTGGGGTAGTTTTCGGCCGAGGCCCTAGGGGTGAGCGCTATTGGGCAAGTGTTTCCGCAGCTAACTGCCTTGTGAGCGACTCGTACCGGGACGTTGTTTTAGGGAAAGCGGTTCAAGGGGCAAATTTCACTGTTGTAACTTCAATTTCTTTAGTCACTTTAATCACAGTCTGGACTTTGTGTTGAGGTTTAGATCTTGGGGGTTGAAGTGAAAGTTGAGGGTTGTAGAGGGTGGTGTGGCGCAGGAAAATTGGGTGCAGACGCAAAAGACAGTTCGTTGGGGAAGACGAAGCTCGTCTTGCACTGCGCCGCACGCCACGCGTGTGGATAGCAGTGGTGATTTGTCGAGGGAGATATCGGCTATGAATACTTGCGTCAATCCAGTGCCGGTTGATCAACCGGCCTCCAACTACACGTGGCCCAGCCGCAATGGTGCGGCCGTCGTGGTCACTGGTGTGCTGAAAATTTCTGGGATGCCGCGTGCGTTGCGCCCAGAGGTAGAACGCGCCATGGATCGGTGCATTCGCACCGAATCGGAGTTCATCGTCCCAGGCGATGACCCGCTGACCGCCCAGTGGTGTACTCGGTGGTACCGCGACGAGATCTCTATGGAGGCGCTCGTATATGGTGAAGCCGCGGGCGTGGGTGCGGAAAGCGTTGGCATCGGCTGCCGTCAGGTCCTTACTGGAACTGAGGTGGAGCTTGCGGCGTTGGACAGCGCGGTAGGCTACCTTGCCCGGCGCTATGGGTTTAGTGCCACCGTGTGTTCTAGCTAAAACGTACGAGTTAGTTGGCTCGAATGGAATCGGCTCGAGCGAATCCGCACGTGCTCCGGCCGCACGACTTACCCGACTTGGGCCTTTTTGCTGTGAGGTATTGCATATTGACACGTAGACCAGCAGATTCATGGCTACTACGGGTGGAAAGTGTGCGCTAAGGGGGTGGGTTTCGGGGTGGGCGGTTAGATTGATTTTCATGAGCCCGTATATCCGCACCGTGCGCACCGCCTTCGGGTCGACTGCCGTGCAGGTCGTGTACTCGCAGAAACGCGGCGCCAAGACCATGAAACATCTCGGTTCGGCGCACACTGACGAAGATCTTGCACTGCTTTAGGCCTAGGACCAGTGTCTTCTTGACGGCGACCAGGTGAGCCTGGATCTTGGTGTGGACACCACACCCGCCGGCAGCGGATCCGCCGATGCGCCGGTGCCGATTACCTCCGAGCGCGCCGGCCGCCTCCTCGAGGTCATCCGTGCCGCGTACAGCGAGCTGGGTTTCGATGAGGCCACCAGGGATGATCAGGTGTTTTTGACCTCGTCACCGCCCGGATCGTGCAGGCAGGATCGAAGGTCGACAGCATTGAGACACTGGCGGAACTCGGTGTGGCCTTCGCCAGCTACCGCACCATCCAACGACACCTGCCGGCCTACGCCACCGACGACTTCCGCGACCGGCTTACCCAGGCTTGCGCGAACCATGCCGGGATCGGACCCGGTGTCCTGGTTCTTTACGACGTGACTACCGTGTACTTTGAAACCGATGAGGGCGATAAGTTCCGCAAGCCGGGCTTTTCCAAAAACGCAGGCTCGAGCCGCAGATCACCGTCGGCCTGCTGGCGGATGCCCGGGGCTTCCCGCTGGCCGTGGGTGCGTTTGAGGGGAACATGGCTCAAACACGCACCATGTTTCCTATGATCAGAAACGTCCAGGACGCCTACGGCGTGGAAGAGGTCACCGTTGTCGTCGACGCCGGGATGTTCTCTGCCGGCAACAAGGCCTCGATCATCGAGGCCGGCCTGCACTGCATCCTCGGAGTGAAATTCAACGACATCCCCTATCCGGTGGCGCAGTGGCGCAAGAACAACCCCGGCCAGGACTATGAGGACCAGCAGATCTGGACGTGAGCCGACCGGACGGGCCGTGGCCCAGGCGGTGTGCCGCATTCGGTCACCTACTACCGGTACTCCTGGGACAGAGCACGCCGCACGTTGAAGGGTATTGATGAGCAGGTCGCCAAAGCGGAGAAGGCCGTGGCCGGGAAGTTGCCGGTCAAGCGCAACCGGTTCGTGGATCTCAAGGCGCCGAATAAGCAGGTCAACTGGGCGTTGGTGACCAAGAACAAGGCCCTGGCCGAGCTCAAGGGGTACCAGACGTCCCGGGTGGATCTGCCTGCCGAACAGGTGATCCACGCCTACCGGCAGTTGTTGAAGATTTAAGAAGGCGTTTCGGATGTCGAAGTCCGATCTCGAGGCCTGGCCGATCTACCACCACAAGCGGGAATCCATCGAGGCGCACCTAAGTGTGGTGATGGCGGCGATGGCTGTGGGGCATCTGCTGGAGGAGCGCTCGGGGTTGTCGTTGAAGCGGCTGGTGCGGACGTTGCGGAGGTACCGGACCTTCCAGGGCAGGTGGCGGGGCAGACGATCCATGCTGCTTCACCGGTACCTGATGACGTCACGGAACTGCTGGGACGGCTGAGTTCAGGGAACCAAGGTGTGCACTAATATGGCCTAAGTCGGGGTTGAGCAAGCTCCGTGTCTTTTTATTGCTGGGATTTCGCCATTGCTTGTGCAGTGGTGGCCTTAGTTTTGCGGATCCACTTGTGCAGTGTGGCTGGGTTGATATCGAATATCCCGCCGATCTTTTGGCGTGCACCGGACTTCGTGGCACCATCTTCGGCCACAGCCTCGCAGTACAAGCCTAACGCGCGCTCACAGGTATCCTGATCGTACTTCGCAACAGTTATGGGCCAAGTATCTCCTATGTAAGTCCATGCCCGTCACAAACCCAGTACCCCTCAGAAAGTGCTTCACACCCATGAAATGGCCGGTTGTACAGCCGACCGCCGTAGAAATCAACCGAATCTCCCCTAAGTGATACCTTCGTATCCTTCACAGAACTAAACATTCTTAAATGACCGCTTCTGTAATAACTTTCCTCAGGGGGCCTTATGGCGAAAGCCCTGATTTCATTGCAAACCGAATCCCAGAAAGTTATCTATGTCACTTCAGAAGTTTTACCGCAAGTCAATCGCAGGTGCCCTAACTGCTTCACTCATCTTCGCTGTTCCGGTGGTTGCTTCAGCCCAGGAGTCCATCTCCACGGCCTCCGTGTCCAACGCGACGGAAACGCGGGAGCGCCCATCACGCACTAATTCCATCGAACGAGTTCCGGTTGAGCAAGTTCAGATCAAGCAGAATTCGGGCACTCCCGAAGCCGAGGAACAGGGAAAGATATCAGCAATAATCAAGGCTGCTCTTGCGGCCCTCAAGAAGATCAATAAAGGGTGGTACAACAAAGTCGTATCTAAAGCCAAATGGGGTTGCCCGCAAATCGTGGACACGTAGTTAAGCTGCTTAGGGGTTAAGCAGCGGCCTTCTTATTACCATTTTG